>NZ_CM001977.1:1065140-1204643 GCF_000406165.1 Dickeya zeae NCPPB 2538 | reverse complement strand
CGCCAGCGCCAGATCTGGAATGGCAAGTTTACCGGTCAGCGCCCGCTGCTGGACCGTCACTGCCAGCCGCTCGATGCACTAGCGCTGGATGAAGGCGCTCGTTGTGAGGCTATTCTACGCTGGTCCGCATTACCGGGCGGCAGCCGCCACCATTGGGGCAGTGATCTGGATGTTTACGACCCGGACTTATTACCTGCCGGTCAGAAATTGCAACTGGAACCCTGGGAATACCAGTCAGGCGGTTATTTTTCCAGTCTGAACGACTGGCTCACCCACCATATGGCCCGCTTCGGTTTTTACCGGCCATTCGCCCAGGATAACGGTGGTGTCGCGATAGAACCCTGGCACCTCAGCTACGCACCGCTGGCTCAGGTTGCGCAGTCACAGCTAACGCCTGAGTGCATTTTACACGCCTGGCAAGGCGAAGAGATTGCCGGGCGGGAGTGGTTGGAACACAATCTATCGAGCCTGTTTCAGCGCGTTATATTGTCTGCTGATACACAATATACCGGTTGATCAATATATCGGTTGATAGACAGCGTATCCGCTGACATGCAACCGATCTGTATTTACCGATAACCTGAAATAATGGCAGCTCACCAGCTACAATAAGGCTTATACGATAAGAGTCGCTAAAATAATGAGGAACAACCATGGGATGGCTGGCTGATTACTGGTGGGTAATACTGCTGGTGCTAGTGGGGATGCTGCTCAACGGTATCAAGGAACTACGCCGCCTTGACCATAAACGTTTTCTGAATAACAAACCGCCTTTGCCGCCACACCGCGATAACAACGCACAGTGGGACAACGAAGACGACTGGCCGCAGAAAAAACCCTGAGACATACACTGAACATCATAAGGCCGGGTCACTCTTGTGGCCCGGCCTGTTTATTGATGAGCGGTTTCTGCTGCATTTCTCGCTTAAAATACATGGCTTAAAACACGAACCCCGCCATCGGTCAGTTAGCGAAATGCCACCAGCTCACCGCGTTCCCCCATCACCGCCTCATCCCAGAAGCGTTTAGGAATATAGTGATGCAGTCGGTCCAGCGCGTATTCCATCATGCGGCCATCGATGGCGTGCCCGAGTTGCGGCACCAGATCCAACGTAAAATCCGATCCCTGAGCGCGCAAGCTCTGTGCTGCCTGCCGGGCATGATCGGCGGTAATCACCGGGTCTTCCTCACCATGAACCAGATGAACCACCACATCGTACATCGGCTGGTCAGGCAGCGTGGCAAAACGGCCACTGAATGCCACAACCCGCCCAGCCAGATTCTTCTCTGCTTTCAGCGCTTCCAGGATCATGATTGAGCCCTGAGAAAAACCAATCAACGCCGTGTGGGAATAATCGATTCCCGTAGACGCCTGCCAATAGCGAACCGTATCGATAAAACGCGGCATAACGGCATTCACGCGGCGGGCACGGTTATCTTCCGTTACCCCCTGAACCGAAAACCACTGGCGTCCTTCGCCCAAGCCAATCGCTTCCGGGCCCCCCACACTGATAACCTGCGCCATGGGAAATGCATCGGCAAAATAACGGCCAATCTGTCCCATAGAAACCGGGTTGTCGCCTACGCCGTGAAATAGTAAAAACAACTGCTTAGGTGAAGGTGGCTGTTGCACCACAAAATAGTCATGCTTCATATCGCCTCTCCTGCGGTTCTCTTCTGGGGGAACCGACTATGTAAAATATTCAGCGGTCACTATACGCCCCTCGATGGCGGGTCAATATTGAGGTTTATTGAACAAGTTATTCCATTATCCTGTATCAGGATCAGTGTATATGAACGGGGAAAATCAGCAGGTCATCTCACAGTTTTAGTTGCAAAATTGTGATCGCTACCACTTGAAATAAATCTGAGGAATAAAACCACTTATTTCGCTATAGGATAACGTCATGCCAGCGTTGCCATTGTGCGGCATCCAAATGCTGCAACGCCTGGGCCGTTTCGGTACGCCAGCGCTGAACCAACGCCTTTTTGCCCGCCAGTTGCAGTTGCTGAACGCACTCCGTCGCACTTTTACCTTGCTCAAGCCACAACCTTAAGGCCACCAATGCCATCGGCGAATGGAATACCAAACGTGACAACGCCCCCTGACAGGCTTCCGGCGGACGGTGAGCCAGAGCAAACCCCGCCAGATTACGCCAGTCATCAACCGTGAATGCCTGTTCTGTCTCCAGTGGCAAATCCAGCGTCAACGGAATATCGCGCCGCAGCCAAAACCAATCCCGACGTAATTCATGGTGTGCTAAAGCGGTCAACGCCTCCCCCGCTTCACTGAGCGGGAACAGTGCCATCGCGCTATAGCACCCACTGCTGGCCTCAACATGACTACCGATACGCACCAGTTGGAACCCGCAACGTTGCCAGAACTGCCACAAGTCTGGCTGAAAACCGAAACTGACAGACAGAAAATCCAGTTGCGCCTGTTGAGCCTGTTGCTGTTGATCTCGCACCAGTGCCAGACCGATTCCCTGACCTCGATGGGCGGCTAGCACAGCGATACGACTGATACGACGCGATCGTAACACCGGTGCCTGCCATTGATTAGCGTGTGCGGCCAACGACTGCGCCACCAAATTTCCGCTTGGGCGACGGCGTCCGGCCCACACCTCCTGCGCCAGTGTCGCCGACAATCCCCCTTCATCCACCAGCCAGATAACCCCGCCAATCTTCTCGTCGACACAAGCGCTGGCAACATACATACCGGGGGCATCCATCAAGCGGCGTAAATCTAGCGCAGAAGTACGGTAATGGGCGCTACAGAGCAATCCATAGCAGCCTTCCAGACGTTCGGGCTGGCTCAGCCAGTCATCCTGCCTCTCCAGACGAATAACAGGGGGAGCATCAAGTCGTTTCGGTACCTGTTTTTCAGCATCAAACAGCATCATGCGATCCACAATATGCTCCAGCGGATCATGCTGCGCCCAACGTAATGGCTCAGTCAGTTCGATAGCCTGCCAGTTCGGCAATGAGGCACAAAATTTAAGCAGAAAACCACGACCAGTCCCCTCATAGCCTTGAACCGTGGTTGTCATCACCACACGACGGAAAAACGGCAATAACGATCGCAATAGCGACGTAGGGATAGCGGCGGCTTCATCAATCAACAGCCAGTCTACCGGTGGTGTACCGTGCTGCTGACAGAACGCCAACAGGGCGTCCGGCGCCCAAAATGTTGCTGCATCCCCGGCTTGTCGTAACAGAATCTCGCCAGCAGCGCGTGACGGTGCCGTTACCCAACATCCCCCCTGACACTGGCTCGCCAGCATACCGGACAGCGTTGATTTGCCACGCCCACGCGGGGCGGTAATCACCGACACGGCACATGCGGTATGCTGCAATTGCTGCACGATGCGGTACTGGCAAGATGTCGGCTCACCAGTAGCGGGTAGCCAGTCCGGGCGGTGTGCCGGGGGAGACATCACCGGTTCGGCGTCTTGCTGGCGCCATACCATGACCTCTTCATCCGCCAGCAGTTGGCACTGCACATGTCGGATAAAACGAGGCGTGGCAATCGGCTGTGATTGTTCACTCCAGCGCAGGCTATCGGCATCCGGGCTATCAGGCCACGACGCCCACTCGGGAACCAATAACACGAGCCAACTACCAGCCTTGAGCGCCCCAGCCAACATCGCCAGCGCTTGTGCATCGAAGCCTTCTCTGGCATCAAATACCGCGTGCAGATACTCCTGCCCTAACACACCACGCACGCGCGAAGGCGCTAAAGGGGTCATGTGCTGCGGTGCTGATGTGCCCACCCACAACCAGTCTCCGGGTAGCAGAGCACTCAAGCGTATAGCCTGCTCGCCGCACCAGTCAGACTGGCCGCTTAGCACCAGCAGACGACGAATGCCATAACGCTGCTGATAGTGCTGGCTGACAACGAAAGATTCCACGACACTCCCCAAAGCACACTTAGCCTTTGCCGATCAGTAACGAGAGCAATCCCGCTGCAATCAGTGGCCCCACTGGCACGCCACGAAATAGCGCTACCCCCATCACGGTACCCACCAACAAACCGGCCACAACCGAGGGTTGGTTACTCATCAGTGCGACGCCTCGCCCACCGAGCCAGGAAACCGCGATACCAATAGCCACCGCCAGTAACGATTTCCAGTGTAAAAATGAAGAGAGCACATCACCGGCAGAAATTTTGCCGCTGGCAATGGGTGCCATCACGCCGATGGTGAGTACCAGCACCCCAAACGACAGGCCATATTTTTCCACCCACGGGAAATAGTGATTCAGCGGCGTAATACGCACCACCACCAAAAACAAAATAGCCAGGGTAACCGTCATGTTCTGGCTGATAATACCGAGGGCAGCCAATGCCAGTAAGATAAGTAACGTTGGGTCAAAAAAGGCCATAAAACATATCCTTGCCTGAATCGGTCGACACACAGGCAGGAAATAATAGCACTCATTTCACTCAGACAGCATGATTCACTAAAGCAATATGAAGAGTGCCACGCAGCAGGAGACCAGCCGCGAAGAGGCATCAGAGAGACCTACGATCGGATGTCGTCAGGCAGTATCCGGCAACGGGCTAACAGACACCGACTTGTCAGACAAATCGCTACCAGATAGACCTTTGGCAGATTAACAGGTATCAGGCAAACAGCTGTCCCGTTCTGGCAACCGGAAACTACAGCCGCCTGCCAGAACGTAAACGATTGCGCAGTTAGTCCAGTTTAACACCCAGACGGCGTGCGACTTCTTCATAGGCTTCAATCAGGCCACCCAGGCTCTGACGGAAACGGTCTTTATCCATTTTGTTCAGGGTTTCTTTATCCCACAGGCGGCTACCGTCCGGCGAGAACTCGTCGCCCAGCACCACTTCGCCTTTGAACAGACCGAACTCCAGCTTAAAGTCCACCAGGATCAGGCCCGCATCGCCAAACAGCTTGCTCAGTACTTCATTGGCTTTGTAGCTCAGTTCCTTCATACGCGACAGATTCTCTTCGCTGACCCAGCCGAAGGTCTTGCAGTAGGACTCGTTCACCATCGGGTCGTGCATGGCGTCGTTTTTTAGGAACAGGTCGAACAACGGCGGATTGAGAATCTCACCTTCCGTGATACCCAGGCGTTTAACCAGCGATCCTGCAGCACGGTTACGCACTACGCATTCGACTGGCACCATTTGCAGCTTCTTCACCAGTACTTCAGTATCCGACAGCAGACTCACCATCTGGGTTGGGATCCCAGCTTCTTCCAGCTTGGTCATGATGAAGTGGTTGAACTTGTTATTCACCATCCCTTTACGATCAAACTGCTCAATGCGAGCACCATCCCCTGCTGACGTATCATTGCGGAACTCCAGCACCAACAGATCCGGATCTTCCGTGGTGTAGACCGTTTTCGCTTTTCCGCGATACAACTCAGCTAGCTTTTGCATCTTTTATTACTCCACACAAGTAAGGGCCACCCGCACCGGGCCCGTTAATTGAACGTGTTGATAAACCCATCACGTTGATGACTAAATGAAGAAGGGCCGGAGAACCCGACCCTTTTGCGTTTTACGACTTGCTGAACGCGGCCTGCAACACAGCGACCAGCGCATCATTTTGCGACTGGCTTAGCGTATGTCCTTTGGAGTCGATAAATTGCAGCGTACTGCGGTTACCCAAATCACCGACCTGCAGTTTGTAATCGCCGTTCGGCAATTGTGGATCGCGCGCACCCAGTTCATTCCAGGTTCCGCTGCTCGGTGCCTTATAGCTGACAGACACCGAACCTTGCGGACGACTGCGATCGTTAACGGTCATCCCGACTTTATCCAGCGCTTTCGGCAGACGGTCCCATACCTGATTGTAGGTACCACGCACCACCAGCAATGGCAGACCGGAATCATCAGCACCGCTCTGCACATTGAGCTGCTGGCTGTTACGACTAGCCTGAGCGCTGTCATTATCGTTCAGGCGCTTATCCAGTTCGTCAGACAGCGTATTGAGCATCATCGCGGTATAACGCTGAGTTTCGCTACTATCTGTCACCGGGCTGGTGTTCTGCTGCAGATCCAGCAGTTTCACGGTCAACGCCAATTGATAGCCTTGCGTCTGCAGCGTTATCTGGTAACGCGCCTGATGCGCGACATCTTCATCTTCACGCTTCCAGGTGATCCAATCGGTCGTCAGCGTCCGGTTGGCATCCTGGCGGCTGGCAATCGTGTAGCCTTTCGACTGGAGGACCTGCGTCAACACCGACCACAGACTGCTGTTGCGCGCATTGTTCTCCAGCAACAACGTCGCCGTATTGCCAGACACCTGACCGCGGGAACCATTCAACAAAGCCAATGGCTGCATCGGCGGGCGAATATCCAGCGCTTTACCAACCAGCCCATTCTGGTTGACTGGAGGAATATCGAAATCCCCATTCTGCAGCGGCAGAATCAGACCGGGCGGTACATTCAACGCCCGGTGTTCGGGGGTTTGCAGATAGGATTCATCGCCGTTAACCTGACGCTTGTAGCGTTGATCGCTGGTACAGGCGGCCAGCAACATGATCAGCGAAACACCGACAACCTTTGCCACCATCGACTTTTGCAATGAAGAACTCATCAAATCTCCCTAACGGTTACAGCAGACCCGCCTGCTTCATAGCCTGCTCCATCACGTCGCGACCGGCATCGGTCAGCGGCGTCATCGGCAGACGAAGCGTATCGGTCGCCATCAATCCCAATGCCTTACAGGCCCATTTCACCGGAATCGGATTGGGTTCAACAAACAGTTTATGATGCAACGGCATCAGACGCTGATTAAGACGGCGGGCTTCAACGAAATTCCCTTGAGCCGCCAGCTTGCACAGCGCCGCCATTTCACGGGCCGCGATATTGGCTGTCACGGAAATCACGCCGTTGCCACCGAGTTGCATAAAGTCCAGCGAGCTGGCGTCGTCGCCGCTCAGCAAAATGAAATCTTCATGAACCAGCTCTTGGATCTGGCTGACACGGCTTAAGTTCCCGGTCGCTTCCTTAATGGCAACAATATTTCTGACTTCTGACAGACGGGCGACGGTTTCCGGCAACATGTCACAACCCGTACGGGATGGCACATTGTAGAGGATCTGCGGCAGGTCGGTGTGCTCGGCAATCGCCTTGAAATGCAGGAACAAACCATGCTGGGTCGGCTTGTTGTAATACGGCGTCACGGTCAGGCACCCGGCCACATCCGTATTGTTAAAACGCTGGGTGAGGGAAATCGCCTCAGCCGTTGAATTAGCACCGGTACCGGCGATAACCGGGATTCGACCGTCGCTTAATTCCAGCGTCAACATCACCACGTCGCCATGTTCATCGTGACTCAAGGTGGCGGACTCGCCGGTGGTGCCCACCGACACAATCGCGGACGTACCGCTAGCGACATGATAATCAATCAGTTTTTTCAGGCTCGCGCGATCAACGGCACCTTTGTCGTCCATCGGCGTCACCAGAGCAACAATACTACCCGTAAACATTAGCCATCCCCTCCACAAACAAGTGCTTCATGGTACTTTTGACTTCTATGCAAAAGCAAGCAGACAACCGTGGTTGTCTGCGCTTGGCAGGTGGTTTTTTTTATGTTTACCATGTTACTCCCAACATTTTGTACAGGAAGCACTATTTTGCCGCGCCCACAAGAACACTATCTGGTCATTACCGCGTTGGGGACGGATCGTCCCGGTATCGTTAATACGATTACCCGCCACGTCAGTAGCTGTGGTTGCAACATCGAAGATAGCCGACTTGCGATGCTGGGCACCGAGTTCACGTTTATCATGTTGCTTTCTGGCAGTTGGAACGCGATTACGCTTATCGAATCCACCCTGCCGCTCAAAGGTGTCGAACTGGATTTGCTGATTGTGATGAAACGTACAGAATCGCAGTCCCGCCCGCCGATGCCTGCCACCGTGTGGGTCAAAGTGGATGTTGCTGACTCCCCACACATCATTGAACGCTTTACTGATCTGTTTGA
Source organism: Dickeya zeae NCPPB 2538 (assembly GCF_000406165.1). Classification (NCBI taxonomy): domain Bacteria; kingdom Pseudomonadati; phylum Pseudomonadota; class Gammaproteobacteria; order Enterobacterales; family Pectobacteriaceae; genus Dickeya; species Dickeya zeae. Next base: position 1,196,679 of record NZ_CM001977.1, on the reverse strand, counting down.
TTCTCATCAAATGAACATCGCCGAGCTGGTGTCCAAAACCCGCCCTGCCGATGGCGATACGCCGCCGCAACTGTATATCCAGATTACGGCGCACAGCCCGGCTGCGTTAGCCAGTTCAATTATTGAGCCGGCCTTTCATCAGCTATGTACAGAACTGCACGCGCAAGGCAGTATTAGCGTTGTGAACTATCCACAGCACGAAGAGAAAGATGGAGAGTAGTGATGACCACACTGAAAGCCGGTGATACCGCACCGAAATTTAGCTTGCCCGACCAGGATGGCGAACAAGTTAATTTGGCCGACTTCCAGGGACAACGGGTGTTGGTGTATTTCTATCCCAAGGCCATGACGCCAGGTTGCACCGTGCAAGCCTGTGGGCTTCGCGATAACATGGACGAGCTGAAGAAATTCGGCGTTGAGGTTCTGGGTATCAGCACCGATAAGCCGGAAAAATTGTCCCGCTTTACGGAAAAAGAGCTGCTGAACTTTACCCTGCTGGCTGATGAAGACCATCAGGTAGCAGAGCAGTTCGGCGTCTGGGGTGAAAAAACCTTCATGGGTAAAACCTATGATGGCATTCACCGGGTCAGTTTTCTGATCAACGCTGAAGGCAACATCGAAAAAGTATTCGATGACTTCAAGACCAGTAATCACCACGATATCGTATTGAATTACTTAAAAGGTGCCTGAACCTTTTCCTTTTCTTGATTATTCTGCTCCTGATTATTGCCGACGCGGTATTCGGTGCGTCGGCAAACCACAAACCACAAACCACCACGCATTTCCCATTTTTTACACCGCCTTTTTCCCTATTCATGTTTCATTGTTTGCCACTGCTGGCTAAGATGATGACCATTCTTTCAGGTTGTTCGAAAGGTTGTCTTCGTTATGTCCTATCGGTTTAAACAGACGGTCATCGCCCTACTGGCAGGCACGTTACTCAGCGCAAGCCCGCTGATGGTCACGGCCACGACACAGGACACATTGCCGGATATCGGCACCACCGCGGGCGGAACGCTCAGTATTAATCAGGAACTGGTGATGGGGGATTTCTACCTACGCCAGTTGCGTGCCGGTGCGCCGCTGATTAACGACCCGCTATTGCTGCAGTACATCAATCAGTTGGGCGGACGGCTGGTTAAGTCAGCTGATTCCGTGCGTACGCCGTTTCACTTCTTTCTGGTCAACAACGACGAAATCAACGCCTTTGCCTTCTTCGGCGGCAATGTTGTGCTGCACTCTGGGCTATTCCGCTATGTGGAAAGTGAAAGTGAGCTGGCCTCGGTACTGGCACACGAAATCTCCCACGTAACCCAGCGCCATTTAGCACGCGCCATGGAAGCCCAGAAAGCCAGCGCCCCGCTCGCCTGGGCTGGCGCGTTTGGTTCACTGCTGCTGGCGATGGCAAACCCACAGGCCGGGATCGCCGCACTTAGCGGTACGCTGGCAGGTGCACAGCAAAGCGTCATCAGCTTTACCCAAGCGAATGAACAGGAAGCGGATCGCATCGGGATTCAGGTATTGCAACGAGCCGGGTTTGACCCACAGGCGATGCCCAATTTCCTGCAACGACTGGCGGATATCTCGCGCTACGCCACTAAACCGCCGGAAATGTTGCTGACGCACCCATTGCCGGAAAGCCGACTGTCGGACGCCCGCAACCGCGCCAATCAGATGAAGTCCACGCCGGTGCACTCCTCACAGGATTTTCTGTTCGCCAAGGCGCGTGTGTTGGGAATGTACGTCTCGCAAGATAACCCGTATGGTGCCGCCCTGTTGGACAACTGGGCCAAAGGTAACGCACGCGAGCAGTTAGCGGCTCAATACGGCCGAGCTATTCGGGCCTATCAAACCAAAAAGTACGATGAAGCACGCGCGACGCTGCAACCCTTGCTGGATAAATCGCCGTCAAACCCTTGGTTTCTTGATCTGATGACCGACATCGATATCGGTCAGCAGCGGGCGGATCAAGCCGTCGCCCGTTTGCAGAAAGTGCCGGATGCGCAGGACAACCCAGTCCTGCAGATCAATCTGGCTAACGCGATGGTAGAAAGCCATAAATCCGCTGACGCTATTCGTATCTTGCGTAAATACACCTATGCCCATCCGGACGATCCAAATGGCTGGGACTTACTGGCGCAGGCGTCTGCCGCGCAGAATATGCGCGGCGAGGAGCTGGCATCCCGGGCGGAAAGTCTGGCACTTAACGGCAAACTGGATCAGGCGATTCGTTTGCTGAGTAACGCCAGCTCACAAAGCAAGCTCGGCAGCCTCGATCAGGCACGCTACGATGCCCGCATCGATCAGTTACGTGCGCTGCAGCAACGTTTCCGCCCTTATGAAAAATCCTGAGAAAGGTGAATGGAATGAGTAAATCGGTGACCATCTATCATAACCCCCGTTGTTCCAAGAGCCGCGAAACGCTGGCTCTGCTCCAGCAACAGGGCATCGAACCGGAGGTGGTGTTGTATCTGGATACGCCACCGGACGCCGCAACCCTCACCAGACTGATTAAACAGCTTGGATTGAGCAGTGCGCGCGAACTGATGCGTCGAAAAGAGGAGTTGTACCGCGAGTTGAATCTGGCCGACGGCGCGCTGACAGAGGCTCAACTGATTGAGGCAATGGTCACCCACCCGAAATTGATTGAACGCCCAATCGTGGTTGCCAACGGTCACGCTAAACTGGGTCGCCCACCGGAGCAGGTGCTGGATATCCTGTGACAGAGGGCGTTACAGCCCGAGGATCTCTTTGACGAAAGGAATCGTCAGTTTACGTTGGGCAGTGATGGACGCGTGATCGAGCTGGTCTAGCGTCATAAATAGCGTGCGCATTTCCCGGTCCAGCCGTTTTAGCAGAAAACGGCTGACGTCTTCCGGCAGTTCAAAACCACGTAACCGAGCCCGCAATTGTAACGCTTCGCCTTTTTCTTCATCCGACAATGGCTGCAAGCGATAGATTTGCCCCCAGTCGAGACGTGAGGCCAGATCCGCCAGTTGCAGATTGATCTGACGCGGCGGACGATCGCCGGTAATTAGCAAGCGGGTGCGGCCACCTTCCTGAATGCGGTTGTATAGATTAAACAGCGCCATTTCCCATGCATCATCACCGGCGATCGCTTCAATATTGTCGATACAGACCAGCGACAGTTGCTCCATCCCGTCCAGTACTTCTGGAACGAAATAAGCACGCTTATCCAGCGGCACATAGCCGACCGCACGACCAAGACGGGACAATTCAGCGCAGGCTGCATGCAACAGGTGACTACGACCGCCGCCTTCACGTGACCAGAAATAGATGTAACTACCATGTTCCTGATCTAACGTCGTGTGGATAGCGGCCAGCAGAGACGTGTTTTCTCCCGGGTAGAAACTGGCAAAGGTTTCGTCATCGGGTAAGTAGAGTGGCAATGATAACTGTGCCGGTGTGTTCAGAAGCACCTCAAACCAAACAGGCAGGAAAACGAATCAAGTTTAGCATAGAAACCTTTTGCGATTGAACCGGCATCCCGCCGGTTCACCGCACTGCCCGTCGCAACATCAACGGGCCGGAGAATTAGTGTGCAGAAGAGGAGTGAGTAGAGGTTTTGTCGCCCGCATCGTCACTCACATCAATCACCTCTTCTTCTTTACGGAACAGGCTGATAACGCGAAACACGAGGCTCAGGAATACACCCACCACCGTGGCCAGCGCCATCCCTTTGAGCTCGACCGCCCCCAGATGGATCTTCGCACCACTCACGCCGATGATCAGGATGACCGAGGTCAGGATCAGGTTCTGCGCCTTGTTGTAATCCACCTTGGATTCGATCAGCACACGAATACCGGATGCACCGATAACACCGTAAAGCAGCAGCGACACACCGCCCATGACCGGAACCGGCACTGCCTGAATTGCCGCAGCCAGCTTACCGACGCAGGAGAGCAGAATCGCAATGATTGCCGCGCCGCCAATAACCCAGGTACTGTACACTTTCGTGATCGCCAGTACGCCGATATTCTCGCCGTAAGTCGTATTCGGCGTGGAACCAAAAAAGCCGGATAGCATGGTCGAAATACCGTTAGCAAACAACGACCGGTGCAGACCAGGGTCACGCATCAGATCTTTTTTCACGATATTGGCGGTGACCACCAGATGACCCACATGCTCAGCGACCACCACCAGCGCGGCGGGCAGTACCGTCAGCATCGCCACCCACTCAAAACGCGGTGTATAAAAGGTGGGTAAAGCGAACCAGTGCGCCTGAGCGATCGGCGTTAAATCCACCATGCCCATCACGAAAGCAAGCGCATACCCTACCAGTACGCCAATCAGGATAGGGATAATCGCCAGAAAACCGCGAAACAAGACGGAGCCCAGCACGGTTACCGCTAGCGTTACCAGTGAAACAGTGACAGTCTTGGTATCCATTTCAGTACCGGCAGCAGGCAGCAAGCCCGCCATATTGGCCGCCACACCCGCCAGTTCCAGCCCGATTACTGCGACAATCGCCCCCATCGCCGCCGGTGGGAAAATCACGTTCAGCCAGCCGGTTCCGACTTTTTTCACCAGCAACGCCACCAGACAAAACAGTGCGCCGCACAGAATAAAGCCGCCCAGCGCCACTTCATATCCCTGCGGCAACAGCAGAAAAACCGGCGAGAGAAACGCAAAACTAGAGCCCAGATACGCCGGGATTTTACCTTTACAGATAAACAGATAAAGCAATGTACCGATACCATTGAACAGCAGTACGGTCGCTGGGTTAATCTTAAACAGAATGGGCACCAGTACGGTGGCTCCGAACATCGCAAACAGATGCTGGAAACTCAGCGGTATCGTTTGCAAAAGCGGGGGGCGTTCACTGACGCCGATGGCGCGACGAGTCATCGTGTTTTCCTCTGTGTCTCAGACTGAAAAATACCGGGAACCCCGGCAGAAAGTTCAGCGTCGACCATTTTCCATCGACGCTGAAAAAATCTCGCCATCCGTGGAATGCGCAGGGGCCAGCCGTTAGGTTAGGTCAGAAACGGCGGCTTATACGCAAAAAAAAGCCGACTCTACAGTCGGCTGGATATCATTTCGTACCAAACAGCTTGTCGCCCGCATCGCCCAGGCCCGGCATAATGTAACCGTGCTCGTTGAGGCCCTTGTCGATAGAGGCGGTGTACAACTCTACATCCGGATGCGCTTTCTCCAGCGCGGCAATCCCTTCGGGAGCAGCAACCAATACCAGCACCTTAATGCTACGGCAACCGGCTTTCTTCAGCAGGTCGACAGTGGCAATCATCGAGCCGCCAGTCGCCAGCATCGGGTCAACGACCAGCGCCATGCGTTCGTCGATGTTAGAAGCCAGTTTCTGGAAATAAGGGACCGGCTCCAGCGTTTGTTCGTCGCGGTACATCCCTACCACGCTGATACGCGCACTCGGTACGTTTTCCAGCACCCCTTCCATCATGCCAAGGCCGGCACGCAGGATCGGTACGACGGTAATTTTTTTACCTTTGATTTGGTCAACTTCAACCGGGCCGCACCAGCCTTCGATGGTCACTTTTTCCGTCGCCAGGTCGGCGGTGGCTTCATAAGTCAGCAAACTACCGACTTCAGACGCCAGTTCGCGAAAACGCTTGGTACTGATATCGTGCTCGCGCATCAGACCCAATTTATGCTTAACGAGCGGGTGTTTTACCTCGACGATTTTCATTACTTTTTACTCCCATCGGCAGTGGACGGCCAAAAAAATCGCGGGATTATACCGCTTTTTCAAATGTACGCCATAGATTCCAGTCTGATCCAAATCAAGCGAAAACGGAAATTATCGTTCTCCATCCCCCAGACCGCCGATAACGGCCTCCATCGTCTCCTGACGAAAGCGTCACACAGCGAAGACACCGCTCGCAAACGTTTGCTTACGCTGTTAGAATTAGCGCGCTCCATTTTTTAAACCAATCGTAACCTCCGTGGGGACTCCGCAGTGACCGATAAAACCTCTCTCAGCTATAAAGACGCAGGCGTGGATATTGATGCTGGCAATGCATTGGTAGACCGTATCAAAGGTGTAGTGAAACAGACCCGTCGCCCGGAAGTCATGGGTGGATTGGGCGGTTTCGGTGCCCTGTGCGCCTTACCGCAAAAATACCGCGAACCGGTACTGGTTTCCGGTACCGATGGGGTTGGCACCAAGCTGCGTCTGGCGATGGACCTGCAGCGTCACGATACGATTGGTATCGACCTGGTGGCAATGTGCGTCAACGACCTGGTGGTACAAGGTGCTGAGCCACTGTTTTTCCTGGATTATTACGCCACCGGTAAGCTGGATGTGGACACCGCAGCGCGCGTGATCACCGGTATCGCCGAAGGCTGCAAACAGTCTGGCTGTGCACTGGTGGGTGGCGAAACCGCTGAAATGCCCGGCATGTACCACGGTGATGATTACGACGTGGCCGGTTTCTGCGTCGGCGTGGTTGAAAAAGCCGAGATCATCGACGGCAGCAAAGTACGTGAAGGCGATGCACTGGTAGCACTGGCTTCCAGCGGCCCGCACTCCAACGGTTACTCGCTGATCCGTAAAATCCTCGAAGTGAGTGGCACTAATCCGGAACAGATTCAACTGGATGGCAAACCACTGGCTGATCACCTGCTGGCCCCGACTAAAATTTACGTGAAATCTGTACTGTCACTGATTGAAAACGTAGACGTACACGCTATTTCCCACCTGACCGGCGGCGGTTTCTGGGAAAACATTCCGCGCGTACTGCCGGAAGGTATGCAGGCGACTATTGAAGAATCCAGCTGGCAGTGGCCGTCTGTGTTCCAGTGGTTGCAGCAAAACGGCAACGTTAGCCGCCACGAAATGTACCGCACCTTTAACTGCGGCGTAGGCATGATCATCGCGCTGCCAGCCGAACAAGCGGACAATGCTATCGCTCACCTTACCAGCAACGGTGAAACCGCCTGGAAAATCGGTGTTATTACCCGTACCGATGGCGGAGAAACCGTGGTCATCCAGTGATGAAAAACATCGTTGTCCTGATTTCAGGTCAGGGAAGCAATCTGCAGGCGTTAATTGACGCCTGCCAGCATGGTCGCCTTCCCGGGCGAATTAGTGCGGTACTGAGCAATAACCCTGATGCTTTCGGTCTCAAGCGGGCGCGTGACGCTGGTATCGCCACCCATGCGCTACTGCCGGGCGATTACGCCAGTCGTGCTGACTTTGATGCAGCACTGGCAGTCGAAATCGAGAAATATCAGCCAGATGTCGTGGTATTGGCCGGATATATGCGGATCCTCAGCGCCGAATTCGTTACCCGTTTTCTGGGGAAAATGCTGAATATCCACCCATCGCTATTACCTAAATATCCCGGCTTGCATACCCACCGCAAGGCGTTGGAAAACGGCGACAGCGAGCACGGCACCTCAGTGCATTTTGTCACTGAAGAGTTGGATGGTGGCCCGGTTATTCTGCAAGCCAGAGTGCCCATTTTTCCCGGCGATACCGAGCAGGATATTCAAGAACGGGTGCAAACGCAGGAACACAGCATCTACCCGCTGGTTGTCGGCTGGTTCCTGGCAGGACGTCTGGCACTGCGCGATAATCACGCCTGGCTTGACGGCGAAGTGATTCCCGCAAGCGGCTACGCCGCCGAATAAACCGCCTGATTCAGCGTCCGCCTACCTCACGCCCTGGCATCGTCGGGGCGTTGTTTTTGCGTGTTATCCTCATCATGCCTTCATAAACAGAGTCGCATCAAGCCGCGCTCTTTTTCCCGGATAATGACCCTCGTCACAAAGGTTACAGAATTGTATGTAACCGCTTTCATCACTGTGACATGACTCACGTAGTCTATCCATAACGCCTGACAGAATAGCCCCCAACAGGTTGAATGCCAGAGGCGCCCTTGTGAACTTTTTCTTCTGTGGTGAGTTGCATGATTACCATCCGTGATGTCGCACGTCAGGCGGGCGTTTCCATCGCTACCGTTTCCCGTGTGCTCAATAACAACAGCGCGGTCACCCAACAGACACGCGATCTGGTACTGCAGACCGTCGAACAATTGGGCTACCGGCCAAATGCTAACGCGCAGGCACTGGCATCACAGGTCAGCGACACCATCGGCGTGGTGGTCATGGACGTGTCGGACCCGTTCTTCGGCGCGATGGTCAAAGCCGTTGATACCGTAGCGCAGCGCCTGCAAAAGCATGTGCTGATAAACAACTCCTACCACCAGGAAGAAAAGGAGCGGCATGCCATCGAAGTCCTGATCCGCCAGCGTTGTAACGCGCTGATCGTGCATGCCAAAGCCTTATCCGATGAGGAGCTGGCAGGCTTCATGGATCAAGTCCCCGGCATGGTGCTGATCAACCGGGTGCTGCCGAACTACGCGCACCGCTGCGTCTGCCTCGACAACGTTAGCGGTGCCATGATGGCGACCCGCATGTTGTTACAACAAGGGCATCAACGCATTGGTTATCTGCGATCCAGTCACCCGATAGAAGACGTAACGGAGCGTCTGACCGGCTGGCGACAAGCGTTACAGGAACATGGCATCGAGCCGCCTGATGAGTGGATTGCCGCCGGCGAGCCAGACCTGCAGGGGGGAGAAGCGGCGATGGTGGAACTGCTGGGACGCAACCAACAGTTAACAGCCGTCTTCGCTTATAACGACGGTATGGCGGCAGGTGCGTTAATGGCATTGAAAGATAATGGCATTGCGGTACCGGAACGGTTCTCGGTGGTCGGCTTCGATGATATCCCCATTTCCCGTTACACCGACCCGCGCCTGACCACTATCCGCTACCCTATTGTTTCCATGGCAAAAATCGCCACAGAGCTGGCGCTAAAAGGCGCGGCAGGGTTGCTGGACCCAACAGCCAGACACTGTTTTATGCCGACACTGGTACGGCGGCATTCGGTGGCGGCCCGTTAAAATGTGGAAGCGGTCACTAATTCATTCAAATCATCCATGTAACCGCTTTCAATTTGTGAGTAAATTCACAGTTAATTAACATTGCGCTCTCTATGATGGTGGCGTACTGCGTAGGCCGGACGCCTTGTAACACGGTCGCCCAGTCAGTTGAATTGTTAGCGGCCGCCACGGCGAAAACGTTCACAATATCAGTTTCAGGACGCTGTTTATATTCAGGATGCATTATCAGGTCGCACCGCCAACCGGCGAACGCCGCCTGAAACAGGGAAGTCAGGCTTTAAGCGGGCCATGCCTGCAAACTCCATCAGACCGGCGTTACCCGCCACTGATGACGACTAACTGACTGCCGTACTACGTCTACCTTGCGTTGTGCGGCCGGACTGAGAACTACCCTGCATAAACCCGGAGATATCATGAATAAGAAGGTTTTCACTCTCACCGCCCTGGTTGCCAGCATGATGTTCGGAGCCTCCGCCCATGCCGCGGATACCCGTATCGGCGTCACCATCTACAAATACGACGACAACTTCATGTCGATGGTGCGTAAAGATATTGAAAAAGAAGCCAAAGCCCTGGGTGGCGTCGAACTGCTGATGAATGACTCGCAGAACGACCAATCCAAACAAAACGATCAGGTCGATGTCCTGCTGGCCAAAGGCGTTAAAGCACTGGCTATCAACCTGGTTGACCCGGCTGCCGCCGCCATTGTGGTACAGAAAGCGAAAGCGGCCGATGTACCGGTGGTGTTCTTCAACAAAGAACCGAACGCTAAAGTACTGGCCAGCTATGACAAAGCCTACTACGTCGGTACCGATTCCAAAGAATCCGGGATCATTCAGGGTCAGTTGATCGCCAAACACTGGAAAGCCAACCCATCATGGGATCTGAACAAAGACGGCGTTATCCAGTACGCTCTGCTGAAAGGCGAACCGGGCCATCCGGATGCCGAAGCACGTACCAAATACGTGATTGATACCCTGACCAAAGACGGCATCAAAGTCCAGCAGTTGCAGATGGATACCGCCATGTGGGATACCGCTATGGCGAAAGACAAGGTTGACGCCTGGATGTCTGGTCCTAACGCCGACAAGATTGAAGTGCTGATTGCCAACAACGACGCTATGGCAATGGGTGCGGTCGAAGCACTGAAAGCGCATAACAAGAGCAGCATTCCGGTATTTGGCGTTGACGCGCTGCCAGAAGCCCTGTCGCTGATCAAATCCGGCGCACTGGCTGGTACCGTGCTGAATGACGCCGATAACCAGGCCAAAGCCACTATCGATCTGGCGAAAAACCTGGCGTTGGGCAAACCGGCAGCGGAAGGCACCAACTTCAAAATTGAAAACAAGGTGGTTCGCGTACCTTACGTGCCGGTTGATAAAGACAACCTGGCGCAATTCACGAAGTAATCTTGTCGGGGCGCGGCAACCGCTGCGCCCTTCACTGTTTGAACGACCGGTTTTTTCAGCCAGACAGTCATGTTCGGTCTGGCAACGTTTCAGCCAGGTAATTATTTCGACCAGGTAAAATATGACCAGTGATACTCTAACCACTCAGCGCGAATTCCTGCTGGAGATGACCAATATCAGTAAGTCGTTTCCCGGTGTAAAGGCATTGGATAATGTCAACCTGAAGGTGCGCCCTCACTCTATCCATGCCCTGATGGGAGAAAACGGCGCAGGAAAATCGACTCTACTGAAGTGTCTGTTCGGCATTTATCAGAAAGATACAGGCAGCATTCAATTCCAGGGGCAGGAGATCGATTTCAAAAGCGCGAAAGAAGCGCTGGAGAACGGCGTATCCATGGTGCATCAGGAATTGAACCTGGTTTTGCAACGCTCGGTCATGGATAACATGTGGCTCGGCCGTTATCCCAAAAAAGGGTTGTTCGTCGATCAGGAAAAAATGTATCGCGACACCAAAGCCATTTTCGATGAACTGGATATCGATATCGATCCGCGCGACAAAGTAGCCACACTGTCCGTGTCGCAGATGCAGATGATCGAAATCGCCAAAGCATTCTCCTACAATGCCAAAATCGTCATCATGGACGAGCCCACCTCATCGCTGACGGAAAAAGAGGTGAACCATCTGTTCACTATCATTCGTAAGCTGAAAGACCGGGGTTGTGGCATTGTTTATATCTCCCACAAAATGGAAGAGATCTTCCAGTTGTGCGATGAAATCACCGTACTACGTGACGGTCAGTGGGTCGCAACTCAGCCGCTGGAAGGCCTGAATATGGACCAGATCATCGCCATGATGGTGGGCCGTTCCCTCAATCAACGCTTCCCGGATAAAACCAACACCCCGGGCGACGTGATGCTGGAAGTACGCGGTTTGACCTCAATGCGTCAACCGTCTATCCGCGATGTGTCGTTTGACCTGCGCCAGGGCGAGATTCTGGGGATTGCGGGTCTGGTCGGTGCCAAACGTACCGATATTGTCGAAACCCTGTTCGGTATCCGCGAAAAACTCAGCGGCACTATCAAGCTGCACGGCAAAGAGATCAGCAACCATAACGCTAACGAAGCGATTAATAACGGTTTCGCGTTGGTCACCGAAGAGCGCCGCTCTACCGGTATCTACGCCTATTTGGATGTCGGCTTCAACTCGCTGATTTCCAATATTCACAAATACAAGAACAGCCTCGGCCTGCTGGACAACAAACGCATGAAAAGCGATGTGCAGTGGGTGATTGATTCCATGCGGGTAAAAACCCCAGGCCACCACACCGCTATCGGCTCGCTGTCTGGCGGTAACCAGCAGAAGGTCATCATCGGACGCTGGCTGCTGACTCAGCCGGAAATACTGATGCTCGATGAACCGACCCGCGGCATTGACGTGGGCGCGAAATTCGAGATTTATCAGCTGATTTCAGAGCTGGCGAAAAAAGGCAAAGGAATCATCATCATTTCGTCTGAAATGCCAGAGCTGCTGGGCATCACCGACCGTATTCTGGTGATGAGTAATGGCCTCGTCGCAGGCATTGTCGAAACCAAGAACACCACGCAGAACGAAATTCTCCGTTTAGCGTCGTTACACCTTTAATGATGCAAGGGCTGTTACCATGAAAGCTACAACTAAAAAAAGTGCGCTCACCTGGCTGAAAGACAGTGGCATTTACGCCGTACTGCTGGTACTGCTGGTGATTATTATTATCCAGGACCCCACCTTCCTCAGCCTCACCAACCTGAGTAACATTCTTACCCAGTCTTCGGTGCGCGTCATTATCGCGCTTGGCGTCGCTGGGCTTATCGTCACGCAGGGTACTGACCTGTCAGCTGGTCGTCAGGTCGGCCTCGCCGCCGTGGTTGCTGCCACGCTGTTACAGGCGATGGACAATACCAACAAGGTGTTCCCACACCTGGAAACCATGCCGATCCCGCTGGTTATTCTGATTGTTTGTGCTATCGGTGCAGTGATTGGTCTGGTCAACGGTCTTATCATCGCCTACCTGAAAGTGACGCCGTTCATCACCACATTGGGTACGATGATCATCGTTTACGGTATCAACTCACTGTACTACGACATCGTGGGCGCTTCCCCGATCGCCGGCTTTGACGACCGTTTCTCCACTTTTGCACAGGGCTTTGTGCGCTTCGGCGATTTCAAACTGTCCTACATCACGTTCTATGCAGCGATTGCGTCACTGTTCGTGTGGATTTTGTGGAACAAAACCCGTTTTGGTAAAAACATCTTCGCTATCGGCGGTAACCCGGAAGCCGCCAAAGTGTCTGGTGTGAACGTGTCGCTGAACCTGATTTGGGTGTATATGCTGTCCGGCGTGTTCTATGCCTTCGGCGGTATGCTGGAAGCAGGCCGTATCGGCAGTGCCACCAACAACCTCGGCTTTATGTACGAACTTGACGCCATCGCGGCGTGCGTGGTCGGCGGCGTGTCGTTTGCCGGTGGTGTGGGTACGGTTGCCGGTGTCGTGACCGGGGTTATCATCTTCACCCTCATCAACTACGGTCTGACTTACATCGGCGTCAGCCCTTACTGGCAGTACATTATCAAAGGCGGCATCATCATTTTCGCCGTTGCCCTGGACTCCCTGAAGTACGCCCGCAAAAAATAACGCGAACCGTGCCTCACGCTGTCAAACCTGCCACTTCGGTGGCAGGTTTTTTTTATCCAGCTTAATGTATCGGTACGATAAGATACCGCCAATCAACGATGCTTATGCCCGGCTTTCCAACTGCCCGACAAAGACCGTATTTTGCACTCGCCCGCTGCTGCTATAAAATAGCGCCTTTGTGATTTCCACACGGAATGCGGCCACTCGCCCCGCGTTCATCGTTGTGATGCTCGCTTATAGGGAAAATAGATGAAAAAACTCCTCGCTCTGATGGCTCTCACGCTGAGTACCTGTTTGGCGCTTAGCACCGCGCAGGCCGGTGGCACACTGGACCGGGTTAAACAAACCGGTGTTGTCCGTAACGTGTTGTTCAATGACTACCCACCCTTCAGTTATCTGAATGATAACAATCAGTTGGTCGGTTTTGATGTCGATGTTGCCAACGCTGTCGCGCAGAAACTGGGGGCAAAGCTGGAACTGGCAACGCCAGGCTGGGAAACCATCGTCGGTGGTAAATGGCAAGGCCGCTGGGATATGTGCATCTGTTCGATGACGCCAAACGCCGAACGTGCCAAGGTTTTGGATTTCGCTACCCCTTATTACAGCACCTTCGCCGTGCTGATCGTCCATAAAGATGAGAAAAACATCCACTCCGCCGCTGACCTGAGCAACAAAAAAGTCGGGCTGGGGTTGGGTTCCAGCTACGAGAATTACCTCAACAAAAGTCTGGTGATCCCCGGTGGCAAGCCGATTGCCTTCCCATTTGACCATGTTCAGGCAGTCCCCACCGATGAAGAAATGGCATTCCGTAATCTGGCGTTAGGCCCAGGTAAACGTCTGGATGCGGTCATTTCCGATCGCATCACCGCTAAACCTCGCCTCGAAAAACTGCCGCAACTGCGCATTCTGCAGGAACTGTATGCTGAACCAAACTGGATTGCTGTTGATAAAGGCGACCCGGAATGGAGCAAAACACTGGCCGACACCATCACTGCGCTGCGTGCCGACGGTACCCTAAAAGCCATCTCCATGAAGTGGTTTGGTGAAGACATCACCGGGGTCACCCCGTAATGTCGCGCTCCCCCGCTAAAACCCCATCCAACATGCCACCGGCGCCTGAGCGCGCCGGATTCGGTTTTCGTTTGCGTGCGGGGCTGACCTGGCTGGTGTTGCTCAGCCTGCTGTTGTGGCTGTTTTCGTTTATGGATTTGGATACCGGCCTTATCCGTCAGAAACTGCCCTCCATGCTGGGCATGCACCTGTCGCCGGATGGCTTCATCCAGGGGGCGGTGCTGAGCGTCGTCATCACCATCATCTCCATGCTGTTCTGTATCCTGCTGGCGGTTATCACCGCAGCAGGCAGGCTCTCTTCCAGCGCCATCGCATTTGGTTGCGCCACGTTTTACGTTTCGCTGTTTCGCGGCACGCCGCTGCTGGTGCAGGTACTGATAATCTACCTCGCACTGCCCCAGGTCGGTATTGTGATGAGCGCTTTCACCTCCGGTATTATTGCGCTATCGCTCAACTACGGCGCTTATCTGGCGGAAACCATTCGCAGCGGCGTCCTCTCGGTTCCCCGAGGTCAGAAAGAAGCGGCGATGGCCCTGGGGTTGTCGCGCTGGGTCATTACCACCCATGTGGTAGCACCGCAGGCGCTGCGCATCATCATTCCTCCAGCCGGTTCTCAGTTCATTTCAATGATCAAAGACTCGTCGCTGGTATCGCTGATGGGCTTGTGGGAACTGAACTTTCTGGCGCAGTCTTACGGGCGCAGCACCTACCACTACATGGAAATGCTTACCACCGCCGCCGTAATTTACTGGTTGCTGTCTATCGGGCTGGAATTGCTCCAGGGCCGACTGGAACGACGCTTCGGACGTGGTTACGAACATCACGACGATAAGGCCCCTTCTTAAACCTCCGTTAGTGCGCTCGCCGTACCACAACGGCAGTAACAATTATCCGCATCACCCACGATAGCCCTGTGAAATAGCAGGGCTTTTGTTTTTTTACTTTCGTTTTTCGTCTTTTTGTTGCAAATAAAAATAATTCTTATTATTTTTTCACGCCTAATTTTTACGAGAAAAGCACATGCGCATCCTTTTTCTCCTCTTCACCCTACTCAGCCTTTCCCCTCTGGTGCAGGCCAAAACCGTCACCGATATCACCGGTCGTCAGGTCATCATTCCGGATAACCCACAACGGATCGTGCTGGGTGAAAGTCGCATGTTGTATACGCTGGCCTTGCTGGAACCGGGGAACCCGGCGCAGCACATCGTGGGATGGCCAGGCGACCTGGCACGTTACGATGCCCAAAGCTGGGGGCGCTACATAACGGCATTCCCTGATATCGCACGTATTCCACAGTTGGGTAATGGCAATCTCAACAGCGTCAACGCGGAGATGCTATTGCCACTGAAGCCCGACCTGGTGATCCTGCCTCGGCTGGCCAAAGGAGCTGACAACGAACAGAGCATCCAGCAAGCGTTAACGCAGGCGGGCATTCCTTATATCTATGTCGACCTGCGCATTGACCTGCTGAAAAACACCGTCCCCAGCCTGCGCCTGTTGGGTGAGGTACTGAACCAGCAGTCACGTGCCGATGCCTTTATCACGTTCTACCAGCAGCATATGGATGCCATCAGAACACGGCTCGCGCAGTACCAGGGGCGCAAACCGACGGTGATGTTGCATTTGCATCTTGGTCGCCGGGATACCTGCTGCACCACTGCCGTCAACGGTAATCTCGGCGAACTGTTGACCTTTGCTGGCGGCGATAACATCGCGGCAGGCAAAGTCAAAGGGGTGTACGGTGAGCTGAGCCCGGAACAGGTCTTAGCCGCTCAACCTGATGTCTATATTGCCACCGGCATGGCCGGGCCTGACGGCAAACGCTTTTCTGACCTGATGCTCGGCCCGGACGTCACGCCCCGTCAGGCAAGTGACAGTTTACGCACGCTACTGCTGCAAGAGCCTCTGCTCTCACACCTCAGCGCCGTCGGCAACGGCCGGGCCTGGAGTATGTGGCACAACTTTTATCTCAGCCCTTATCACGTGGTGATGGTGGAAATGTTCGCCAAAGCCCTCTACCCGACGCTGTTTAGCGACATCGATCCACAGCGCACCTTACAACAACTCTATCAACAATTTTTACCGATTGATTTTTCAGGGACCTATTGGAGTCAGTTAACACATGAATAACCGCCACTGGCAAAAAAGCTGGCCGCTGCTAGCTTTGCTGCCACTCAGCCTTCAGGCCACCGCCGCATCAACCGATAGCACTACCCCGTCAGAGACCAAAAAGCAGGAAGATACCCTGGTGGTAAACGCCAGCACACCTGCTACCAGCACTGGGGATACCGGCTATCAGCCGCACAACGCCGTCATCGGCACCCGTACCGACAGCCGCCTGCTGGATATACCGCAGGCCGTTAATGTGGTGCCGCAGCAGGTGCTGGAGGATCAGGCGGTCAGAAACCTTGACGATGCGTTATACAACGTCAGTGGCATCACTCAGGCCAACACGCTGGGCGGAACACAGGATGCCGTGATGAAGCGAGGTTTCGGTGATAACCGCGACGGTTCCATCCTGCGTGACGGTGTGCGTTCGATTCAGGCTCGCAACGTCACCCCGACCACCGAGCGAGTAGAAGTCCTCAAAGGGCCGGCCTCCATGCTGTACGGCTGGGGCGACCCTGGCGGTATGATCAACATCATCAGCAAAAAACCGGAACTGGTGCAGAAAACCCATATCGAAGGCTGGAATAGCAGCTTTAATGGCGGGGGCGGCCAGTTTGACATCACCGGCCCGCTCAGCACCTCTGGTCTGGCTTATCGTCTGATTGTCGATCACGATGAAACCGATTACTGGCGTAATTTCGGACGCAATCGTCAGACAACCGTTGCCCCTTCACTGATGTGGTATGGCGAAAATACCACCGTGCTGGTTGCTTATGAGCACATGGAATACCTGACGCCGTTTGATCGCGGGACCGTTATCGATAGCCGTACCGGCAAACCCGTTGCCACGCCGCGCGAACGACGGTTTGATGAAACCTATAACGCCACCCGTGGCGATCAGGATACCCTGACGTTCCAGATGGAAAATACGCTGAACGAGCGCTGGAAAAGTAAACTGAATTACGCTTATAGCCGCAATACCTATAACGATAATCAGGCGCGTGCCATGTCGCTTAATCCAACAACCGGATTTCTGACACGCCGGGCTGATGCAACGCAGGACGCACACAGTCAGTCACAGAATGTGCAACTGGCGTTAAATGGCGATATCGACTGGGGCAGCATCAACCACCAGTTGTTATTCGGTTTCGATCATGAAGCTGACCGTACCCATCGCGGCAATATGATTCGTGGTAAAAACAACAGCAGTTTCAATATTTATAACCCGGTATACGGCCTTTTCCCGGCATCCAACTCGGTTATCGCAGCTGAGAGCGACCAGAAAGAAGACGTCGACAGCACCGGCGTTTTCATGCAGGACGCCATACGACTGGATGAACACTGGATGCTGTTAGGCGGCGTGCGCTATGACCGCTTCGATGTCATGTCAGGCAAAGGACGTCCCTTCGTGACCAATACCGACAGGTCGGACAGCCGACTGGTGCCACGCGCGGGTGTCGTGTACAACCTCACGTCTTACGCCTCGTTGTACACCAGTTATAGCGAATCCTTTAAGCCTAACTCGGCAGTCAACAAAGCAATAGGGGCGACGATGGAGCCGGAAGTCGGGCGCTCCTATGAGATTGGTGCCAAGCTGGATCTCCCCAATCGTATTACCGCCAACCTGGCGTTATTCGATATTCAAAAACGCAACGTGATGGTGGATGAACTACAGGTCATTAACGGCATCAGCGAAACCGTTACCCGCACTGCCGGTAAAGTGCGTTCGCAAGGGGTAGAAGTGGATGTGGCGGGTAAACTAACCGACAGCCTGAGTCTGATTGGTGCCTACGCTTTTACCGATGCACGCGTCACTTCCGACCCGACGAATCAGGGTAATGAAATGTCTAACGTGGCGCGCCATACCGCGTCACTGTTCCTGACCAACGATTTCGGCAATCTGGGCCTTCACGCGGGTGATGATCTGCGCGCAGGCGTCGGCGCTCGCTACGTGGGCCGTCGCCCCGGCGATGCCGCCAACAGCTTCTTCCTTGACGACTACACCGTGGCGGATGCCTTTATCGCCTATAGCGTGCCGCTCAACGGTTACAAGGTGAAATGGCAGTTGAACATCAAAAACCTGTTCGACAAAACCTACTACCCCTCCAGCGGCAGCAGCCAATATGTGGCGATTGGCGACCCGCGTGAAGTGGTGTTGCGCGCCAGCGTCGATTTCTAATTATTACCGCGACGCCTCTCATGCGTGCCGTCTCCCGGCTGCACGCATGAGATGCACTTTCGGCATCGGCCGATTGACCACACGAGGCAAGCTGGTTAACGTCTCGTCATCACACATGATCAGGAGGCGTTATGCCGGAGATCCACGAAGTCGTACGTCTGCGCCCGCTAGAGCGTGACGACCTCACCTTTGTTCATCAGTTGGATAATAACGCCAGCGTTATGCGCTACTGGTTTGAAGAGCCTTACGAGGCATTTGTCGAATTGAGCGACCTGTACGACAAACACATCCACGACCAGAGCGAACGTCGTTTTATTATTGAGCACGACGCCACCAAAGTCGGTCTGGTGGAACTGGTGGAAATCAACCATATCCACCGTCGCGCCGAATTTCAGATAATCATCGATCCAGCCCATCAGGGGCAAGGTTATGCCAGCGCCGCCGCGCGACTGGCAATGGATTACGGCTTTTCAATTCTCAACCTCTACAAGCTGTACCTGATCGTAGACAAAGAGAACCAGAAAGCCATCCACATCTACACCAAACTAGGCTTTGAAGTGGAAGGCGAGTTGATTCATGAGTTCTTCACCAACGGCGAATACCACAACGCCATCCGTATGTGCATCTTCCAGCATCAGTATCTGGCGAAGTACAAACACCCCGGCAACAAAAACACTGAAGACGCGATAACACGCTGACTCATTGAGAGTCAGCGAGAGTAAAGCGCCTGAGTCAACCTCAGGCGTGATAACGACGGAACAGCGCCTTACCGCGTAACAGACGTAACCCTAGCCAACTGCCGTACAGCGACAGCAGCAACGCCGCCACGACCGGCAACCCGCCCCACAGCCACAGGTTCGGCTGCCACGGAAAATCAAACACCTTGCGTTGCAACAACCACAATGCCGCTTCCGCTCCCAGTGCTGCCGCCACACCGGCCGATAACCCCAGCACCGCGAACTCCCACCACAAGGTGGCGCGTAATAAACGCTGCCCGGCCCCTAGCGTGCGATAGACAATCAACTCCTGACGTCGCTGGCGCATCCCCACCTGAATCTGTGCCAACAACAACAGTGCGCCGCAGAACAGCACCAGCACCACCATCACTTCTAGCGCCAGCCCGACCTGCTGCAACACCGCACCAAGCTGCTGCAGAATCGCCCCGACATCCAACACCGTCAGCGTGGGAAACTGTCGATTCAACTGGGTGATCAACGTATCGCCGCCGTCATAACGAAAGCTGGTCAACCACGACTGCGGCTGGCTATCCAGCGATCCGGGCGGGAAGATAAAGAAAAAGTTCGGCCGCAGGCTTTCCCAATCCACCTGCCGCAGGCTGCTGATGGTGGCCTGAAACGGCTGGGTATCGCCGGTAAACGTCAGCGTATCGCCAATCTTCACCCCCAGACGTTGCGCCACACCTTTCTCTATCGACACTTCGCCCGCTTTGGGCGGCCACTGCCCTGCCACCAGCGGATTATGCCCCGGCAACTGCGCCAGCCAGGTCAGGTTCAACTCCCGGTTGACGGTTTCCCCACCGGGGTCATCCTCGTGCACCAGATCGGTCGCCCTCAGCCCATTGATTTCCGTCAGACGGGCGCGAATGATCGGGTAGAACGTTTGCGGTTTTACCTGATGCTGCACCAGAAAATCCCTGACCTGTGGCACCTGATCCGCATTGATATTCAACACAAAGTAGTTAGGGCTACCGGGGGGTAACTGCTGTTGCCAGCGCGCCAGCAAATCACCACGCAACAGCAGCAAAAGCGACAACAGCATAAAAGAGAGCGAAAACGCCGCCAGTTGCCCCAGCGTGACCCATGGTTGACGTAACAAGCGGTTAATTGCCAAACGCAATGACAGCCTTTTCAGCGTCAGGCGACGCAACACGAGCAAGCTGCCCCAGCCAATCCCCCCCAGCAGCAGCGATAATGCCAGCATCCCGCCAAGCAGCGACCATAACAACGCGCCGCCACCAGACAACACCACCAGTAAACCGATAACAACCACTGCCACGGCGGGCAGGTAATAGCGCAACGGCCACACATTCGCGACCACATCCTGACGTAATACCCGCAGCGGCAGGGTCGCCAGCAACTGCCGGTAAGGGCGAATCCCCACCAGCAATGAAATCAACACCAGCGTTCCCAGCGCCCAGCACCACGGCCATAGCCCGGCAGCGGGTAATTCGCCCGGCAACACCGGTGCAAGTACCCGTATCAGCAACGCTTCAAAGCCCATTCCCAGCAGGCTGCCGCACAATGCCGATAGCATCAGTACCGAGACCCACTGCCCGATAATCAGCCGACGCAACGCCTGACGCCCAGCCCCCAGCGTTTTCAGTACCGCCACCAGGTCGTAACGGCTGCGGCAATAATGCCCCATCGCCACCGTGACCGCCGCCACCGAAAGCAGTAACGTCAGCAGTGCCGACAACAGCAGGAACTGCTGGGAGCGTTGCAACGATTTACCCACGGCCCCCTGCGAATCCGCCATGCCATACCAGCGTTGATCCGGCTTCAACTGTGGCGTGATAACATCGCTAAAGCGGGTGAGTTGTGAGGGTGTCCCGGCAAACATATAGCGCCAGGTAATGCGTCCACCGGGCTGAATCGCGCCGGTTTTTTCCACATCCGCCAGATTCATTAATATCCGTGGTGCGGTCTCGAACGGATTAAACCCCGCGTCCGGTTCTTGCAGTAGTTCACCGGCGATGGTCAAGGTGGTATCGCCGACATCCAACTTATCGCCCACCTTTATCCCTAGTAACGCGAGCAGACGCGGGGCGACCAGCGCCGTGCCCGGCGACACCCTAAGTCCAGCGGGTTGTGTCTTCAGCTCGCCATACAGTGGATACTGCGTATCGGTGGCTCTGACCTGTGCCAGTTGCGCGTTGTCCCCCGCATAAGTCATGGTCATGAACGATACTTGTCGACTCTGCGTCAGTCCTACTTGACGCGCCTGCTGTAACCACTGTTCATCTACCGGGCGGGATGCCCGCAGCACGCGATCACCCGCCAGAAAATCCCGACTTTGCAGACTCAGCCCTTTCTCCATCCGATCGCTGATAGACCCCAGCGCCAGCACGCAAGCCACCGACAGCGTCAGTGCAAGCCAGACAATCAGCAACGACGGCGATCGCCACTCTCGCCAAAACCAACGCCAGATCATGCATCCTCCCACAATTTTCCGTCGCGCAACCGCAGGCAACGCTCACAACGCGCCGCCAGTTGTTCATCATGCGTCACCAAGATCAGCGTGGTAGCAAAGTCGCGATTGAGGGAAAACAGCAGATTAGCGATACGATCGCCGGTTTGACGGTCGAGGTTACCGGTCGGTTCATCGGCAAACAACAACCGTGGGCGGCCGCTGAACGCACGAGCCAGCGCAACGCGCTGCTGTTCACCGCCGGAAAGCTGCGCGGGCAGGTGGTGTAATCGCGCTCCCAACCCAAGCTGTTGTAAAAGCTGCTCCGCCTGCTGGCGGCTGTGGCGATCGCTTTCGCCACGCAGCAACGCCGGTAGCTGCACGTTCTCGAGCGCGGTCAGGGTCGGTACCAGCATAAAAGACTGAAACACAAACCCCACATTCTGCGCCCGCAGTGCGGCACGGCCTTCTTCATCCAGGCTATCGAGCCGCTGACCAAGCAGCGACACCTGCCCACTGCTGCCGTCATCCAGTCCGGCCAGAATCCCCAACAGGGTCGATTTCCCTGAACCGGACTCGCCCACCAGCGCAATGGTCTGAGCAGGTTTGACAACCAGCTCAACTCCGGTGAGGATGGAGAGCTGATGTTCCCCCTGACCAACGTGCTTACTAAGATGATGAACTTCAAGAATGTTTTCTGCAGGCATGTCGTTATCCTTCTATTCTGGGGCCTGTTCAGTCTGCGCGCCTTCGCGACAGATACGCTATTGGTGCTGGGCGACAGCCTGAGCGCAGGCTATCGTATGGCGGCGAACCAGGCCTGGCCTGCATTACTGGATGCGACCTGGCAGTCGCGCTCCCCTGCCGTCACGGTCCGGGTGGTGAACGCCAGCATCAGCGGCGACACCGCCGCACAGGGGCTGGCGCGACTGCCGGTGTTGCTACAACAACATCAGCCGCGCTGGGTATTGATTGAGCTGGGCGGCAATGACGGTCTGCGTGGGTTTCCCCCCCAAAACCTGGAGCGGGAACTCGCCAGCGTAATTACTCAAGTCAAAGCGGCCCATGCCCAACCGTTGCTGATGCAAATCCGCTTGCCAGCCAACTATGGACGGCGCTATACGGAATCGTTCAGCGCGGTTTATCCGCGGCTTGCTACAACGTTAGGCGTTCCTCTGCTGCCGTTTTTCATGGAACAGGTTTATCTCAAACCAGAATGGATGCAGGATGATGGCATCCATCCTAACCGTGACGCTCAGCCGTTTATCGCACAATGGATGGCGACACAGCTTGACCCCATTATTAACCAACACTGAGTCTAGTAAAGATTAACAGTTAACCACGACTCTTGATATTTAAGCGTTTTCGTTAGGTAAAGTTATGCAAAA
Source organism: Dickeya zeae NCPPB 2538 (assembly GCF_000406165.1). Taxonomy (NCBI): domain Bacteria; kingdom Pseudomonadati; phylum Pseudomonadota; class Gammaproteobacteria; order Enterobacterales; family Pectobacteriaceae; genus Dickeya; species Dickeya zeae. The sequence goes on along the minus strand of NZ_CM001977.1, from coordinate 1,173,798 downwards.
AGCGGTTTTGATTACCGGTTGCTCCAGCGGCATTGGCCTGATTGCCGCTCAATGTTTGCAACAACGCGGCTATCGCGTACTGGCGGCCTGCCGCCGTCATCAGGATGTGGCGCGCATGAATTCGCTGGGCTTTGAAGGGATCGATCTGGATCTCGACAACAGTGCCAGCGTCAGGCAAGCGGCGGATATCGTGATTGCCTTGACCGGCAACCAGCTCTACGGCTTGTTTAACAACGCCGGTTACGGGTTGTACGGCCCGCTCAACACCATCTCCCGTCAGCAACTGGAACAGCAGTTTTCCAGTAATCTGTTTGGCACCCACCAGCTAACCCAGCTGTTGCTGCCTGCCATGTTACCGCACGGCGAAGGGCGAATTATCCAGACCAGTTCAGTCATGGGACTCATCTCCACCCCAGGGCGAGGCGCTTACGCGGCCAGTAAATATGCGCTGGAAGCCTGGTCCGACGCCTTGCGTATGGAACTACACGGCAGTGGTATACATGTATCGTTGATCGAACCCGGCCCCATCAGTACCCGATTCACTGACAATGTGGCACAGACGCAACAGGATAAACCGGTTACCAACCCCGGTATCGCCAGCCGTTTCACGCTGCCGCCGCAAGCCGTGCTGCCGAAATTGATTCACGCGCTGGAAAGTCCACGCCCGAAATTACGCTATCCGGTCACGTTGCTTGCCCACGGCATTACCATACTACGCCGCGTGCTACCGGGCTGCGTGCTTGACCATCTGCTGCGGACAAAATCCTGATTCGGGGTTGAAGTGTCGGACATCACCCCCATAATGGCTAAAAAGGCTGAGAGAGAATGACATGTTTGAACAACACGCCAACGTGATTGATATCAACGAGACCAATTTGCATCAGGTGCTGGAACAGTCCATGAGCGCCCCGGTGCTGTTTTATTTCTGGTCTGATCGCAGTACTCACTGCCAGCAACTGGGCCCGGTGCTGGACAAACTGGCGGCGGAGTATGCCGGTCAGTTTATTCTGGCAAAAGTGGACTGCGATGCTGAGCAACGTGTGGCGGCGCAGTTCGGTCTGCGCGCTATTCCAACGGTGTATCTGTTCAAGGACGGTCAGCCCGTAGACGGTTTTCAGGGTCCGCAGCCGGAAGACGTCATCCGTGAACTGCTGCAACGTGTCTTGCCGAAAGCCGAAGACCTCAAACTGGCGCAAGCGCAGCAGTTGATTCAGGAAAACCAGTTAAAAGAAGCGGTAGTCCTGTTGAAAGACGCCTGGCAGTTGGACACCAAGCGCAGCGACATCGCGCTGTTGCTGGCGGAAGTGCAGATCCAACTCAATCGCTCCGAAGATGCGCAAGCGGTGCTGGATACGATCCCACTACAGGATCAGGACACCCGTTATCATGGGCTGGTGGCGCAAATCGAATTGATGAAACAAGCGGCGGATACACCGGAGATTCAGCACCTCCAACAGCAACTGGCGGCGTCACCGGATAACCAGGAACTGGCGGTACAGTTGAGTCTGCAACTGCATCAGGTCGGGCGTAACGAAGAAGCGCTGGAACTGCTGATGGGCTTGCTGAAAAAAGATCTGGCGGCGGCCGATGGCAGCGCCCGTAAGACACTGATGGATATCATGGCGGCACTGGGTACTGGCGATGCGCTGGCTGCTCGCTACCGCCGTCAGTTGTACTCTTTGTTATACTGATCGTTGTTGTACTGATCCTTGTTGTATTGATCCTTAGCGAATTCCTGACGCTAACGACGGGGGCCACGGCCCCCGCTTTCGTTTTCCCAGGTGGCAGATTAGCGCGTCGCCAGCACGCTTATCCAACCATGACCACCATACACCGGCCAGCCGTTAAGCCAGCGGCGCAGCATATTCATCGCCAGCATCGCCACCACATCCTGATGGGTTTTACGGCTATAGCGTCGTGCATTCACCTGAATGGTCTGGGCAAATGTCCCTTCTGGGGTATGCAACGCCAGCGTCAAAACACCGTCCTCCTCAGAACGACCCACGTATAACGCTAATTGCGCCTGATGACGCTCTGCCAGCGTTAGCGTCTCTCCGGCGGAGTCGTCCAGTGTTAATGCAGTCTTCTCCAACCGTAATTCACCGCCGGATAGCGGGACTTCCGCCTCGCGTAACTGCCAGTTGAGCAAACCGGCGGTGAAGTCTTCCGCCACCGCCAGACGCAGCCCACGCTCGTGCAGGCGTCGGGCCAATTGCGCAGGTAACCCTTCCGTGCCCTCGAAAATCATATTCTCGCCCGCGACATCACGCACCGTTTGCCACACCGCTTCCATCTCCTGACGCCGGGCTGCGGGGCCAGTGAGTTTCAGCTCGATTATCGGCATTGAGGAGCGATACCCCAGCACGACGTCCGGTGGTAACGACAAGCAGTCAAGCTGGCTGGCAAGATCGCTTTCGGAGCGCCCAAATGTGGTCAGCCGCAGACACAGTGGCGGTTCAGCCACCGTAAAACGCTGGCGAAGACGCGGCAGAATCTGCTGCTCCACCATCACTTTAAATTCAGAAGGCACGCCGGGGGTGAAAAACATCAGGCACCGGTTCAGTTGCATGGCAAACCCGCAGGCGCTACCAACCGGGTTATCTACCAGTTCCGCACTGGCAGGCAGTTGTGCCTGTTTGCGGTTGCTATCAGCCATAACACGGCCGCGCTCGGTGAAAAAGGCCTCCATCTGGACGAGCCATTCAGGATGCTCAACCAGTGTTTCTCCGGCAGCGGTAGCGGCCGCCAGCGCACTGAGGTCATCACTGGTTGGGCCCAACCCACCATTGACGATCAGTACGTCGGCTATCTGGCTACGCTCGGTTAACGCGGCGACCAGTTCTTCGAGTTTATCGCCCACTGTCATACGACTGGTCATCGGCACACCCTGTGAAAACAGGTAATCCGCCAGCCAGGCGGCGTTGGTATCCACAATCTGCCCGTGCAGGACTTCATCACCGGTACATAACATCTCAACCCTAAGCATCCACGGCACTCCTTATGATGGTTTCACACCACTTTAGAAATTCGACGCCATAAACACAATGGTGCGTTTTAGCTGATAAAACCGTCAGCAGGCAAAATCCGCCATCTGATAAAAAGACAAAAGGCGTGACTCAGCACGCCTTGGGTTTTTACACATCGATCGTTTTACACATCGATAATGGGGATTAGAAATTCAGCCCCACGCCAACGTAAGCGGTATCCGCGACACGGTTATTGTTGCTGGATTCGCCAGACGCCATATTGATATAGCGATAACCGACATCCAGCGATAACGGACGGAACGGCTGCCAACGCACACCACCACGGGCTTCCACATAGTGATCAACGTGGCTGGAGAACGCGTCCGGCGAGTAATACCCTTCACCGTACAGGGAAATAGAACTGGTCATCGGCACTTGCAATCCACCACCCAGCGCCACGCCATAACCGTCTTTAAAACGATTCTGGTTCAGATAAAGCCCTTTGGCACCGACTTTCAGCGACGCATTACTCAAGGCAAAGGTATAATCCACACCGGCGCTGTAAACGTCGTTGCTGTGTTTGTCATCATGACCCCAGCCGACATTACCAGACAAACCGGGCATGCCCAGACCGAAACCTGCACTGGCACCGGTGTAATCTCGTCCTGCTTCCCCGGAAAGACTGATGGCATGAGCGGAAACCGTCGCCATCAGCAAACCTCCCGCCAAAGCAATACCCCACTTTTTCATATCTATAATCCTTAATACGATTAAGAGCCTATCCCAGTAGGCGTTATTGACGCAGCCAGTTTGGACTCGGACAGCGCGGAGAACCCGGAGCGTACACGGAGTACGTGAGGAGTTCGAGCACTGCCCAGGGCCAAAATGGCCAGTGAAATAGCCCTAATGGGATAGGCTCTAAGTTAAACGCGCATAGCACGATGATGCTAACAGGCATTTTACCCGAATATTCAGCGGCCAAAAGCGTAAATAACCGCAAGTGTAATACGATTGGGCTGGGAATCAGGTGGTTATACCAGACTACGCGGTTGCTGTTCCACCCAGGCTTTCACCTGTTGACGGGAGATTTTTATCCCGCCGTTTTTCAATTCGTCCGGCAACAGGTAACAGGCTATCGGACGTTGAAACCCCGCCAGCCGGGATTGCCACCACGCAACTAATTGCGACAACGGCAGATGGTTCGCCACCTCCACCACCGCCACCGGACGCTGACCGAACTCGGGGTCATCCACAGGCACCACGCACGCGTAGGTCACATCTGGGTGTTGCATCAGCACGGCTTCCACATCTTCAGGTTGAATGCCTTCACCGCCGCTGAAAAACTGGTTATCCAGCCGCCCCAGAATTCGCCACTCGCGGCCATCCCACTGGCCACGATCACGGGTATGAAACCAACCCTTCGCGTCAGTAAGCGGGTTGACCCGCCCTTCGCGCCAGTACCCCAGCGCCAGACAACGGCCACGCAGCAAGATCTCCTCACCCTCCAGCATGATCTCACGCCCTGCCAGTGGTAACCCAACGCCGTCATGGCCGTCAGCCCGCTTGGCGCAGACTGTCGATGCCAGTTCGGTAAGACCGTAGCCACACCAGCAACGGATCCCCCGCGCTTCGGCCTGTTGCATCAGCTCTGCCGGGATCATCGATCCGCCCAGCAAGACCGCCCGCAGGCTTACCGGTGAACGATTCTGCGACAACAAACGCCAGAGCTGGGTAGGCACCAGCGACGCATGGGTACACACGCGCAACGCGACATCCAGCGGCTGCTCGGGTTTCACGACCAGTGACGCACCGGCGGCCAGCCAGCGCCAGACGATCCCCTGTCCGGACACATGAAACAGCGGCAGCGACAGCAGCCAGCGATCGCCAGCACTGAACGCCATCAACGCCAGCACACCTTCAGCGCTGGCAAGATGCGCTTCACAGGTATGCACCGCGGCTTTCGGCATGCCGCTGGAACCAGAGGTTAGAGTCATGGTCGCCAGTCGTTGCGCCGCCCATGGCAGCGGTGGCGGCATCTCTGGTGCTGACAGGGGTGACGGCACATGTAACGGCATGATGCCTTGCGGCCAGCCGTGTTCGCCGGTACACAACCCATACTCGATATTCAGTGACGGCAACAACGCATCCAGCAGCGTATCCGGTAGTTGAGGATTCAACGGCAACAGACGTGCGCCGCACTGCAACAACGCCAGATAACAAAACAGCATCGTGGTGCTGTTTTTACCGCGCAGCGCTACCCCCATCCCCGGCTTAACCCCCTGACGCACGAAACCGATCGCCAGTTGATTCAGATGTGTTGCTACCTGCTGCCAGGTCCAGATTCCGCCATCGTCTATCAGCGCCGGGGCCATCGGCTGAGACACCGCCCAGCTTCGCCAGGGCCAGTCGCTCAGGCCTGCCATACCTGCTCCAGACGGTCTACCGTCATCAGCGGTAACGTACTATCAGGCCAGGCGCGAACGACCTGCGCCTGCATCAGGTCCAACGTATCCAGCCCTGGTAGCACTCCCGGCGTCAGCCAATGCGCCACCCGTGCCAGTTGCGTCAACCCCAGACTGGATTCAATGCTGGAACTGATAACCGCCGTCAAACCGGCCTGATGCGCCTGCTCAGCCAGTTGCCGACAACGGCTCAGGCTGCCAGTGAGTGACGGTTTGATGATAATCGCTGCCACCCCCGGCTCGGATTCCACCTGAAACCCCGGCTCACGCACGCTTTCATCCCAGGCGATAGCAATACCGGTAGCCTTGGCGAAATCGCGCGACTCGTCACGCGTTTTACACGGCTCTTCCAGAAAAGCGATGCGGGCACGATAAGCCGGTGTGACATAGCGGGCAAAACCGTCGGCCTTCTGCCGTGTCCAGCTACGGTTCGCATCCAGACGCAACCGCAAATCAGGCAAGGCTTCCAGCAACAGATTGACGATCATGCCGTCACGTACCGCCTCATACAGCCCGACTTTCACCTTTGCCAGCGGCTCGGGCAGGTGCTGCAACATGGCAAACAGTTCATCCGGATCGCCACTACACAACGGTGCCTTACGGTAATCCGCCGCGTTGGGTAACGCCCCTGTCAGTTCTGCCAGCGCACAACTGACGCCGAAATCCACCGACGGCATCCCACATTCATCCGGCGCTTGTCCAGCCAGCCAACCTTGTAACGGTAGCTGCGCCGTATTGAATGCCTCTTCAAGCGTTTCCACGCTGAACTGCGGTAGCGGCGCTATCTCACCCCACCCTTCGCGCTCGCCATCACGCAAGCGAAGCAGCAGCCCATCACGGGTTTTCAGACGCTGGTTACGCAACACCACCCCGGCGTCCATCGGCACGCTGTAACGATAGAGGGTAGCCTCACGCATCAGGGGTTCCGTTTGAATTTGCTGAAATCAGGCTGACGTTTTTCATTGAAAGCATTACGGCCTTCCTGCCCTTCATCCGTCATGTAGAACAGCATCGTGGCGTTGCCCGCCAGTTCCTGCAAGCCCGCCTGCCCGTCGCAGTCTGCATTCAGCGCCGCTTTCAGGCAACGCAGCGCCATCGGGCTGTTCTGCAACATCTCGCGACACCAACGCACGGTTTCGCGCTCCAGTTCAGCCAGCGGCACCACGGTGTTAACCAGTCCCATATCCAGCGCCTGTTGAGCGTCATACTGACGGCACAGGAACCAGATCTCACGGGCTTTTTTCTGCCCCACGATACGCGCCATGTAGGACGCGCCCCAACCGCCGTCAAAAGAACCGACGCGCGGCCCGGTCTGACCAAAAATGGCATTATCCGCCGCGATGGTCAGATCACACATCATGTGCAGCACATGACCGCCACCAATGGAATACCCGGCCACCATCGCCACAACCGGCTTCGGACAGGTACGGATCTGACGCTGGAAATCCAGCACATTGAGGTGGTGAACACCGCTGTCATCCTGATAACCGCCGTAATCGCCACGAACTTTCTGATCGCCACCGGAACAGAATGCCTTCTCACCAGCACCTGTCAGGACGATGACACCAATACCATCATCATGACGGGCATTGTCCAGCGCCTGAATCATCTCTTTTACCGTTTGCGGGCGAAACGCATTGCGCACCTGGGGACGATTGATGGTGATTTTGGCGATGCCGTCGGTCGACTTGTGATAGAGAATATCGACAAAATCCCCGCTGCAATCGTGCCATGTTACCGGGGCGTAAAGCAGTTCTTCACTGGGATAAAGCATAGTGGATCTTCCTTTCGGGATACGAAATAAACTGGCGAACCCGGTCGGCATAACCTGACGGGTTCGCATGATGAGCGTTGTGCCCGGCACCCTCCACACTCAGCAGCGGTAAACGATGCTGTGTGGCCAGCGCCTGAAATTTTGTGTCCTGGCTACCACAGAGATAACCGAATGGAACCTGTAACTGATGCAATGCGTCAACCAGACAAGGCTGACGAGATAAGGATGTCGCCTCCAGCATATCGGCGACGGCAGGCCCGTGGTTGTTGCTGCGCAGTGCTATCAACGTTGCACGCTGCTCCGGGGATAACCGGGCGAAAACCGGCTGTTGATACCAGTCCACCAGCACACTATCGAGAGGTTCAGCGCGAAAACGCCGCGCCCAGTTGGCATCATGCTGCTGTCGTGCCTCACGTTCGTCTGGCGATACCAGTCCCGGATGCCCGCCTTCCACCAACAGCCCCTGCAACCCATCCGCAGAACCCTGACAGGCGTGGTACATGGCGATACGACCACCCAGCGAATACCCTAACAACCAATACCCGGCAATGCCTTGTTGTGCCAATAACGTGGTCAACTGCCAACTGACATCGGCGAAATCAGCCACCGTTAACTGCCGGGACTCGCCGTGCCCCGGCAAATCCACCAGCAGCAACGGCCAGTCGGTTAAATACGGCAGCACGGGTTGCCAGTCCTCGCCGCTGCCGAGCAGTCCGTGCAGCACCACCAGCCAGGATTTTCCCGGTTGTGGCTGCCCCAGACGACGGCAATGCATTACCACGCCGACACCTCGGCCAGCAGTTGTTGCAATGTTTCCGCTCCCGCTTTGGGTTCTACTACCACTTCAAGCAGTGTCGTGCCACCCAACCGCCACCCATTGCTGACAGCTTCCTGTACGTCTGACCATTGCTGCGCTCTGGCATAACGTAGCCCGAACAGCGCCGCCGCATGGCGGAAATCCACCTGCTGTGGCATGCAATAGAAGGTTTCGCGTTGAGCTTCCGGGGTCGGCAATAACGAGAAAATCTGCCCGCCATTATTGTTTACCACCACCAGCACCAGTGGCGCAGGTGGCTGGCGCAATAATGCCAGCCCATTAAGGTCATACAGCGCCGACAAGTCACCGACAATCGCCAGCATCGGCCGGGCGTTAGCACGCTGTACGCCAGCCAGCGTCGACAGCAGTCCATCAATACCGCTGGCACCACGGTTGGCGTACACCGGATACCCAGCAGGTAAACGAGCAAACGCATCCACCAGTCTGACCGTCAGGCTGTTGCCGACAAAAAATTGCCCTTCTGGCGGCAGCAGTTCCGTTACGCGATGCGCCAGTTGCGCCTCACCGAAACCACTGGATAAACGGACGGCAACCTGGCGAGCAACCCGTGCCGCGCAAGACTCCACCTCAGGAGCCCAGGCAGGCTGTACTGCCACTGGATGCGCGGCCAGCCAGCCGGAAATATCGGCAACCAGACGACGCCCACGATGGTGGGCAGGGTCGAGCCGACCCGGCAGTGCATCAACCAACCAGTACTGTTCAGGCGCTATCGTCGCCTGCCACTGCAATAGCCGCTTACCGGTCAGGCTGGCGCCAAACTGCACCACAATCTCAGCCTGACGTAGCGCATCCGCTTGCGGGTGTTTTAGCCATACATCGGCGCAGGCCAGCGGTTGGCCCGTCTGCGATAAGACATCGCCGATAAGTGGCCAGCCGAGCTGACGCGCCCAATCGGTTATCTGCACGCCAGCCTGTGGCGGCACTCGCCCGACCAGCACGACACCACGCCGCTGTCGCCATTGCGGCCAGTCTGGCTGCATCGGCACCATCGGTAATGTCTGTTCATGCTGCAACCACGGCTGGGGCTGATGCCACCAGTCGCCCAGCACCTGTAACCAGTCCTGAAACGCGGCCGGGTCGTCATCACCGTATAACGGCTCAGCGAAGGGGCAGTTAATATGCAATGCACCGTGGCGTAATTCACCCAACGCATTATCGAGCGCAGACACCAGCCAGCGAGCGGGAATGTCTGGGGTAGGACGCGGCAATTCCAGCGTCACCGTCGGGTGCGAAGCAAACATACCGGGTTGCCGAATCGCCTGATTCGCACCGCAATCGATAAGCTCCGGTGGGCGGTCCGCTGTCAGTATGACCAGCCGTTCGCCGGTCAATCCCGCTTCAATGATCGCAGGATAAAGATTGGCGGCCGCCGTACCGGACGTCACCACCACCGCCACGGCTTCACCTGAGGCCTTAGCCAGCCCCAATGCCAGATGACCAAGACCACGCTCGTCAAAATGAGTATGGCATACCAGCGCCGGATGCGAGGCCGCCGCCAGCGTTAACGGGGTCGAACGTGATCCGGGCGCAATACAGACATGGCGCACGCCTTGATGACTGAGCGCCTCGAAAACCACCGTTGCCCAGCGACGGTTAAAAATATGTGTGGACATGATCGACTCAACAACTCCGGTTGCGGGTTGTGGCAATAATTATATTTTTTTTCATCCGGCCAACTTTGATATAAGCCAGTAACAGGCAATAAATCGCGCTATGAAATAGCCTCATCCAGCAACGATTTTAACCCGGCAGCCTTATTTTCCAGCTCCTGCCATTCTTGCTCAGGATCAGAGCCCGCCACGATTCCCGCGCCAGCGTACAGCGTCAGTTGACTCTCAGCCACACTGGCCGAACGCAACGCCACGCTGAATTCAGACTGCTGGCGCGACAAATACCCTGCCGAACCGGCATACCAGCCACGCTGAAACGGCTCATGTTGAGCCAGAAACGTCCGTGCCACAGCACGCGGTAACCCAGCCACAGCGGCGGTCGGCTGCAGTAAATACAGACACTCGCTATCCCTGCTACTGCGCAGCGTCGCCTGAATTGTCCGCCGTAAATGTTGCACCTTGCGTAAACGCACAATCTCCGGCGGCATCACATCCAGTGTCAATGCGACCTGATGCAATCGCTGGCAGATATCGTCCACCACCAACATATTTTCACACTGGTTTTTAACATCGTTCATCAGCCAGTCTGCCAATTCAGCAGCTTTTTCATCGTTCTGGTGGCTGGCTACCGTTCCAGCCAGCGCCTCGGTTTCCAGACGGGTATGCCGTCGGCGATAGAGGCGCTCAGGGCTGGATCCAAGAAATGCCTGGTGCGGTGCAAATGCCAGCATAAAATGGTAGCAGTGGTGATTAACGGCACGACTAGCCGCCATGAATGTCGTCGCCCGCAAAGGTTTATCAAGCGATAAGACCGTCGCTCGTGCAGGCACGACTTTTTCCATTTTACCGGCAGCAATATCCGCCAGAGCCTGATGCAATAACGCAATCCACTGCTGGCGATCTGGACAATGCTGGGTGGCTTCAATGCGGGAATGCAGTTGCGGCAACGGTTGAGGAGCTTGTAGCTGACGCAGAAAGTCTTGTGCGTCGCGAGCCTCGGCACGCAGCGATATATCGCTGAATAAATTCACCCGCAGGCGAAGACGTCGTCCTTGCCGTAATAAGGCGATACGCGGCAAAAACAGAAAGGAAGACGTGTTGGCTCCTGATGGGCGCTGTTCAAAGGCATTCAACCCCCACAAGCGCACGCTATCATCCACATCATGACGTTGCAGAAATGCCTCGGCGTGCGCGATATCCTCAAACACACGCACCTGACCACACACCGCTGCTTCTTCATCATCCTGACGGTGCTGCCAGTAAAACTGCGGATGAACAGGCTGCGAGGCCAGCCACGCCAGCAATTGCGAACTGTCCTGCAATGACATGGTCAGCGTAATCGCATGAAAACCTGCCTGCTCCGGCAAGGGTTCGTTGAGTGCCTGATGCATCTGGCGCAGCAGGTCGGAGAATTGCAACACATTCACCCCATAGCCTAACTGAAAGTAGGGAATTATACGGGCCTATCCCTACAAAAAAAAGTCATTAGCTTGATATCTACCCCGTAATAACCCGCATATTCACCCATTATTTCTGTATTGCGCTCACAATCTGGCAAGATGCGCTAAACACATCCGATGTGAAGCGCATCGCCATAAGCTGCACAAACGTATTGTATAACCAGACGGCCTGCGATTTCCGTTTGCCTACCGACATATTAGCCACACAATCGCCTAAAATGGTTTCTCAATAATTCTGCGTCAATAACGCAAATTGCCACAAAATGAAACACCTCCATTATCCTTATAAAAAGGAGGGATTATTGTGTTTTTCTTCATTCTGACTGTTTATGCTTTTTTCCTATTTATTCCTGCGATAAATCAATCGATAAAAGCGCTGATTGTTCATCTGGTATATAAAAATGGGTAGTATTTATTTTACGTGCGGCGACTGACGTGAATACCGTAAGCAGCCCTAAGCGCCTTACCGCTTAAACAACGTGTTGTATAAACAGCCATGGTATAAATCGCTACCGCACAGAATGAAAAACAATCCGGTGAAGTTAGCATTAAGTGACAAATTTCTTATTACCGACGGCCCTAGAATTTCATTGCTATCATCAAATTTCACTCCGTTTTATCATAAATTACCTTCTCTTTGCCGGGTTATTCCCGGCATTTTTTATCTGCACGCACATTGTAGAATTCGTGGCGTATTTCCCGCTGACCTACCACTTCAGCGGCTGTACCCTCTGGTTGTCGTCACACTTCCCCTTTCGATAAAACGCCACAATTGTGGTAAAAATACCCTTCTGTCAGGTTCAGTGACGATAGTTATTGAGTAATGGATACGATTTCAGGTTCCTTTTTACGTTCTTTCACACATGCTCTGTCATCGCGGAAGGGTAACAACGCGGTGCTCCTCGCCATGCGGGCTGCTGGTTTTATTGCCCATCATGTCCTCGCGGGGAAGGCATTCATCGCGTGGAGGCGGCCGGGACCCGGCTTTGCCCAGCCACGGCTGACAGATAACGTCAGTCCCCGTCTTTTTATCTCTTCATCAGGAGCCTGATGTCATGCCTGCGGTTATCGTGCGTTTTTTCCTGCTGTTTATTCTGTTATTGCTGCTGATGACCGGCACCTATAGCTATAACTACGTTACTGGCTGGATGACGGAGAAAAAGTCCACCCTGACAGACATTGCGGAAGGCATGCAAAAGCGTATTGACGCCTATCGTTTTTTTACCGACCAGATTTACAAAAACCTCATCAATGATGCCAGCGCGCCGACTCCCCCTAACGTCAATCTGATTACGCTGATGCCGAACGTGTTTTATGTCGAGAAAAGTGGTCATAAAACCGATGCATTGGTATTCGGCCCCTACGACAAGAGCACCCTCGGCACCATGCAACGGATGTCGCAATATCTGGATGTATTATGGGGCGCGAAGACGGATATCTACTCGATGTACTACCTCAACGGGCAGGACAATAGCCTGACGATGATATCCACCCAGCCGCTGAAAGATATCTCGTCGCAATTCCGTGGTAGTTATTTGTCATCCATGGTGGAGTCACGCAAAGCCGAGATGCTACAGCAGGCGAATACGCTGGATGAACGTGAAAGTTTTTCCCCTTTGCGTAAACTGCGTTTTTACAACGATTACTATTTTACGCTGCGTACCACTTTCAATCAGCCCGGACATCTGGCGACTGTCATTGCATTTGATTTATCAATCAATGATTTAATTCCACACTCGCTATCTCAAGACGGCTTCATCCTTCGACAGCAGACACCACCGGTCAACGCCGACGCCAGCGCTGATAACGACATTCCCACCGACATTCGTCGCCAGGGTTCCTTACTGGAAATCTCCGCCCAGTTAATGAACGCGCCGATCAAGCTGGTATATGCCATTCCGTTGGGCCGACTGGTGGCGGATATGCTACGCAATAATATCTGGCTGATTGCGCTCAATCTGGCGTTGCTATTTATCTCACTGGCGTGGTTTTACGCGTTACGACGCTACTATGCCCGCCCCAAAGATGACCTGTCACATCACCTGCAAGAACAGCAGCGGATGTACAGCGAAATTGTCAGCCGTATCCCGATAGGCGTACTGGTTTACGATTTCAGCAACAATAAAGTGATGGTGGCAAACGCACTGGCGGAAAGGCTGTACCCTCACCTTAGCCTAAAGAAAATCTCCACGCTGGCAGAAGAACATCAAGGGGTGATCCAGGCTACTGTGGATAATGAAATGTACGAAGTCCGCGTTTTTCACAGCCAGCACACGCCTTCACTGTGCCTGTTCCTGTTACGCGAACAGGATCAGGAGATACTGATTACCAAAAAGCTGCAGTTGGCACAGCGGGAGTTCGACAAGAATGTGTCGGTTCGAAAACGCCTGTTCCGCAATCTGAGTCAGGAGTTCCGACAACCGTTGTCCGCTGCGCACCAATTGGCGCTGGCATTACGTCACATCGATACGCCGTCAGAGCAGCAAAAAGCGATCCAGACGCTAATAGCCGAGACCAGCAGTGCTATCCGTCTGATGGAAAACATCGCCCTGCAAGCACGGCTGGAAACCGCTGAATGGCATCTGGTGCATGGCTCGTTTTCACCGCTGACGTTATTCGACGATTTAATCCTGGAGCTACTGCCGCGTATCCAGCAAAAAGGGCTTAAGCTGTTCAATCACTACAAACTTGACCCACGCCAGACCTATCTGGGCGACAGCGAATTGCTGAAGAAAACCCTGTCGTTACTGCTGGATTACTCCATCACCAATACCGATTACGGCAAAATTACCCTCACTTGCGAGCTGTCGACCCATGCTGCCGATCAGTTGCTGATCCGAATCAGCGACACCGGCACGGATATCTCCGGCATGGAGCGAGATAATCTGGTGCATCCGTTCGCCACAACCCCACTTTCCGATCGCTTCCGCCACAATTCCGGATTAACCCTATTTTTATGCAATCAACTGTGCAACAAACTGGGCGGTCAACTGCAAATCAATAGTCGGCCAGGGCTTGGCACCCAGTATGTGCTGACCTTGAAAATGCAGCCGGAGCCACTGCCTGCGCAAGAAGATGAGAAATTATTGGACGATATCACACTGCTTCTGAATATCACCTCGGACGAAGTTCGTACCATTGTGAGCCGTATGGCTGGCAACTGGGGTGCGGATGTCGTGGTTTATGACGAGCGGCTGGTGAATCAGGATGCAGATATCACGATTACCGATGATCCCAACAGGGTGAATAGCGATACGTTACTGGTCACCAGTGACGATACGCAGTTGATCCCGCTGGGGCACCGTCGTCTGCGTACCAATTACAACATCAGCCAACTGCTGCAGGACGGTCTGCTAAAACTGATCGAACAGCAACTGGAGACAGGCAACGATGATGGCCGGTCTGAAGAACAGGATGATATCGGCTTCTATGTCCGTCAGTTACACAACAGTGACTACTATTCCTTGTTTGTTGATACAGTACCGGAGGACATAAAGAGACTATATACTGAAGCCCAAAATGGCGATTTTTTGTCACTCGCGCAAACCGCACACCGCCTGAAGGGTGTCTTTGCCATGTTGAATCTTCATCCCGGCAAGCAGTTATGTGAAGCGCTGGAAAAGCTTATTACCACCCAGGATCGTGCGCAGATAGAAGACCATCTTCAGCAGATAGACAGTTTTGTCACAGCACTATTGCAGCCTGGTGGCCAACAATACGAGTAAAAAACAATGAGCAATCTAAACGTAATTATCGCAGACGACCATCCTATTGTTTTGTTCGGCATTAAAAAATCGCTGGAGCAAATCGAATGGATTAACGTCGTGGGTGAATTCGAAGACTCGACAGCCCTGATTAATAATCTTCCCAAACTGGACGCCAACGTCCTGATCACCGATTTATCCATGCCTGGCGATAAGTACGGTGACGGCATTACCTTAATCAAATATATCAAGCGCCACTTCCCCCATTTGTCCATCATCGTGCTGACCATGAACAACAACCCGGCGATTCTCAGTGCCGTATTGGAGTTGGACATCGAAGGGATAGTGTTGAAACAAGGGGCACCGACTGACCTGCCCAAAGCCCTGGCCGCGTTACAAAAAGGCAAAAAATTCACGCCGGAAAGCGTCAGCAAGGTACTGGAAAAAATCAGCGCCAGCGGCTATGGCGATAAACGCCTGTCACCGAAAGAAAGCGAAGTGTTACGCCTGTTTGCCGAAGGCTTCCTGGTGACCGAAATCGCCAGAAAGCTCAACCGCAGCATTAAGACTATCAGCAGCCAGAAGAAATCGGCCATGACCAAACTGGGCGTGGACAACGATATTGCGTTGTTAAACTACCTCTCCTCGGTCGGCGTGTCGCCGTCTGACAAAGAGTAATCATCTTGTCGGCAAACAGGTTTGTTTGCCGACATCCTCTTTCTTTATATTCTTTGTGACGTGGTGATGGGATCAGCAAAGACTGCGTGACGGCTATACCGTTACACCGTGTTACCCTGCCTGACCAGATTACTGTAATACGACAGTGATTGTTGCAATGTATCCAGCGTCACCGGTTTAGACAGGCAATTATCCATCCCGGCCTGCAGGCAGCGTTGCCGCTCTTCGGCTAACGCGTTAGCCGTTACACCAATCACCGGTAGTGTCTGCCCCATCTCCCGCAACCGCTGTGTGAAACGGTAACCGTCCATATTCGGCATGTTGACGTCAGTCAGGACGATATCTACCGGGTTTTTCGCCAGTACGTCCAACGCATCCAGCCCGTCATTGGCAGTAATCACCTGATACCCGAGCGAACCGAGCTGGTCAGCCAGCAACCGACGGTTAATAGGATGATCATCCACCACCAGCAGGCGAATATCGCCATTTTCAGTACGACTGTAGCTGACCGTCGACAGGGAAGACGCCGCCGTCGACAGCGCCTCTTCTCCGCGATAAATACGCTGCAACAACGTCGGCAGTTCGTGTAATACAGCGGTACTGTAGAGCCAGTACCCAGTCCGGGTCTCCTGAGCAGCGCCGGCATGCGTTCCGCTGATTTCCACACAGGCGTGCGTACTCGGTTCAACCTCTGGTGGATGGTCAATTATCATCACGTCATCGTGGCTTACCGTGAGCTCCTCTTCATAGCGCTGAACGGTCAGACCGTAGGACTGGAGTAAATCCAGCAGATAGCGCTCCATCACCGCATTGCGAATCTGTAACCAGCAGGTTTTTCCCTGCACATCCGGTAATTCGACTGTCTGCGGATAGCTCGCACGGTAAAGCGGAATACGAATGCCGAACTCACTGCCAAGCCCAGGCTCGGATTCAATCGTAATGTCGCCATCCATCAGGCTAACCAGTTTTTCACAAATCGCCAGCCCTAACCCGGTCCCCTGAAAATGGCGCTGCACACCGGTTCCAGCCTGAAAGAACGGGTCAAACAACTTCATTACGGCACGGGTATCGATTCCCACCCCAGTATCCCGCACTTTAAACACCAGATACCCTTCATCGCTGCACACCACCTGAAACACGATACAACCGGTATCGGTGAACTTGATGGCATTACTGAGCAGATTACTCAACACCTGTTGTAGCCGCACCGCATCTCCCATCAATTGCAAGGGGACGCGAGGGTCGATATAGCAATACAATTCGAGGCGCTTTTTCACCACCAGCGGCAGATAGTTGCTCACGATGTGATTGATCATCTCACGCGGTGCAAACTCGCTGGGCTCAATCTTCAACTGTTCCGATTCAATCTTCGAAAAATCAAGGATATCGCTGATGATCTTCAGCAGCAGCGATGAAGAGTTTTGCATTGCCTCCACCAGCCGGTTGGCATCCGAAGGCAGCGATTTGGTCTGCAGCAAATCCAGGTTGCCAATAATCCCATACAGCGGCGTGCGCAGTTCATGACTGACTGTCGCCAAAAACATCGATTTGGACTGGCTGGCCTGCTCGGCGGCATTCGCCATTTCCTGCAACGACTCTTCCATACGCACCCGGGCGCTGACGTCAAGCAAGACACAAATGGCCACATTCTCGTTGCGATAGCGTGAGTGTACGAAACTGATTTGCAAATGGTGGTTGCGTCCGGTCACCACATCCAGCGATTTGGACTGCTGTTCGCAAATGATACGAATAATGCGTACCCGGTCCTCATACGTCAGGAGGCTGAGGTAATTGTGGGCCAGTTCATTACTGAGAATATTGGTGCCGTCACTAATCCTTAAAATACAAATCCCGACGGGGGCCGAGGCCACGATTTTACGGTTAAATTGCTCATTCTCTTCCAGTTGGAACGCGTTACGCTCTGCTGGCAAAAAGATCTTGCGTTCAAAAAGGCGCGTCAATAAAAACAGACAGATAGCCGATATCAGGTTCAACAACGCGATATTGATCATCAGCGTATTGAGCGACATCAGCAGCACTTCCAGTGGCAGTGAATACACCACCGCCATTGATGTCGGCGGTAGCGCCTTTTTCATCAACAGCGCGCTATACCCCTCGCTATAACCGAAGTAATTGTTCGAGTCGGGATAACGGCCAGGAATATTACCGCCAGACTGGTTATTGGTCAGTTGCAGCAAGACACGGTCATTCTGATCTAACAATCTGACGCTAAACGGCAGGTCGCCATTGAGTATGAAATCATCCAGCCTGATGGTCTGCTCGATCCCCATCATGGTGACCAGATGATTATCAACATACACTGGCGTCAGCGCGTACAGATAACCCACTTCCGGCGTCGGCCCTGGTGTCACCCAAAACAGGCTTTCCTCGCGGCGATTGCCGGTCAGGTTGGATTTCTGGTTCTGTAACCGCTCCTGCACACTTTTCAACAGGCTATCGCTATCCAGCGATTGATTGCGGATACTAAAATCGACGAGACATTGCTGGCTGCCATCAACAAAAAAGATACGGTTAAGGTCATACACCGACGAAAAGTCATCATGCCACTGTTCAAAAAAACTGCTCAGTGACTGTAACTGGGCGGGGTTCTTTGCGTACTGCTCGGCGCAATTAAACGTGGGTGACAACGGGTAAAGAGAAAATGGCGTTTTTTTGGTCGATGGACGTTCGCGAGATAACGTCGGGGTACTGAAGCGATTGGCGGCGATATACCGTAATTCACGTGCAATATCTGTAGTATGGCGGATATACCCCAGCGACTGTTCAAAATTGAGTGAGAAAATCTGGCGCAGGTGCGATTCCCGTTGATTCAGTTCTTTGTTCACATAAAAAACTGAAATCAGTGCGCCAAGAATCCACAACGTGGTCGCCAGCACCCGGAACATATACCGGGAGACTTTAAGGGTAGTCTGAAAAGAAGCGATAACTTTCAAAGGGATACCGTAGAGGTTGTCAGCACGGGAAAACACGGTCAGAACCAGCCGATACAGTACCGATCCTGCATAAAAAAAGCCAGCGCATCAGGCGCTGGCTCTTGCGGGCTTACCGACAGTACAATTTACCTGCAGGACTATTTACCTGCAGGACAAAGCATTACTCATCGTCTGCGGGAATATCATCATCGCTGTCCGGCTCGTCGATATCCTCTTGCGGTAGTTCACCATCAACCGGTACCACGCTATCGAGTTCATCGTCTTCCACCGGCTCAGCCACACGCTGCAGGCCGACCACGCGCTCTTCCTCAGCGGTACGGATCAAGGTGACCCCCTGAGTGTTACGGCCAACAATGCTGACCTCGGATACGCGGGTGCGCACCAGCGTACCGGCATCGGTGATCATCATGATCTGATCGGCGGTATCAACCTGCACCGCACCGACCACTTTGCCGTTGCGCTCGCTGACCTTGATGGAAATCACGCCCTTAGTGGCACGCGATTTCACCGGGTACTCGGTCACGGCTGTACGCTTACCGAAGCCGTTTTGCGTCACGGTCAGAATATCGCCATCACCGCGTGGAACAATCAGCGACACGACGCGATCGTCATCCTGCAGATTGATGCCACGTACCCCGGTAGCCGTACGTCCCATCGTACGCACTGCGGACTCAGAGAAACGTACCACCTTGCCTTCGGCGGAGAACAACATCACTTCGTTGCTGCCGTCGGTCAGATCGACGCCAATCAGTTCATCGCCGTCATTCAGATTGACCGCGATAATACCGGCGCTACGCGGACGGCTGAATTCAGTCAGCGCGGTCTTCTTGACCGTACCGCTGGCCGTCGCCATGAACACGTTCATCCCTTCTTCGTACTCACGTACCGGCAGAATGGCGGTAATACGTTCATCCTGTTCCAACGGCAACAGGTTAATAATCGGACGACCACGCGCACCGCGGCTAGCTTCCGGCAACTGATAGACCTTCAGCCAATAGAGGCGACCACGGCTGGAGAAACACAGGATAGTATCGTGAGTATTCGCCACCAGCAGACGGTCAATAAAGTCCTCTTCTTTGATACGAGCGGCAGATTTACCCTTACCACCACGACGCTGGGCTTCATAATCGGTCAACGGCTGATACTTCACATACCCCTGATGAGACAGGGTCACCACCACGTTCTCTTGGGAGATCAGGTCTTCAATGTTGATGTCAGCGCTATTGTGGGTGATCTCGGTACGGCGCGCATCGTTATATTGCTCGCGAATCGCCACCAACTCCTCACGGATAACTTCCATCAGGCGCTCAGGGCTACGCAGGATAAACAGCAACTCGGCTATCTGCGTCAGCAGTTCTTTGTATTCATCCAGCAGTTTTTCATGTTCCAGACCGGTCAGTTTCTGCAAACGCAGATCCAGAATCGCCTGAGCCTGCTGTTCGGTCAGGTGATATTTGCCGTCATGGATACCGAATTCCGGCTCCAGCCATTCCGGACGCGCGGCGTCATCACCGGCACGCTCCAGCATCGCAGCCACGCTGCCCAGTTCCCACGCCTGAGCCACCAACGCAATTTTTGCATCAGCAGGGGTCGAGGCATGACGAATCAGTTCGATAATGGGGTCGATATTAACCAGCGCAATCGCCAGACCTTCCAGGATGTGGGCACGTTCGCGTGCTTTGCGCAGCTCGAAAATGGTACGGCGCGTCACCACTTCACGACGGTGACGAACAAACGCCGCCAGAATTTCCTTCAGGGTCATCAGCTTCGGCTGTCCCTGATGCAACGCCACCATATTGATGCCGAACGACACCTGCATCTGAGTCTGGGAATACAGATGGTTAAGCACCACCTCGCCCACGGCATCACGCTTGATCTCAATAACGATACGCATGCCGTCCTTGTCGGACTCATCACGCAACGCGCTGATACCTTCGATGCGCTTGTCTTTGACCAGTTCGGCTATCTTTTCAATCAAACGTGCTTTGTTCACCTGATAAGGGATTTCATGCACGATGATGGTTTCACGACCGGTCTTGGCATCCGCTTCGACTTCGGCGCGCGCGCGGATATACACCTTACCGCGGCCAGTACGGTAGGCTTCTTCAATACCGCGTTTGCCGTTGATGATAGCGGCAGTCGGGAAGTCCGGCCCTGGAATGTGAGCCATCAGCCCTTCAACGCTAATGTTCTCATCATCGATATAGGCCAGGCAGCCGTTAATCACTTCAGACAGGTTATGGGGCGGAATGTTGGTCGCCATCCCCACCGCAATCCCGGAAGAGCCGTTAACCAGCAGGTTGGGGATACGGGTGGGCATCACGTCCGGGATCTGTTCTGTGCCGTCATAGTTGGGCACAAAATCCACGGTTTCTTTGTCCAGATCGGAAAGCAGTTCGTGGGCAATCTTCGACATGCGCACTTCGGTATAACGCATCGCCGCGGCGGAGTCGCCGTCGATGGAACCGAAGTTACCCTGCCCGTCTACCAGCATGTAGCGTAACGAGAACGGCTGGGCCATACGCACAATGGTGTCGTAA
Source organism: Dickeya zeae NCPPB 2538 (assembly GCF_000406165.1). Lineage (NCBI taxonomy): Bacteria > Pseudomonadati > Pseudomonadota > Gammaproteobacteria > Enterobacterales > Pectobacteriaceae > Dickeya > Dickeya zeae. Next base: position 1,152,812 of record NZ_CM001977.1, on the reverse strand, counting down.
ACCGCGCTATCACCATGTGGGTGATATTTACCGATAACGTCCCCGACCACACGGGCCGATTTCTTATAAGGCTTGTTCCAGTCGTTACCCAGCACACTCATCGCGTACAGCACGCGGCGGTGTACCGGCTTTAGACCATCGCGAACGTCCGGTAACGCACGCCCGACAATGACGGACATGGCGTAATCCAGATATGAACTTTTCAGCTCTTCCTCGATGTTGACCGGTGTAATTTCTCTGGCTAGGTCGCTCATGGAGCCGCTATCCCTCTATTCACATCTACCCGATTTTAAAAGGTGGAAAATGATATCATAAACCGGGGTTTCAGGGGAAACTTCGCGCCGGTTTGCTGGCGCTTCTTTACCAGATGCAGCGCATTTCATTGCGGCGGTGTTACCCCCATCACAAGACGCCGCAAGTTATCAAACCGGTGCGAGCGACTACACCCCGCGCCTTTCGCTCGTTATACTCGGCCCCAGTCAATATTGATGAAAGGTGATCACGCACCATGAATACAGACACCACGAACCCCGCAGAAGCCGATGTTCTAAAATCCTCGGCTGCAACACCGAATGTCGACCTTGATGAAATCGCCAAATTTGAGGCTGTCGCCTCACGCTGGTGGGATCTGGAAGGGGAATTTAAACCGCTGCACCGTATTAACCCGCTGCGCCTGAACTACATCATCGAACGTGCCGACGGCATTTTCGGCAAACAGGTACTGGATGTGGGCTGCGGCGGCGGTATTCTGGCCGAAAGCATGGCACGAGAAGGTGCCCGTGTGACCGGCCTGGATATGGGGGCTGAACCCTTGCAGGTTGCCCGGCTGCACGCGCTGGAAAGCGGCATTGAGGTCAGTTACGTGCAAGAAACGGTGGAAGCGCACGCCGACGCCCATACCGGTGTTTATGACGTCGTCACCTGTATGGAGATGCTCGAACATGTGCCGGACCCACGATCCGTGGTGCTGGCTTGCGCCAGACTGGTGAAACCCGGCGGCCACGTCTTTTTCTCTACTATCAACCGCAACGCCAAAGCCTGGCTGATGCTGATTGTCGGCGCCGAATACCTGACCAACATGGTGCCGCGCGGCACACATGACATCAAAAAATTCATCCGTCCGGCAGAACTGCTGACCTGGGTAGACCAGACGCCGCTACAGGAACGTCACATGACCGGGTTGCACTATAACCCGTTACTAGACCGTTTCCGGCTCGGCACGAACGTCGATGTCAATTATATGATTCATACCGCGCACGCAGGCTGATCACACAGAGCAGTCAGGCGTAACCGTTAGCGGTATATGTCTTTGTTAACGGTATATCGCTTTCATGACGCAAGCCGGTGTTCACTCCACCGGCTTTTTTATCAATGGAGAATAAGTTTCCTGGCATAAACTGCGCCTTATCAACAATTGGGCAACAGATCAAACTCAGATTATTCCTAACAACTTGTCTGAAACACGGTTTTAGTCATAACGCGAGCGCGGCAACAGGACAAGAAACCGGCGGTTGATCAATTTTTTTATTTTTTATCCCCTGCGGTTGACAAAATAAGGAAGCCGCACAGTGGCTGGGATTTAGCGCGCTTGTAACATTTATTCCCTATGTTATCCACAAGAGAGCCCCATTTTGCTCACTTGCAATACGCCACTTTTCACATTATCTTGTTATCAAAAGCTGGCCCACCCCCTATATATAGTGTTTACTTCTGACAGAAAACACTATTTTTTTGTTTGCGTTTTTTGTAAATGAAGCAGCGGGGGGGCCGATAAAAACAAAACTCGTGTCAAAAAACAGGTGCTACGCCACATGAACCAGAGTCTGCTTGTTACCAAACGCGATGGCAGTAAAGAACGCATCAATCTGGACAAAATCCACCGGGTAATCACCTGGGCAGCAGAAGGGTTACACAATGTCTCTGTTTCTCAGGTAGAACTGCGTTCCCACATCCAATTCTACGACGGCATCAAAACTGCCGATATCCACGAGACGATCATCAAGGCTGCGGCTGACCTGATCTCTCGCGAAAGCCCCGACTATCAGTATCTCGCTGCTCGTCTGGCTATCTTTCATCTTCGCAAAAAAGCCTACGGCCAGTTCGAACCACCGAAGTTGTATGATCACGTGGTGAAAATGGTCGAGATGGGTAAGTACGATCGCCATTTGCTGGAAGATTACACGGAAGAAGAATTCGCTCACATGGACGCTTTCATCGATCACTGGCGTGACATGAATTTCTCCTATGCAGCCGTAAAACAGCTGGAAGGGAAATATCTGGTCCAAAACCGCGTGACCGGTGACATCTACGAAAGCGCCCAGTTCCTGTACATTCTGGTCGCCGCTTGCCTGTTTTCCAGCTACCCGCGTGAAACCCGGCTGGACTACGTCAAGCGTTTCTATGACGCCGTATCGACGTTCAAAATCTCGCTGCCAACGCCGATTATGTCTGGCGTGCGTACGCCGACCCGCCAGTTCAGTTCTTGCGTGCTGATCGAATGTGGCGATAGCCTGGACTCCATCAATGCGACATCCAGCGCTATCGTGAAATACGTGTCCCAGCGCGCCGGCATCGGCATCAACGCGGGCCGTATTCGTGCACTGGGCAGCCCGATCCGTGGTGGTGAAGCCTTCCACACTGGCTGTATCCCATTCTATAAGCACTTCCAGACCGCGGTGAAATCCTGCTCTCAGGGCGGGGTGCGTGGCGGCGCGGCCACACTGTTTTACCCGCTGTGGCATCTGGAAGTGGAAAGCCTGCTGGTGTTGAAAAACAACCGTGGCGTGGAAGGCAACCGCGTGCGCCACCTTGACTACGGTGTACAGCTCAACAAGCTGATGTACCAGCGTCTGGTGAAAGGCGAAGACATTACGCTGTTTAGCCCGTCCGATGTCCCGGGGTTGTACGACGCCTTCTTCAACAATCAGGATGAATTTGAACGCCTGTACGTGAAATACGAGCAGGACGACAGCATCCGCAAAAAACAGCTCAAAGCCGCCGAACTGTTCTCGCTGATGATGCAGGAACGAGCCTCCACAGGTCGTATTTATATTCAGAACGTCGACCACTGCAACACGCACAGCCCGTTTGATCCGCAGGTTGCACCGGTGCGCCAATCCAACCTGTGTCTGGAAATCGCGTTGCCGACCAAACCGCTGGAAGACGTCAACGATGAAAACGGCGAAATCGCACTGTGCACCCTGTCAGCCTTTAACCTGGGCGCTATCAGTTCACTGCATGAACTGGAAGAGCTGGCGATATTAGCAGTACGTGCGCTGGATGCCCTGCTCGATTATCAGGACTACCCGATTCCGGCTGCGAAACGCGGCGCGATGGGCCGCCGTACGTTGGGTATTGGTGTTATCAACTTCGCCTACTATCTGGCGAAACACGGTGTGCGTTACTCCGACGGTAGCGCTAATAACCTGACGCACCGGACCTTCGAAGCCATCCAGTACTATCTGCTGAAAGCCTCGAATCAGTTGGCGCGCGAACAGGGTGCCTGCCCGTGGTTCAACGAAACCACCTATTCGCAGGGCATTTTGCCAATCGACAGCTACAAGCGTGATCTGGACAATATTTGCAGTGAACCGCTGCATTATGACTGGGAAACGCTGCGTAAGGATATCCAGACCTATGGTCTGCGTAACTCTACGCTGTCAGCACTGATGCCGTCGGAAACGTCGTCGCAGATCTCCAATGCTACCAACGGCATCGAGCCTCCGCGCGGCCACATCAGCGTCAAAGCATCCAAAGACGGTATTCTGCGTCAGGTGGTGCCAGAGTACGAAACGCTGAAAAACGCCTATGAGTTGCTGTGGGATATGCCGTCTAACGATGGTTACCTGCAATTGGTTGGTCTGATGCAGAAATTCGTCGATCAGGCGATTTCAGCCAACACCAACTACGACCCGGCGCGTTTCCCGTCAGGCAAAGTGCCGATGACGCAGTTGCTCAAAGATCTGCTCACAGCGTACAAATTTGGGTTGAAAACCCTCTACTACCAAAACACCCGCGACGGTGCCGAAGATGCGCAGGACGACCTGCTGGACTCTGCACCGCAGGATGACGGCTGCGAAAGCGGCGCGTGTAAAATCTAAGCACGGCGCTGGGGGAGCCGCACTGGCGGTTCCCCCCGCAATGACGACTTCCTCATCTCGTCGCGGTTAGCCTGACAGGGTAGCGGCGACATAGCCCGCTCGGGTTACAGAGGTTTAACAGCGCCGCCCTCGGGCCGCGCTGTTGGCTTGTTTGGAGAGACCATGGCTTATACCACTTTTTCACAGAATAAAAACGATCAGTTGCTGGAGCCGATGTTTTTCGGCCAGCCGGTTAATGTGGCGCGCTACGATCAGCAGAAATATGACATTTTCGAAAAGCTGATCGAAAAACAGCTGTCCTTCTTCTGGCGCCCGGAAGAGGTAGACGTTTCCCGCGACCGTATCGACTATCAGGCGCTACCAGAACACGAGAAACACATTTTTATCAGCAACCTGAAATACCAGACCTTGCTGGATTCCATTCAGGGCCGCAGTCCTAACGTCGCCTTGCTGCCGCTCATTTCCATCCCGGAACTGGAAACCTGGGTGGAAACCTGGGCGTTCTCGGAAACGATTCACTCCCGTTCCTATACCCACATTATTCGGAATATCGTCAACGATCCGTCGATAGTGTTTGACGACATCGTCACCAATGAGGAAATCCTCAAACGGGCTAAAGACATCTCCGGCTTCTACGATGAGCTGATTGAGCTGACCAGCTACTACCATCTGCTGGGAGAAGGTACCCATCAGGTCAACGGCAAGACCGTGACCGTCAACCTCTACGAGTTGAAGAAAAAACTCTATCTGTGCCTGATGAGCGTTAACGCGCTGGAAGCCATTCGTTTCTACGTTAGCTTCGCCTGCTCTTTCGCCTTCGCCGAGCGCGAACTGATGGAAGGCAACGCCAAAATCATCAAGCTGATCGCCCGCGATGAAGCATTGCACCTCACTGGCACCCAGCACATGCTCAACCTGATGCGCGCAGGCCAGGACGACCCGGAAATGGCCAAGGTCGCGGAAGAGTGCCAGCAGCAATGCTACGATCTGTTCGTGCTGGCGGCACAACAGGAAAAAGAGTGGGCGGAATACCTGTTCCGCGACGGCTCGATGATCGGCCTGAACAAGGACATCCTGTGCCAGTATGTTGAATACATCACCAACATCCGCATGCAGGCAGTTGGTCTACCGTTGCCATTTGAAACCCGCACCAACCCCATTCCGTGGATCAATGCCTGGCTGGTGTCGGATAACGTGCAGGTGGCACCGCAGGAAGTGGAAGTCAGCTCCTATTTGGTCGGCCAGATTGACTCAGAAATCAACACCGACGACCTTAGCGACTTCCAACTGTAATCACGATGACGGCTCCCACCATTACACTGCGCCTGTCAGGGGCGCAGTTGCTTTGCTCTGACGAACACGCCACTTTGTTGGAAGCGCTCGAATCCCAGCGTGTGCCGGTCGAGTACCAGTGTCGTTCTGGTTATTGCGGCTCCTGCCGACTACGTCTCACCAAAGGCAAAGTCGCCTACCGGGAAACACCGCTTGCCTGCCTGCAACGGGACGAAATTCTACCCTGCTGTTGTATGCCAGTAGATGACATCGAACTGGATATGTAATCGGTGTTTTGCTCTTGCAGCCTGCTTTACAGGCAGGCTCGCATAATCCCTTGTTCACCCGTAACTTTACTACGCCAGTTAGGCTATCCTGCGTTACACTTTCCACAGGAGAAACCCACGGAGAACAGAGCACATGCTGACCTTTATCCCGGTTCTGATTGTCGTTGCGCTGGTGATCGTCTGGTCTGGTATCAAAATCGTACCGCAAGGCTATCAGTGGACAGTGGAGCGCTTTGGCCGCTATACCCGCACGCTGATGCCCGGCCTGAACCTGATGGTGCCGTTTATGGACAGAATCGGCCGCAAAATTAATATGATGGAGCAGGTGCTGGACATCCCATCGCAGGAAATCATCTCCAAGGATAACGCCAACGTTACCATCGACGCCGTCTGCTTTATTCAGGTGGTAGATGCTTCCCGCGCCGCCTATGAAGTCAGTAATCTGGAACTGGCCATCATCAACCTGACCATGACCAACATTCGTACTGTGCTCGGTTCGATGGAGCTCGATGAAATGCTATCGCAGCGCGACAGTATCAACACCCGGTTGTTGCATATCGTTGACGAAGCCACTAACCCCTGGGGTATCAAAGTTACCCGCATCGAAATTCGTGACGTGCGCCCGCCAGCTGAGTTGATTGCCTCGATGAATGCTCAGATGAAAGCAGAGCGAACCAAACGCGCCGATATTCTGGAAGCGGAAGGGGTGCGACAGGCCGCGATACTGAAAGCCGAAGGGGAAAAACAGGCGCAAATTCTCAAAGCCGAGGGGGAGCGTCAATCCGCCTTTCTCGAAGCCGAAGCGCGGGAACGTGCAGCAGAAGCGGAAGCCCGCGCCACCCAAATGGTGTCTGAAGCCATTGCCGCAGGCAACATCCAGGCAATCAATTACTTCGTGGCGCAGAAATATACCGACGCGCTGCAAACCATCGGGTCTGCCAACAACAGCAAAGTGATCATGATGCCATTAGACGCCAGCAACCTGATGGGCACCATTGGCGGCATCAGTGAACTTATCAAAGAGAGTCAGGCAGACCGGAGAAAATAGTCATGATGGCGCTGGTGTTGGAAAACGCCCACTGGTTCTGGTTATCGCTCGGCGGGTTGCTGCTGGCGGCTGAAATGCTGGGTGCCGCCGGTTACTTGCTGTGGAGCGGTGTCGCGGCACTGCTCACCGGCATTCTTGCCTGGCTATTACCGCTGGACTGGGCCTGGCAATCTACCGCCTTTGCCGTACTCACAGTGATTGCCGCGTTATCATGGTGGCAGTGGTTACGTCGCCGCCTTGAAAAACAGCCCTCTCCGGTGCTCAATCAGCGTGGGCAGCAGTTAATTGGCCTGCATACCACGTTGAGCGAACCGCTGGTTAACGGCTTTGGTCGCATCAACATTGGCGACAGCAGTTGGCGCATCCAGGCGGAGCAAGACCTGCCTGCTGGCACCGTGGTGGAAGTCACCGCCGTGGAAGGCATTACGCTACAGGTCAAGCCGCGTGCGTAATATCATGGGATAGATTCTAAGGCTGTGGGTGCTTACCCTGCCCACCTGCGCCAGTATGGCAGCACCCTGCCAGTTGGGTAATGATCGGGCATTCTGCGCTACTGTCACCGGGGCAGGACTCTGCCAACGTTAGTAAACGCTGACGCATCGACTTAAGCTCTTCTATCTGCTGCTCGATATCCTGCACTTTCTGTAATGTGCGGGCTTTCACATCGGCACTGTGCCGCATCGGATCATTGAACAAGGTGACCAGTTCACGACACTCCTCCAGCGTGAACCCCACCTGACGCGCCTGACGCAACAGCGTTAGCTCTTCGATATGGTGAAGATCATAACTGCGGTAACCATTTTCGCATCGCAGCGGCGCCGTCATCAGTCCCTTTTCTTCATAGAAACGGATAGTCTTGCTGGTCAGTCCGGTTTTTTTCGCCACATCACTGATATTCATGATTCCCCCTTGACCCTTCCCTTGCTGGAAGGTTTACGCTTCAGGTAGTGCTTAGAACTAATCAAAATCACGACGGCGGTCAATGCCTTTGACAGTCTGCTGTGATCACCGAGGAATATTATTATGTCGCAAACCATACGTCTTTCATTACAGGGATTATCCTGTGAACACTGCGTCGGCAGGGTAAAAAAAGCCCTGGAGTCCCGGCCGGATGTGGAACAGGTTGATATATCACTGAAACACGCCAACGTTACCGGTGATGCGGATCCCCAAACACTGATAACCGCCATCGAAGAAGCCGGTTATGAAGCCAGCCCAGCCATCCCCAATGCTACCCTGCAACTCTCCGGCCTCAATTGCCAGCATTGCGTGGCATCAACCCGTAAAGCGCTGGAAGCGGTACCGGGTGTCGCCGCAGCGGACATTACCCTGCAACAGGCGGCAGTTTATGGTGATGCCGACCCGCAAACGCTGGTAGCTGCCATTGAGCAGGCCGGTTTCCATGCCACGCTGGCAGCGGAGAGCCACCACCCAAAATCTGAGCCGCTGACATTCGACGCCACCTCGCCGGACAGGCTGTCAGCGGCTTTTACCTCTGTTCCGGCAAACACCGACGCTATCGATACAGGTGCCGTTGTCGACCTGAGCACGGCCCACTCGCTACCGGCTGGCGTCGCGCCAGCCGACAACCTCGTCGCGAGTGATGACAATACGGTCCAGTTGTTATTAAGCGGTATGAGCTGCGCCAGTTGCGTCAGCCGGGTACAGTCAGCGCTGCAACGGGTTCCCGGCGTAACACAGGCACACGTCAATCTGGCCGAACGCAGCGCACTGGTCAGCGGCAGCGTAGCGCATCAGGCGCTGATCGATGCGGTACAAAACGCTGGCTACGGTGCGGAAATCATCCTTGATGAAGCCGAGCGGCGCGCCCGGCAAGAGCACACATCGCGTCAGGCGGTGCGGCGTTTTCGCTGGCAGGCCGCTCTCGGCCTGGCACTCGGTATTCCACTGATGGTTTGGGGCATGATCGGCGATAACATGATGCTCACCGACCACAATCGTACCGGGTGGTTACTGGTTGGGGTGTTGACGCTGGCGGTCATGATCGCCGCTGGCGGGCATTTCTATCGCAATGCCTGGCGTAGCCTGATGAACGGCGGCGCGACCATGGATACCCTGGTGGCACTCGGTACCGGTGCAGCCTGGCTTTACTCCATTACGGTCAACCTGTGGCCGACTGCCTTCCCGATGGAAGCTCGTCATCTTTACTACGAAGCCAGCGCCATGATCATCGGTTTGATCAATCTTGGTCACGCGCTGGAACAACGGGCACGTCAACGCTCATCGCAGGCGCTGGAGCGATTGCTGGATTTGACGCCGCCCACCGCCCGTTTGGTCACCGCACAAGGTGACCGTGTTATTCCGCTTTCGCAGGTGCAAACCGGTATGACGCTGCGCCTGACCACCGGCGACCGTATTCCGGTAGATGGTGAACTGGAGCAAGGCGAGTTGTGGGTTGACGAAGCCATGCTCACCGGCGAAGCACTCCCGCAACAGAAATCGGCCGGTGATAACGTACACGCGGGAACACAGGTACAGGATGGGAGTGCAACCCTGCGCGCTGGTGCTATCGGCAACCAGACCACGCTGGCCCGTATTATTCATCTGGTGCGTCAGGCACAGAGCAGTAAACCCGCCATCGGCCAGTTGGCTGACCGGATTTCCGCTGTCTTCGTACCGGTTGTGGTGGCGATAGCCTTGTTGAGCGGTGCTATCTGGTATGTTGTCGGCCCGGAACCCCACCTCGTGTACACGCTGGTGATCGTGACAACCGTGCTTATCATCGCCTGTCCTTGCGCATTGGGGCTGGCAACGCCGATGTCGATAATCTCCGGCGTCGGGCGAGCCGCCGAGTTGGGCATACTGGTGCGAAACGCGCAGGCACTACAGCAGGCCAGCCAGCTTGATGTACTGGTGTTCGATAAAACCGGCACCCTGACAGAAGGTAAGCCACGTGTGGTGGCCCTGCATACATTCGGTGGTGTCAGCGAATCTCAGGCACTGAGCTGGGCTGCATCGCTGGAGCAAGGCGCTCATCACCCACTGGCGCAGGCGATAGTTCAGCGTGCTGATGGCATCCCACTCAGTACCGTGACACAATTTCGCACCCTGCCGGGGTTAGGCGTCAGCGGCCAGGCAGGCGACACGTCACTGCTGCTCGGCAACCCGGCGTTGCTGGAACAGCATCAGGTCACACTGGCTGACGGTGAAAATTCGCCGCGTTACTGGCTGGAAAAACAGTCGACAGATGGCATGACCCCTGTGTTGCTGGCAGCTAACGGCCAGATAGTGGCGCTATTTTCCGTGCAGGACACCCTGCGTCAGGATAGCGTGAGTGCGCTGCAACGGTTACATCAACAGGGTTATCAACTGGTGATGCTCACGGGCGATAATGCAGCGACAGCCCAGACCATTGCCCGTGAAGCGGGTATTGATCAGGTCATCGCCGGAGTATTACCGGACGGTAAAGCCGACGCCATTCGCCAGTTGCAATCGCAGGGGAAACGGGTGGCGATGATTGGTGATGGTATCAACGATGCACCAGCATTGGCACAGGCCGACGTCGGAATCGCCATGGGCAGTGGCAGCGATATCGCCGTAGAAACCGCGACCATGACGCTGATGCGCCATAGTCTGCACGGTGTTGCCGATGCGCTGGCACTTTCCCGGGCGACACTGGGCAACATGAAGCAGAACCTGCTGGGTGCGTTTATCTACAACACGCTTGGTATTCCGATTGCCGCCGGTGTGCTCTACCCCTTAACGGACACCCTGCTAAACCCGGTCGTCGCTGGCGCAGCGATGGCGCTCTCGTCGATTACCGTGGTGAGCAACGCCAACCGGCTGCTGCGCTTTACCCCCCCGGACGCGCCAACCGGACATGGCTGAATCGGGGCACCTCTCTCGGTGCGATGTGCTATCGAACCGCGCTCGATATACTGCATCGCACCGCTTTCACACCGTTTTTTCTTACCACGACCGTAGCAGACATGCCGAATTAGCGATACAACTTGCCGGGTGAACCGTTTAGCATAGGGAACCTGACGGCACGAGAGGTCTTCATTGCGACGGCATAATGTCTGTTCGCAAGATGACACCCGAAACCGCCACTACCGGAGATGTCGATATGAAACGGCTGATACGCCAGATTGCGACGTTTCTCGGCCTTCTCGCGCCTGCGGGTTACCGTTACCCGGCGCTGGATGTCGAGATCGTTAACCAACGCCAGTTCCATCTGGTGGGCAGTATTCACATGGGTACGGTGGATATGTTCCCCTTACCCGCTGAATTATTGGGCCGCCTTGAACAGGCCACCGCGCTCATCGTGGAAGCGGATATCTCTGGCAGTGACTCACCGTTTGACCCGATTGGCGCAGAGCCCCCGTTGGCAGAACGTCTGGACGCCGCCACACTTGAGCGCTTGCAACAGATATGCCGGGAACTGTCGTTCAGCTACGACAGTATTGATAGGGTTCCCGCCTGGCAGGCCGCACTGATGCTACAGGCTCGCCAGGCGATGATGTTAGGCTTGCGACCGGATTATGGCGTCGATTACCAGTTGATTAACGCCGCCCGCGACAGAGGGGTGAACATCATCGAGCTGGAAGGCCAACAACAGCAGGTCGACTTGTTGCTGCAATTACCACAGGGTGGATTGCCTCTTTTGGAAGACACCCTTATCCACTGGCATACCAACGCGCGCCTGTTGCAAACGATGGTCAGTTGGTGGCTCAATCACAAACCAACCTGGGCGGACAATGTGCCGTCCACATTCAGCAACGAAATAACGGAAATGCTGATGAATCACCGCAATCAGCGCTGGCAACAGCAACTGGCCGCGCTGCCGCAGGGAAATTATGTTGTGTCTGTCGGCGCCCTGCATTTGTACGGTGAAAATAACCTGCCCGACTTGTTACAGGCCCATGCGGCCACCTTTTGAAGCAAGGACAGTACATTATGACACCCGCAGTCAAACTGCTTGAGAAGCAAAACATCACCTTTACGCTTCATAGCTACCATCATGATGCTGATGAAACCAATTTTGGTGAAGAAGCCGCCCGCAAACTCGGGCTGGATAAACAGCAGGTTTACAAAACCCTGCTGGTGTCGCTCAACGGCGATGCCAAACAGCTGGCTGTCGCGGTGACCCCGGTCGCCAGTCAGTTGGATCTGAAAAAAGTGGCCAAAGCGCTGGCGGCTAAAAAGGCCGACATGGCAGACCCACAGATAGCCCAGCGGGTGACAGGTTACCTGGTCGGGGGTATCAGCCCGCTGGGGCAGAAAAAACTGTTGCCGACGGTAATCGACGAAGGTGCTCAGCAATTCAGTACCATTTTTGTCTCAGGTGGCAAACGAGGATTAGACCTCGAACTGGCCGCGGCTGATCTGGCCAGTGTACTGAAGGCCCAGTTTGCCGACATAGCCAAACACGACTGACCATAGCGATATTAATCATCAGGAAGAAGACGGCGGCAGAGGGTTCCACGGCCAGTGTCGCCCTCTGCCACCGCTTCATAAGCGTCGTTCCACGGGAAGTGCGCTCACTTCCCGATACGTTATTGGGTGACGTTCGCCCCTTTATCCAGCAGCAACGCCTCTCCTTGTTTTACGTTAAGAGTCAGCCCGTTAGCCGCCAATTCCGCGTTGCGCACCCGCAATCCTTTTTCAGCGTCAATCCGCACCTGTTCAAAATGGAAACCACTCAGCGGTGCTTCCGGCACGCCAATAATGTACCCGGCAGCCTTGCTACGACCGGTTGATTCTAGATCAACGATGGTAACCTGGCTGAAATGCGGCGTTTTCACTTTATCGAACGGCTGAACCGGCTCGGTATCCGGCGGATAAATCTGTTCGCCTAGCGTAAACCCGCCCGCCTGAAGCAATTTATCCACCTCGGACTGAACGATAGGCGCGGCCTGATAATAACCCGAGAACACCAGCGGCACCTCGACATCCACCATCCGGGTATGACGATAGGTAACGTTCTTCACCTCACCGCCCTTGCCGCGCAACGACTTGATGCGAATACCGTACATCGATTCTTCAAAACGGTTGTTTTCCACCAGCACATTGTTGACGCCGCCAGAGGTTTCACTGCCGATGGAAATGCCGCGCCCCTGCTTTAACAGGTTGTTGGCGATATAAATATTGTCTACCACGCCGTTCGGGAAGCGACTGTCCGGTTTTTCCGCCTTGATAGCGATATGATCATCGTTGCAGTCGATAACATTATTGGTAATACGGATATTTTGGCTATCAATTGGGTCGATAGCATCTGTGTTAGGCGCATGCCAGGGGGCAGTAATCGTGGTGCCGTTCACCGTGACATCATGGGCATAGCGCATCACCACATGGAAGCTGGGAGAGTTAGTCAGGGTCACGCCGTCAATCAGCACCCGACTGGAGCGAGTGACATAAATCAATCGCGGGCGGTCAGTGCCGCCTTTCTTACCGGTGGCACGAATCGCCGCACGCCAGCGCTCCCACCACACCGCACCTTGTCCATCGATAGTGCCTTCGCCGGTAATAGCGACATTCTGTGCATCGGCAATGCTGATAAACGGCAGCCAACCATTTTCCGCTTCGGCGTAACGGGTGCTGTCGGTGGCGCGGTAAGCGCTTTCTCCGGTCGATGCCACCAGGGTGGCATTCTTTTCCAGATGCAGGCGAACATTGCTTTTCAGGAACAAAGGTTCTACCAGATAGTTTCCTGCCGGCACCAGCACGGTGCCACCACCAGCAGAGGCGCATTCATCAATCGCTTTCTGAAAAGATTCCGTGTTCAGCGCAATCTGCAAACGATGCCCTTCGGCACCATACTGCGTCACGTTACAGACCCGGTCCGGGAACGCCACCTCTTCAGCCGCCTGAGCCGCCTGAGCCGCCACACTTGCTAGTGCGCAGGATGCCAGCAACGAAAACGCCACACCTTTATGCATAACCACCCCACAACTAAAACAATGTTTCATTTATGAGGAATATATCACCGTCTACCGACTAAAACGGTTGTGGCGATCACGATTTGGTTTGTAAAACAAGTGATTGAGATGCGCCATAACATGGCAAAAGAGGGCCGAAAAGACCGCCAGAAGACAAGAATGAGTGCCAATCAAACAAACCCGGTGAGTGAGTACCCGAGGATGAAAAGGCGGCCATCTACCGGCCGCCAGTGTTATGAGTAGATTGACGTTACCGTGATGACACCCGGCCAATCGCCAGCGCCCCCCGGCTATGATCCACGCCGTCGGTATTAAAATAGGCAACCGAGGTTTTTAACCCCTGAGCCTGTATTTCCAGTTCATTCGCCGCCGCGACGGCCCGTTGAGCCAGAGCGGTATTCTGCTGAGTGATAGAATCAATCTGGACGATCGATTCATTGATATAGCTGATTCCTTTGCCCTGCTCGCTGGTCGCCGTCGCGATTTCTGACACAATGTCCGCCACATGCTGCACCGCGCTGATGACATCCTTGATGCTGCTGTCGGCCATTTTTATCTTCGCCGAGCCACTATTCACGCGGGAAACCGACTCTTCTATCAGGCTTTTGATCTCTCCAGCGGCTTGCGCACTGCGTAACGCCAGGCTTCGCACTTCACCGGCCACAACAGCAAAACCACGCCCTTGTTCACCGGCTCGCGCCGCCTCTACCGCCGCGTTCAGCGCAAGAATATTGGTCTGGAATGCGATGTTATTCACCACTTCGGTAATATTAGCGATTTTATCTGAGCTTTCAGAAATGCCATCCATGGTGTCGTTCACTTCCCGCATCACTTCACCACCGCGAGAGGCAATGCCCAGTGCCGAATGTGCCAGGTGGCGGGCCTGTTCCGTATTGTCGGCGTTCTGTTTAACGGTAGAGGTAATTTCCTCCATACTCGCCGAGGTTTTCTCCAGTGCGCTAGCCTGCCGTTCCGTATAAGAGGACAAGTCGCTATTACCGGCGATCACCTCACCACTACTGGCATCAATCACCTCTGCACCGGCACGAATATCTTCGATGACAGTAATCAGCTGTTTGCGCATCATCTCCATTTCATGCAGCAGGCTGATATTATCACCTGGCAATGTCGTCACCGAATGCGATAAATCCCCCGCCGCGATACGCTCTACGACTTCTGCGGCATAAGACGGTTCACCACCCAGTACACGCAAGATACTGCGATTTATCCAGTAAACCAGCAGCGAAAGTAACACGCTGACTAAGATAAAAATCATGCCGTTGTTATATAAAGAATGAGTAAACGCCTCATTAATATCATCAATATACAGCCCGGTCGTGATTATCCAATCCCAGGGCGCATAGCGTAAATTATAGGCTGCTTTAGGTTGTGCAACGGTGGAACCGGGACGGGGGAAAGCGTAAGCCGTATAACCCGCTTCACTGTTCTTTGTCACGGCCACCATATCCCGGTAAATAAAGGTACCGTTAGCGTCTTTTACATCTGGCCCTTGACCAATCAGCTTTTCATTAATCGGGTGCATTAAGACGCGGGGTTCGGAGTTGAGAATGGTGAAATAACCTGAATCACCATAGCGTAAATCTTTTATAGACCTCATTGCACGCCGCTGAGCTTCCTCTAAAGAAATCGCTCCGCTGCTGGCTAACTCAGCATTGGTTTTTACAATCCCCAACGCCAGCTGAGTCACATGCATTAACTCCATTTCCCTCAGTGATAATTGATCTTGCTTAATTTTCATCGATCCATAAAGCAGCGTCCCTGCCAGACATAACAAACTAATGATAAGTGGAAGCCAAATCTTCCTGGCAAGAGATATTTTCATTTGTTTAACACCTTTTTATGAGGTTGTATTATCAATTTTTTATGCCACACTCGCCAATCACATACCCTATATCTAATAAAATTAGCACCCCCCTTTTAAATAGCAGAAAACATAAAGATTACTTATATGCTTTTTAAGCATAAAAAAGAGTATTCATCAGTAAATCCGGTTTACTCTCTGCATGGCATAACAACCCCCGACATCACTCAGTAAGCTGTCGCACGGTGAAAAGACAGGCACCGCGCCCTAATACGATGAGTCAACAGTATCATAACGTTAAGCAAGCCTTCCCCCAGGATATGGCAAATTTGATGCTGACATCACTGATTTGAAAAAGAAAACAAAACGTATTTCCCCCGGACTAAAACGTTCTCAGGCTAACATTCTCATTTTCTTTCATAATGAAATGCGATCACGATCACCTGAAACGATACAGGGGCGGGAGGAGATAGAAAACACTCACTCAAAAACAGGTTCTCTATATAAGCGCAGTAGTAACAGAAAAGAATAACGCCGTAGGATTCACTCCGATGAGGCGCTATTTTCAAGCGAGCACCGTCAATAATCTTGGATGCATAAACACATCACCAACACTACAACACGTTTATATTCACGGTGGAAATTGATTTAATCCCAACAAGCAAACCATCAGCCTGTACCCGACAGCTAATTCGGCTACAGGCCATCACTCGATTAGTTTGCTTTTTGTATCAACAACGTGGCCTGACCAATATTATCAGAACAATTGTCATCGCTAACATAGGCGATAAACGCTGAGCCGGTTGAATCTACCACAACCGGATTACTGGTAACAGAAACACCCCAACGCGCGTTTTTAAACCCACCCTGCACCATGACGGTATCAATAATACAGCCAGAAGAGCTGGTACAGTTCATCGTGTTAGATACAAGCGATAAAACATACCTTCCTGGTTCTAAGGAGAATTTAGCCGATGTACCCGACACCGTGTCTACTAATGGCGCTGTCTGACAATTACGCAGAGCATCAATCGTGATGCTGGTTGCTGCTTCACTGACAAAAGGCAAGGTAGCCAGCATAAAAATGCCAATAGAGGTCATTCTCATTATTCAATCTCCTGAATAAATCGTATATGAAAAATAGTAATGTGTGATTTATTGTTCAAGCCATACGCTTCAACGAATTATGGCCGCGCCATCCTAGCTGATAAAATAAAAAACTGTCAACGTTATCACCTCATGACCTATTCAACCCTTTTTAAGTGGCAGGTAATTATTAGTGAGTTATATATCCGAAATAATTCGAATTACAGCTTAATACGCTTATGTTCTGCTCCACCAGAATGAAACTGACTGGGCCTTGTAACGCGATGCATCGTGCTGTCAAAGTGGGGGTAATTCAATCAACGCACTCGTAAAATGAAGCATGGCGAATATATCAACACACTTCATATTTTCATTATTTTAAAAACGCAGTTAAAAAAATATTCAAACCATCATCATTTATCGGGGAGTAAAAATAACAACTGTTATTTTACGAAATATCTCAAATACCGGGTAACCGGGTCCAGGCATGACCCACGATCCATGAGGTGACAAGTAAAGTAGCGGTTGCCCCGTTAATACCGGGATCGCAACCGCCACATGACTTATCGATTACATGCGAATCATTGACCCAGCAATCATTACTAATAAGCCATCACTACTGATAAACAATCTCACCTTTCGGCTCATAGTCTGCCGCCTGTAGCGGAGAATGATCCTCAACATATTGGCGCAGTACTTCTGCATCCACAAAACCGGTATTGACGTAACCCGGCAGCTCACTCAGCTTTGGATAACCGTCCCCGCCGGTAGCGTTAAAGCTCAGGGTGGCAATACGGTAGACTTTGTCAGACTGCAGTGGTTCGCCCTTAATTTTCACGTTCTTAACGCCAGTGCCATCGGCTTGTAGACTCACATTCAGGAACTGAGCATAACCGCCGGAATCGACTTTTTTATTAGCGACGACTGCCAGATATTTTTCCACCTCGCTGCCTTTCAGATCGGCGTATACCAGCGTGTTGCCAAACGGTTGGACTTTGAGCAAGGTCTTGTAAGTCATGTCGCCGGACTCAATGGAGTCACGCACACCACCACCACTCATGACGGCGAAATCAGCTTTGGCGCGTTCCAGTTGCGCAGACAGCAATACGCGCGCCAGGTTGGTTTGTACAAAACGCACCTTATTACGATCGCCCTCCAGTCGGCCATTCACACTCCCCACCTTGACATCCAGCTGTGCTTTGCCTTTTTCCTGAAAGGGCGTCAGCAGTTTTACCATGTCCGGATTCTGGCTGATTTCCTGGGTGTAATACACACATTCGCTGGTACCGTCGGCCTTCTCTACCTTCTTCTTCAGATTGACGGGAATCAGTTGATAATGCGTCAGCGCCAGCTCACCATTACGGAAGGTAAAATCAGCTCGACCGACGTATTTACCCCACTCATGCGCCTGCACAATCCAGGTGCCATTTTGACGATCCGGTGCGCAAGGCGTACCGGGCACATAGTTGACCTGTTTTTTATTCTCGCTGGCCATACATACCGGGTCCTGCGAATGGCCACCGACAATCATATCGAGATACCCCGCAGGCAGGCTGCGCGCCATTTCCACATCACCCGGTGCGTTAGAACCGTGCTCGCCATTATCGTAATGTCCCATGTGGGTCGCGGCGATAATCACATCTGGTTTTTCTTTTTTGCGTAGCTGTTCCACGACTTTCTTCGCCTCATCGGCTGGTTTGCGAAACTCAATATCGTGGAAATACTCTGGATTACCAATTTTGGCCGTATCGTCCGTTGTCAGGCCAATAACCGCGATCTTCACCCCCTGACGATCGAAGAGCGCATAGGGTTTGAATAATCGCTTATCGGTGCTTTTCTGGTAGATATTGGCGGAAAGCAGCGGGAAATGCGCCCATTTTTCCTGCTGACGCAACACCGTGAGTGGGTTATCGAACTCATGGTTACCGACTGCCATGGCGTCATAGCCAACCAGATTCATGCCACGAAAGTCCGGCTCAGCATCCTGCAGGTCTGACTCAGGAACCCCAGTGTTAATGTCCCCGCCCGACAACAGTAATACGCTGCCGCCTTTAGCGGTGACGTCCTGACGAATCTGATCGACCAGAGTTTTTTGCGCCGCCAGACCATATTCACCGTAATCGTTATGCCAAAAATGACCATGATGATCATTCGTATGCAAGATAGTGATGTTGTAGGTTTTATCTTTTTCCCATGCCTGTGCAGCAGGTGACGACACCACCAGAGTTACTGCAATCAGGCACCCCAGACTTTTGACAGAAAAATGCATGACAACTCCCGTAATAAAAATCCCTTATCCACTCGTCATACCCAAGGTTATGGCATCGTGCAAAATACGAGCAATGACACCCTGCACCCCGAATAGATTTTGGTATAGGATTGTTACATTAAATTTGTAAACACACGCACAAACTAACACAAGTTGGGGCGGGATAGTTGACGCTATGATGAACCTGGGCGTTTTTTCGCTATGGCGTTGTGACGACGATGCGCTGGCACCATCATAATGCAATAACACTATCTGACTGATAATGCATACATTGAATCATGGCCGTGATGTCACTAATAGCCTTTCATCCGGTTTATCCACAAACAGAAATTAAATTAGCTCTATATATCAATGATAAAAGCAATAATTTAACTATAAATATGTGTTACACTGTTTAAATAGATGAAAAACATCATTTATGTCTCACTCTGTCGCCTTTTCAACGGTTTTAACTCCTCTGGCGTTGCATAGCACCGGCGTTATATGGATGGGGAAAGGGTTGGTGCGGCAGAGCACATAAGCATTCAGGAGCCACAGCCTGCTGCCGGCTCAGGAATATCCGCCCATTCTCGTTACGCATGGTAAAGGAGTCGGAATGCATGATAATACTACCCCCTTAATCTCCACGATGGCCGTCGGTCTGGTGCTGGCTTTCTTGCTGGGTATTCTGGCTAACCGACTGCGTATTTCGCCCCTGGTCGGGTATCTGGTGGCCGGTGTGATGGTCGGCCCGTTTACACCCGGTTTTGTCGCTGATACTCAACTGGCACCGGAAATTGCCGAACTGGGCGTAATTTTGCTGATGTTTGGTGTTGGGCTGCATTTTTCGCTACGGGATTTAATGGCGGTAAAGTCGATCGCCATCCCCGGCGCAGTGGCTCAGATAGTGATGGCGACCCTGCTAGGGGCTGGACTGTCATCAATACTGGGCTGGAGTCTGCCTGAGGGGTTGGTATTTGGTTTATGTCTGTCCACCGCCAGTACCGTGGTACTGCTACGTGCGCTCGAAGAGCGCCAGTTAATTGACAGCCAACGCGGGCAAATCGCTATTGGCTGGCTGATTGTTGAAGACCTGGCGATGGTACTGACATTGGTACTGCTGCCCGCGTTCGCCGACATGTTGAAAACCGATACCGCCAATACCAGCAAGCTCTTGCAAGATCTGGCGATTACGCTGGGTAAAGTGGTGGCGTTTATTACGCTGATGGTGGTGGTAGGCAGACGCGTGGTGCCATGGGTGCTGGCAAAAAGCGCCAGTACCGGCTCGCGGGAATTATTTACGCTAGCCGTACTGGCAATGGCGCTGGGCATCGCATTCGGTGCCGTCAAACTGTTCGATGTCTCGTTCGCGTTGGGGGCTTTTTTCGCGGGGGTGGTGTTAAACGAGTCAGAACTCAGTCAGCGTGCCGCCCACGACACTCTCCCCTTGCGTGATGCCTTTGCCGTTCTGTTCTTTGTGTCCGTCGGCATGTTGTTCGACCCGATGATCCTGATACGTGAACCACTGGCGGTATTGGCCACGTTGCTGATTATCG
Source organism: Dickeya zeae NCPPB 2538 (assembly GCF_000406165.1). Lineage (NCBI taxonomy): Bacteria > Pseudomonadati > Pseudomonadota > Gammaproteobacteria > Enterobacterales > Pectobacteriaceae > Dickeya > Dickeya zeae. The sequence goes on along the minus strand of NZ_CM001977.1, from coordinate 1,132,494 downwards.
TGATAGGTAAGTCGATGGCCGCGTTCCTGCTGGTGCATATGTTCGGTCACTCAAGACGTACGGCACTGACCATCTCTGCCAGCCTGGCACAAATTGGCGAGTTTGCCTTTATTCTGGCGGGCCTCGGTATTTCGCTCGGTATGCTCTCGGAGAATGGCCGCAATCTGGTGCTGGCGGGCGCGATTTTGTCGATTATGCTCAACCCGCTACTCTTCACCTTGTTGGAACGTTATCTGGCCCGGCACGAAACCATTGAAGAGCAGATCGTTGAAGAAGCGATCGAAGAAGAAAAGCAGATTCCGGTTGATCTGTGTAACCATGCGCTCCTGGTCGGCTACGGACGAGTAGGCAGCTTGATCGGCGCCCGGCTGCATCAGGCCGACATTCCGATGGTGGTGGTTGAAACATCGCGAGCGCGCGTCGATACCTTGCGGGAACAGGGGATTAAAACCGTACTGGGTAACGCGACCCGTCCTGACATCATGGACATTGCCCGCCTCGATTGCGCCAGTTGGCTGCTGCTGACGATCCCTAACGGGTACGAAGCCGGGGAAATTGTGGCAGCGGCAAGAGCCAAACGTCCAGACCTGAAAATTATTGCCCGAGCGCACTATGACGATGAAGTCACCTATATCACTGAGCACGGTGCCGACCACGTTGTGATGGGCGAGCGGGAAATCGCCGAAACCATGATAACGATGCTGGACGTGGATGAGATCGTCGCCGCCAAAGCCTGTCCAATCTAGGCGGTCTCTTGTCAGGCACCCCTCGGTGCCTGACGTTTCCTCACCGATATCGTTTTATCCCTGCTCACCGACCAGTTGCGCCAGCAGTGCAATATGCAACGGCGCGTCGTTCAGCGCGGGAATATACTCAAAAGACTCGCCGCCCGCGTGCAGGAAGATCTCCCGATTCTGCTCTTTGATCTCTTCGAGCGTTTCAAGGCAGTCAGCCGCGAAGCCGGGACAAATTACCTGGATTCGTTTCACACCCTGCTTCGGCAACGCCTGCATTGTTTCATCGGTATAAGGCGTCAACCAGGCCTCACGACCGAAACGAGACTGGAAGGTCATCATCACTTGCTCTGACGATAATCCCAGTGCCACCGCTAATGCCTGTGCCGTAGCGGCACAACGTTTAGGATAATCATCACCTTCATCAGCGTAGCGCTGTGGAATGCCGTGAAAGGAAATCACCAGCTTATCCGGTACACCATGCTGTAAAAATGACTGTTCAACGCTGTGCTTTAACGCTTCGATATAAGCCGGGTGCTCAGCATAATCACGAATAAAGCGAATGCCTGGAATTTGTCGCCGGTTACGCAACAGCGCGGACACACCATCCCACACTGCCGCAGTGGTGGAGCAGGAATACTGTGGGTACATCGGCAATACCGTCACCTCGGTAACGCCCTTCGCCAGCAACGCCTCCAGTGCGGACTTCAGGCTCGGTGAGCCATAGCTCATCCCCAACTCTACCGGGATATCCGGCAGGCTTGCAGCCAGCGCCTGCTGCTGTCGGCGGCTGTAAACCAGTAGTGGCGAACCTTCATCCATCCACACCGACTGATACAGTTTCGCCACTCGCGGCGAACGGGTCGGCAGAATAATACCGTGCAGCAACGGACACCATATCAGCCGGGTCAGGTCAACCACACGCCGGTCATGCAGGAATTCGGCCAGATAACGTTTTACCGCTTGCGGCGTCGGTGCATCCGGCGTCCCCAGATTCACCATCAACACACCGCGTTTCTCTTTTTTCATCAACGTTTTCCTTTACTGTCGCTTCGGCATCATGTGTAGACGAGGGTGAAACCACATTGTAGCGGAAACAGGGCGATGAGGAACCGCAGGCTGCGAGGTTAAAGCCGATACCAGCGATTGTCAGGAACGATATTCCCTCATCGGGGCAAACTGTTGGCTGAAAACGCCGTTGTTATCCTGCTGTCGAATAGGGAAAACAGCGAAAGGGACTGTCAGGGGATAAAGAAGAAGCGCCGCCAGTGATGGCAGCGCCTGCGAAAAACGGGATCAGCCCAGAATACGAGCCAGTTCTGCACTGACATCGTTAACCGGACGGGTACCATCAATCTTGTGGTAAAGGGTGTGGTTAGCTGCCGCTTCCTGCTGATAGTAGTTCACCAGCGGAGCGGTCTGCTGGTGGTATTCCACCAGACGTTTACGCACAGTGTCTTCCTGATCATCTTTACGGATAGTCAGCTCGTCACCGGTCACGTCATCTTTGCCTTCCACTTTGGGCGGATTGAATTTCACGTGATACACACGACCGGAAGCCGCGTGTACGCGACGGCCGATGATACGTTCAACGATCAACTCATCCGGCACATCAAATTCAATGACGTGATCGACGGCAATGCCAGCCTCTTTCATCGCGTCAGCCTGAGGAATGGTACGCGGGAAACCATCCAGCAGGAAACCATTGCGGCAGTCATCCTGTGCGATACGCTCTTTAACCAGGGCAATCACCAGTTCGTCTGTCACCAGTTTACCCGCATCCATGATCTCTTTTGCCTGCTTGCCCAGTTCGCTACCGGCCTTTACCGCTGCACGCAGCATATCGCCGGTGGAGATTTGCGGAATGCCATACTTCTCCATGATGAACTGAGCCTGAGTACCTTTGCCTGCGCCTGGAGCGCCCAGCAGAATAATACGCATTGCGTAATTCCCCTTGCTATGTAGTTTTTTTAAAAAAAATTTGAAAAACGCTAAACCATACCATTCCGGAGGCGCTTCCTCAAGGAACGGGCTCGCTTCAGCGGGCGCGGCAAAGCTGAAATTCGTGATGGCGCATGGCTTTTCAGCCGACTCTGAGAGTGTAGACGACAGGGCGTCAGGCGGGAAACCGATATGGTAACAAACCCTCATTACCCCCGAAGACTTGGCCTTAGGCTGATAAAAAACGCCCCGGTAAACCGGGGCGCTTATCATGCTAACGGTGCCAATCAGGCGGTCAGCAGTTGGTTCATACGGCGGATAAACTGGTTAGGGTCTTCCAGCGTGCCACGTTCGGCAAACAGCGCCTGATCCAGCAACAGTTCGACCCACTCACCGAACTGCGCGTCATCCTGGGTGTCAGCAGCACGTTTCACCAGTGCATGTTCCGGATTCAACTCAAAAATGTACTTCACTTCCGGTGCCTGCTGCCCGGCGGCAGCAAACAGCTTCGCCATCTGGGTGCTCATGTCATTGGCATCCGTCGTTACGATCGCCGGGGTATCGGTCAGGCGATGCGTCAGACGAACCTCCTTAACCCGTTCGCCCAGCAACGTCTTAACGCGCTCGACAAATGGCTCCAGCGCTTTTTCTGCTTCTTTTTGTGACTCGTTGGCTTCATCTGCCAGCTTATCCAACGATTCGTCAGCTTTGCTAACCGACTGGAACGATTTACCGTCAAACTCGGTCAGGTAGCTCATCATCCATTCGTCGATACGATCGGAGAGCAGCAGGACCTCAATGCCTTTCTTGCGGAACAGTTCCAGATGCGGGCTGCTCTTGGCCGCAGCATAGCTGTCAGCAGTGATGTAATAGATCTTGTCCTGACCTTCCACCATGCGGCTGATATAGTCATCCAGCGATACGGTCTGTGCATCGCTATCATTGTGGGTGGTCGCAAAACGCAGCAGTTTGGCAATGGCTTCACGGTTGCCACCGTCTTCCGCCGGGCCTTCTTTCAACACCAGGCCAAACTGACTCCAGAACGTCTGGTATTTTTCGCTGTCATCTTTAGCCAGTTTTTCCAGCATTTGCAGCACACGCTTCGTCAACGCCGTACGCAAACTCTGCGTGACACGGTTATCCTGCAGAATTTCACGGGATACGTTGAGCGGCAGGTCATTGGAGTCTATCAAACCACGGACGAAACGCAGGTAGTTCGGCATGAACTGTTCGGCATCGTCCATAATGAATACGCGCTGCACATACAGTTTCAGACCATGCTTGTGATCGCGATTCCACATGTCCCAAGGAGCTTGGGAAGGAATATATAACAGGCTGGTGTATTCCTGCTTTCCTTCTACCCGGTTGTGGCTCCAGCTCAGTGGGTTGGTAAAGTCATGGGCGATATGTTTGTAAAACTCGTTGTACTCATCATCGCTGATGTCTGACTTGTTGCGGGTCCACAGTGCCTGAGCCTTGTTGATCTTCTCCCAAGTGACGGTCTCTTCACCGCCCTCTTCCTCACTTTCCGTGCGGGATTCAATTTCTACCGGCAGTGCGATGTGGTCGGAATATTTGCTGATGACTGAGCGCACCCGCCAGTTATCGAGAAACTCATCTTCGCCTTCGCGCAGATGCAGGGTGATGTCGGTACCACGTTGCGCTTTAGCGATATCTGCGATGGTGTATTCGCCTTCACCGGCTGACTCCCAGAACACACCCTGTTCGGCATCGGCACCCGCCACACGGGTTTTTACCGTGACCTTATCGGCGACGATAAACGCGGAGTAGAACCCGACACCAAACTGGCCGATCAACTGGCTGTCTTTTGCCTGATCAGAACCGAGAGACTCCAGAAACGCCTTGGTACCGGATTTGGCAATCGTCCCCAGATTGTCGATAACGTCATCGCGGCTCATGCCGATACCGTTATCACTGATGGTCAGAGTGCGCTTTTCTTTATCGATAGAGACCCGAACGCGCAGTTCTCCATCACCTTCATACAAGTCTGGAGTGGACAGTGCACGAAAACGCAGTTTATCCGCGGCATCGGACGCGTTGGAGATCAATTCGCGCAGAAACACTTCTTTGTTGGAGTACAGCGAATGGATCATCAAGTGCAGCAGTTGCTTGACTTCTGACTGGAAGCCGCGGGTCTCTTGGCCTTTCATACTCATTATTACTTCCCTCAATACGTATTTATTCAGGCTGATTCAACGGAGGATGAGCAACAGATGGGGATTAACCGTCAGAGTTTCAAGGGGGGATGTGCAATTGGCGATACAGAAGACGGCTGAGGCAAACAGGCCGTCGGGTGACGGCCATAGAGATTGACGGTGGTAAAAATCAGAACCGGATAGGATGACGCCCGGCCAGTGAGTGAGACAGCGTGGTGCCGTCCACCATTTCCAGCTCACCGCCGACGGGAACGCCATGGGCGATACGGCTGGCCATGACCCCGTGTTCGGCGCACAGCTCGGCGATGTAATTCGCCGTTGCATCGCCTTCCACCGTCGGGTTGGTCGCCAGAATCACTTCATTGATGGTTTCCGCCGCCAGACGCTCTTCCAGCCGATCCAGCCCGATATCACCAGGGCCAATGCCATCAAGCGGCGACAGGTGCCCCATCAACACAAAATAACGACCCGCGAACTGCCCGGTCTGTTCAATGGCGTGGATATCCGCCGGACTTTCCACCACACAAATCTGACCGTTCTGCTGACGGCGCGGGTTCGCACAAATACTGCACACGTCCTGCTCGGTAAAAGTCCGACAATCGGCACAATGGCCTATCTCCGACATGGCACGGGTCAACGCCTGCGCCAGACGCATCCCCCCGCTGCGATCACGCTGCAACAGGTGGAACGCCATGCGTTGTGCTGATTTTGGCCCCACGCCGGGTAAGCAGCGCAGCGCCTCCATCAATGCTTCAAGAAGCGGGCTGGTTTGCATCAGAACGGCATCTTGAAGCCGGGTGGCAACGGAATACCGCTGGAAACCGAAGCCATTTTTTCCTGCTGAACTTCAGCGATACGGCGCGCCGCATCATTGAATGCTGCCGCAATCAGGTCTTCCAGCATTTCTTTGTCGTCTTCCATCAAGCTCGGATCGATTTCAACACGACGGCAATTGTGAGCGCCATTAATCGTCACTTTTACCATCCCTGCGCCCGATTCCCCGGTCACTTCCAGATTGGCAATCTCTTCCTGCGCTTTCTGCATTTTTTCCTGCATCTGCTGAGCTTGCTTCATCAGATTGCCTAAACCGCCTTTACCAAACATATCGCTCTCTCTACCACTTTCGGGCTGCCGATGGGCAGCGGGGTTAAACGGGGCGGATACTTTCTTCGTCCAGTTCCGCATCAAAGAAACGCCGTAGCGTTTGAATATTAGTATCAGACAGGATGGACTGACGCGCCTGCGCCAGCTTCTCTTCATAAATGGCCTGTCGCCACTCCAGTGGTGTCAGCACCGTCGGCGTATCGTCTTCGGTAACCGTCAGGCTGATATCGCGTCCATAATGCGCCGCCAGTGCCTCCGACAGCGCTTTCTGCGCCGCCGCTGAATTCAGATGACGCTGTGAAGAACGCAGGTGCAGATGAATCACCCCGTCTTCCGGCATCGCTTTAAATGCATTAAGCGCCAGCTGTTGTACCAGTTTCGGCAGCGTCAGACGATCGATTTCCGCCGCCCAGGCATCCCGCGCCATCGCTTCTACCGCCAACTTTGCGGCCAGCTCCGGCGTTTTTTCGTATTCCAATGCCGAACGCAGCGCTTTAGGCGTCGTCACTGGCTCGGTTTCCGTCGCCGCAGCTTTCTTTTGCGCCCGCCAGCGATACGCTTCTTGCTTTTTCTGCTCGTCCTGCGCCACCGCTTTGGCAGCCATTTGCTGCTGGCCACGCTCGGTCACTGACGCCAGACGCTCCAGTGCCGAGTTTACCGGCCGCGTTTTTCCTGACGCCGCCGGTTCAGCCTTTTTTGCGGGGGGATTTCCCTGCCGGTTCAGTAACTGGCTACGCGCCTGTAACAGTTGTGCGGTCGCATCCGGCAAATTACTTTCCTGCGTTGGCGGCAAGGCTGAAGGCGAAGAGGATTCGCTCCCCCCCGGCTGCGCATGGCTTACCACCGGCTCGGCGCTGGGTGCAGCCGGTACAGCACCGACCACCGGTGCTGATGCAGGCGTACGGACAGGCTCAGTCGCTAAAGGCACTCCAGCCGCAGGTGCGAGCGGCGAAGCGCTAACAGGAACCGGTTCAGCAATCACCTGACTGGGGTGAAACGCCAATGCCCGCAACAGCGCCATTTCCACACCCATACGACGATCAGGTGCAAACGGCAGCTCTTTGCGGCCGACCAACAATGTCTGATAGTAGAGTTGCACATCCGAAGGCGGGACAACCCGCGCCAGCTCGCGCAAGCGAGGGGCGACCTGGTGGTATTCATCGCCCAGAGCCGATGGCAGCAACTGCAGCATAGCAATCCGGTGCAGCAGCGTCAGGGTTTCGACCAGCAAGGCTTCCCAATCAATGCCGCGTGCTGCCGCTTGCTCCATCAGCGCCATCACCCCGGCCCCATCACCTTTTACCAGCGCTTCAATCAGCCCCAGCGGTTGCTCATCATCCAGAGTACCCAGCATGTCGCTGACAGCAGCGGCCGTCACCTGCCCTTGCCCCATGGCGATCGCCTGATCGGTCAGGCTCAATGCGTCACGCAAACTGCCATCGGCCGCACGGGCCAGCAATTGTAATGCACGTGGCTCCGCCGCCAGTTGTTCCTGCTCCAGAACCTGTTGCAGATGTTGGCGGATTTGCTCGGCATCCAATGCTTTGAGGTGAAACTGCAAACAGCGGGACAAAATCGTTACCGGCAGTTTTTGTGGGTCCGTGGTCGCCAGCAGGAATTTCACATGCGAAGGCGGCTCTTCCAGTGTTTTCAACAACGCGTTGAAACTGTGGCGGGAGAGCATATGCACTTCGTCAATCAGGTAAACTTTGAAACGACCGCGAGCTGGCGCGTATTGCACGTTATCCAGTAAGTCTCGCGTGTCTTCAACTTTAGTACGGGATGCCGCATCGATTTCAATCAGATCGACAAATCGGCCTTGCTCTATTTCCCGGCACGTATCGCACTGACCGCAAGGTGTCGCCGTCACCCCGGTTTCGCAATTCAGCCCTTTCGCCAGCAAACGGGCGATCGTCGTCTTGCCTACGCCCCGGGTACCGGAAAACAGGTAAGCATGATGGATACGGCCTAACGAAAGACCATTAGCCAACGCGGTCAGGACATGTTCCTGGCCTACCACGTCGGCAAAGGTTTGGGGACGCCACTTACGGGCAAGAACCTGATAGCTCATCAATACCGCAGAAGTTGAGTTATTGAGGAGGTGATGCTAACACAGTCTCGCCGCCATCGGCGAGACTGCTGTCATCAATGGCCGGGGAAATCGACCAGGCTGTAGCAAGTGATGCCCATGTTTTCAAGGCGCTGCTGTCCACCCAGGTCGAAGAGATTGATGATAAATGCCGCGTCGGAAACCTGACCACCAAGACGGCGAATCAGTTTGACGGTCGCTTCAATAGTGCCGCCCGTCGCCAACAGGTCGTCAACCACCAGCACCTTGTCACCAGCGGTAATAGAGTCGGTGTGAATTTCCAGCGTATCGCTGCCGTATTCCAGCTCGTAACTTTCGCTCAGCGTCGCTCGCGGCAGTTTACCCGGCTTACGCACCGGAACAAACCCAACGCCCAACGCCAGCGCTACCGGGGCACCAAAAAGGAAACCACGCGCTTCGGTACCGACAACCTTGGTAATACCGGTGTTCTGATAACGTTTAACCAGCATGTCGATGCTCGCCGAATACGCCTGCGGATTTTCCAGCAAGCTGGTCACATCACGAAACAGTATGCCCGGCTTGGGATAATCCGGAATACTCTTGATACTGTTCTTAATTAATTCTGGCTGCTGAGTTGCGGTCATAATGTTGTGCCTGATAAAACCTGATATTCACTGAACACCGCCACGGTGCTTCGCCATGCTGCCTACAGGCGCTGACGATAAAAAATACGATGGCGGCTCGCGCACGAAAACGCTCAAATCTAGTCAAACTGACGGGCAAATGCAACCGGCCCGCTCGGATCTGCACATTTTTATCGCAGGCTATTGCTTCGGATCAATAACCGGTAAACGCAGCATAAACGTCAGCAACACCGCCAGAATAACCAGCAGCATCCCCCTGACCCAACTGACTTCCACCAGCCACAATGACAAGGAGAAGGTCGCGATAACCACGATAACTGCTTTGACTTTGACGCCCGGAGGCAGGGCACGGTGCTGTTGCCAGTGACGCAGGTAACTACCAAACCAGGAACGATACAACAACCAGTCGTGAAACCGTGGTGAGGAGCGGGCAAAGCACCAGGCCGCCAGCAGTAAAAACGGCGTAGTCGGCAGCAACGGCAACACCACGCCCAGCGCTGCCAGCACCACCGCCAGCCACCCTACGGTTATCAACACTATCCGATACATATCGCCTCCTTGTCTTCCCCGCCTTTATCGGCCCCGGCAGCCCGGCCCGCTTGACCCGATCGCAATCCACAGGAAACGTTGTATCATACCGCCACGTTAACTCAACCCATCGTCGTACATGTTTGAACATTCCATCCTCGACCCGATTCACGCCTTTCTTCAGGCCACTACACCCGATGAGTGGATTGACGAAGCCCGCAAACCGGAAAACCTGCCCACGCTGTTGCGCGACCACGTACTGTGTGAGTTGAAAGCCGCCCAAAGCGCGCTGTTTCTGCTCCGACGTTATGCTGTCGAGCAGGATATCAGGCATCAATTGCAGGAGTGGATTGCCCCGTATGAGAAGTTTGCCTTTCGGGGAGTGGGCGACATGCAGACGCTGAAAGCCAATGCGCTGATTTCGCGGCAGATTACCGCACGCGCCAACTGCCATTACAGTCAGGACATGATCGATAAAATGGTGCTGTTGATCCGTGAAGAATTACACCATTTTTATCAGGTGCTGGAAGTCATGGAGCAACACGGTATTTCTTACCAGAACATACCCGCCAGCCGTTACGCGCGTGGCATGACGCAACACATGAAAACACATGAGCCGGATGCGCTGGTGGACAAGTTAATTATCGGTGCCTTTATCGAAGCCCGCTCCTGCGAACGCTTCGCCAGACTAGCTCCGCATTTGGAAGAGAGCCTGCGCAAGTTCTATATTTCACTACTGCGCTCCGAAGCACGGCACTATCAGGATTACCTTGCTTTGGCACAACAGATTGCCGGACAGGATATTAGCGCGCGTATCGCGTTTTTCGCGCAGACAGAAGCACGGTTGATTACCAGCCCGGACAACGATTTCAAATTCCACAGCGGCAAACCGGCTTTCAGCACACACTGAACCGGCCCGTTATTCCCCTGCCGCAACGTACGGATACAGCGGTAAAGCGACGGAGGAGACGACATGGATACACAGGCATTGCTGGCCGTGCTGACACGCCAGATTGATACGCTGGCGCAAGCCGTCGAACCGATTGCCGCGCGACAAGCTCCCCGGTCACGTTTTGACCGTCAGCTTTTCAGCTGTTACGGTACCAGGCTCGGTGATTATCTCGACGAAATCCGCCTTAATTACCAGCATCTGCAACAGTATGTGCAGGAACAGCGTCAGGACAGGGTCGCATTCATGGCCGAGAAATTGCTGACACAAATGACAGCGCTCCAGCGAGAGCTGGCGACGCAGCCATTACGGGAACATGAACCCACAACGCCAGCACCGCAGGACCGTTATCAAAAGCTGGCTGAATATCAGGGTTATGAGCGTCGACTACTGGCGATGATTCAGGACAGGGAGAGCCTGCTGGCAACCCAAAGTACGCTCAGCGAACAACAGCGCCTGCAACGCGAACTGGCAGCGCTGGAAGGCCGCCTGACTCGTTGCCGCCAGGCGCTCTCAAAACTGGAACGGCAGATTGAACGTCAGGAACAGGGATATTGACCGTAGTTCACTATTTTCTGCTATGTTTTAGAAAAAACAAAACAGGATCGGAGTGAGGTAGAAAAATCATGTCGCTGGAAAACGAAACGCCAGACGTTAAACTGGCGGTCGATCTCATCATGCTGCTGGAAGACAATCACATTGAGCCAGAGGTGGTACTGGCCGCGCTGGAAATCGTCCGCCGGGATTATCAGCTAAAAGCCAACGCTCCCGCGCAAACACCGGCCTGACACCGGAGCAGGTCGACCACCTGCCCCGGTTCCATTCCCCTTTTAAGTCGCCACAACCGGCGGCTACCGGGTTTCACCCTCATTCTGCGGTGGCGTCAGCACGCGGGATATTTCCTGTACTTCTTTGCCCTGCGTATTGTGCAGATACACCTCAAGCTGGTTGAAGGCAATGTTGATATTATTCTCGCGACACAGTCTGTCGATAGTGCGGTTCAATTCATCAACGGTATAGCTGCGATCGCGCAGTTCACGCACATATAAACGCAGCTCATGATCGAGCGCACTCGCGCCAAATGACAGGAAAAACACCTGTGGTTCCGGATCCGCCATCACGCGTGGATTGTCGCGCGCGGCCTGTAGCAGTATTTCTTTCACCTTATCCAGATCAGACCCATAGGCAACACCAATACGGATCAACACGCGCGTAATGGTGTCGGACAATGACCAGTTGATCAAACGCTCGGTCACGAACGCCTTGTTCGGAATGATCACCTCCTTACGGTCAAAATCGGTGATCGTGGTGGCCCGAATGCGGATCTTACTGACTGAACCGGAGAACGCCCCGATCGTGATGGTATCGCCGATACGCACCGGCCGTTCGAACAGAATAATCAGCCCCGAGACAAAGTTGGCGAAAATTTCCTGCAAGCCAAACCCTAACCCCACCGATAATGCCGCCACCAGCCATTGCAATTTGTCCCAGGAGACCCCGAGGGAACTGAGTGATGTAATAGCCCCAACCGCCGTAATAAAATAGGTCAGTATCGTCGTGATGGCATAAGAGGTGCCCTGCCGCAACTGCATGCGCGAGAGCACCAGCACTTCGAGTAAACCAGGCAGGTTACGCGTCATCACATACGCCACACCACCAATCACCAGTGCCACCAGCAAGTTACCCAAAGTGACCGGTTGCAAGACCGTACCACTGGCATTCGCCGTGCTGTAATGCCATAGCGTGATACTATCCAGATAAGAGAAAACAGTGACCAGGTCTGCCCAAATCCAGTAAAACGCACCGGAGAACGCCAGAAACAGCACCATGGTCGTCAGGCGCAAAGACTGCTGGCTGATTTGCTCCAACGCCAGCGGCGCTTCTGGAACCGGTTCACTACCTTCCGCGCCTTCCTTGACCAGGTTCTGGCGTCGTGCCACCGCGCGGCGATAAGCCAGACGACGAGCCGCCACACTTAACCCACGAATAGTCGCGAAATACACAATATTCCAGACGATCAACAGGTACAGACTGTCAATCCAGCGGCTGGCCAGTCGCAATGTGGTATAGAAAAACCCATTCAGCATTAACCCGATCAGGAACAGCGGCATGGCAGCCATCATGGTGACGACTATCAATTGCACGGTATGACGTTCTTTCTCGCGCCAGCAGTCACGACACACCGGGAACACCAGAATGGTCAGCAACAACAGGTTGCAGACCATCACACTCTGCCCAATAACATCATCCACCAGATACAGTGGCGCTTTCTCACCCACCACAGACCAGAACATCAACGGCAGTAGTGCACCGCCGAGTCGCACCGTCTGACGCCGGTAATGCGCACAGCGGGACGCCGGGATATTAAAGTGACGTTCGCTCAGGCCCCCCGGTTTAAGGCTCAGGCAAGCCGTGGCGAAGACCCCCCAAAACAATGCTAAATGCTCACTCAGCAACCAGGCAAAACTGCTGATCTGGTTATCGCTGCGTTTCAGCCATAGCCCCAGCGACAGAATCACCAGCACACCCGGCAAGGTTCGCAGGATCAACAGCAAGATAGCTTTGGGTGTATGCAACTGACTGTCACGCTTGAGTTGCCCCACGTCATCCGCCAGTTTCCCCATATAGGCATCGATACTTTTGCGCCGCCACCACAGCAACCCCACTATCACCATTGCCGGGATAATCAGCAGCAGCGAATCCATGAGCCCCTGGCGTAGTTGCCCATTTTTGAGGGTGAAATGCAGGTTTTTGACCTGTTGTTTCAGCGCCGACGGCAAATCTTTCAGCCAACTCCAATCCATCGGCTTATTACTGCTCACCCAAAAAATTTGCTGGGTCAGGGTTCGTTGCAGTGAATTGTTAACGCTCATCAACTGTTGGCGGCTGATTTGCAGGTTAATCGCCAGCATCAATTGATTACCGAGTTGTTTATTGAGCTGATCGAGTAACTCGCGGCGCATATCCAGAATCTGTTCCAGCGCATCCGTCACTTCACCATCTACGGAGGTGTTAGTGTGCGCGACCAGTTGCTGGATATATTCATCTCCCCGAAACAACACATCGCGTTGCTGGTTAATGTCAAACTGCTCCAGACGCAGGTCAGCTATCTGCGCGCTGATATCGCTCATTGCATCAGCCGACGGCAGATTTTGCTGTTGCTGATAAAGAATACGCGACAGCAACAGGCTGCCTTTTAGCACGGTAATCTGCTCTTTCAGGTTACGTTCCGATTGCGTAGCCCTATCCAGCCAGTTTTTAACCTGAATACTCTCCTGAACCAGCGTATTTCCCGCTTCCGTTGCTTTAATGAGACGCTGACTGAGTTGACGATTCGTTTCCATTTCCGCTTTCACCAGCGGGTTTTCCTGAATACGTTGCAGCTCATCGGAATTCTGTGCCTCTTTGGCCGTTTTTTCCGACAGCGTCAGGCGCTTATTGTTAATCACGCCCTGCAACGTCTGCACCATGTGCTCCAGTTGGCCTATCTGCGCGGCGGTGTAATCCCGCTGCTTTTGCAGCAAGTCCTGCAACGTGGTATTCACTTCCAAACTTTTGCGCTGTTGCTCCATTTGCAGACCGACCAGCACCTGCTCCGCTTGCAGCAAAACTTGCTGACTCGGCCGCAACGGCTCCTGTGAGGGATCCAGTCCACTGAGTTGAGTGCGTAACTGCTGACTGCGTTGAGAGGCGGCATACAGTGCGCTTTGCACCCGCTCTGGTTGGGTTTGCAGCGAGATCAACTGGCTGTTGTAAGTAGAAAGGTTTTCCTGTGCTGACTGCAAATCGTCCAGCGTTTCATTCAGGCGCGCTTCCAGTTGCTTTAACGCTAGCGGCTCCAACGATTGCTGGGGCACCGGTGCCGCGCCGCCCAGCGACACCAGATCCTCATTCACCTGCTTAAGTTTGGCTGGTGCCTGTGCCGCCTGTTGCTTCAGTTGGTTGGTTTCCTGCCGGACGCGATCGATAGAGTCCAGCACGTCCAGTGTCTGGGTCAGATCCTGTTGGCTCAGTTTGTCTACCGAAGTCAGGCTTTTTTGCTTATTCAGCATATCAAGACGGTTTTGGATCTCAGCCCGACTGGGCAAATCGTTACCCGCAGCTAATGCGGGTTGCAGCAGGAGGATGCCAAATAAGCCGACCCAGATACCCGGCAAACAGCGGCGACTGCATCGTGCACTCATAGCACGAATAAAGGAGCAGATATCGGAAAAAGAGCGGAGCGAAATAGGAAATAAACCAGAAATGGCGGCACAGCGCTTCATGATGCATCATCAGTTTTACAGAGATAACGCAGTTTATCACGTCTGCCGAAAGACAAGGTATGTCAGGTGGTGTTTATGAGGTTCTATTCTGTCTCTATTTATACTGATTGCGTTTATCACGTCACTTATATGGCACTCTTGCCTATCTGGCGCAGGGCAGGACTGCTACGCAGCATATCAATCAGCCCATCCACCAGATAAGGCGCTTCATTCTTCAAATCGAAACTTTCCGGCAGGAACAACCAGTTTTCCATAATTCCCGACAGATAAGCCCGTATGATCACCGCTGTACGCCGGGAATTAAGATCCGCTGGCAACATGCCTTGCAAAATGCACTTTATCAGCGAGACTTCTATTTTGTTATAGCAATCGAAGTAGAGATCTTTACGGGCATTGGATGTAGGCAGTAACTCGTCGGCGAACTCACACTTATGAAAGATAATTTCCATCATCGATCGCCACTCACTATCGGAATCCGTCAGTCTCAAGATATAAATTAGCAACTCTCTGAGCACATGCAGTGGATCGTCAGGAAATTTTGCCTGATACTCAGCTTCAAAGTCAGAAATTTTGGACTCGGACCGCGTCCATATCTCATCAAACAGTTCAGCTTTGTTTTTGAAGTGCCAGTAAATAGCACCACGTGTCACGCCAGCAGCGGTCGCAATATCAGACAATGATGTTGAGGAAACACCATGCTCAGAAAACAGACGCATCGCCGCGTCCATAATCTGGAGTTTGGTCTCATGTGCCTGTTGTTTGGTTTTTCGTGCCATAGCGCTGACTTTAAAGAGAAGCGAGATTTACATACATTCACGGATGTATGTAACATAGCACGGACCTGAATTTATCGCAGCAATGGGTTTAATAGCATGTGATCCATTGGTCAATTAAAAATCGGATACTTGGGGTTTACCTATGAATAAAAACAGAAGGCTTACGCCTCTGGCAACAATGCTGATGCTTTCTGGCGGCCTCGTACTCACAGGATGTGACAATCAGGCCTCTAAAGGGGGTGCCCATCAGGGGGGCGCACCGGAAGTCGGCACCGTTACGATAAAATCACAAACTCTGAATATCACCACGGAACTGCCGGGACGCACCAGCGCCTATCGTATTGCCGAAGTACGCCCTCAGGTAAATGGTATTATTCTCAAGCGTAACTTTGTTGAAGGCAGCGATGTCAAAGCGGGTACATCGCTGTACCAGATTGATCCGGCGACCTATCAGGCCCAGTACAACAACGCTAAGGCTGCCCTGTCTCAGGCTCAGGCGAATGCTGAAATTGCAGAGTTAACGGTTAAGCGCTACAAACCGCTGCTCGGCACCAATTACGTCAGTAAGCAGGATTACGATCAGGCTGTCGCGACGGCGCGCCAGAATGAAGCCGCCGTTGCTGCCGCCAAAGCGACGCTCGACAGCGCCCAGATCAACCTGAACTATACGCGCGTAACCGCCCCAATTACTGGCCGGGTAGGAAAATCCACCGTCACGGAAGGTGCTCTGGTTTCCAATGCCCAGACGACGGCGCTGACAACCATTCAGCAGTTGGATCCGATTTATGTGGATGTCACTCAATCCACTAACGATTTCCTGCATCTGAAAAAAGAGCTGGAAAGCGGTGCGTTACAACAAACCAATGGCAAAGCTAACGTTCATCTGACCCTGGATAACGGAATGCGCTATAGCCAGACCGGTACGCTGGAATTCTCTGACGTCACTGTCGACGAGACTACGGGCTCTATCACGCTGCGTGCAGTGTTCCCCAACCCGGATCACAACCTGTTGCCAGGCATGTTCGTTCGCGCACAAATGGATGCTGGCGTGAATCCGAATGCCATCCTGGTTCCACAGCAGGGCGTTAGCCGTACACCGCGTGGCGAAGCTACGGTGATGGTCGTTGGTGAAGGCGATAAAGTGGAAGTCCATCCTGTGACTACCGGTCAGGCGCTTGGCGATAAATGGCTTATCACCTCGGGCGTCAAACCGGGTGATCGCATCATCGTGACAGGCCTGCAAAAAATCAGACCGGGTATGCAGGTTAAAGCGCAGGAAGTGACCGCAGGCAATGCGCAGCAGCAGCAACCGCAGTCTCAACCCGCTAAGTCTTAACAGGAGCCGGTAATCCATGGCCAAGTTTTTCATAGATCGCCCGATTTTTGCCTGGGTCATCGCCATTATGGTGATGTTGACCGGGACACTGGCAATCCTGAAGTTGCCTATTGCGCAGTACCCGACCATCGCGCCACCGGCAGTTCAGATAACAGCGACCTACCCGGGGGCTGATGCGAAGACTCTGCAAGATACCGTCACGCAGGTGATCGAGCAGAACATGAACGGTATCGACAAATTGCTGTATATGTCCTCCAACAGTGATTCGTCAGGTACCGTGCAGATCACATTGACATTTGATGCCGATGCTAACCCGGATATTGCTCAGGTTCAGGTGCAGAACAAACTGCAACTGGCCATGCCTCTGCTGCCACAGGAAGTACAGCAGCAAGGCGTGAGCGTGCAGAAATCCAGCAGCAGCTTCCTGATGGTGTTAGGTTTTGTCAGCGATGACAATAGTGTCACCCAGCAGGATATCGCTGACTTTGTCGGTTCCAGCATCAAAGACCCAATTAGCCGTGTACGCGGTGTGGGCGATACACAGCTGTTCGGTGCACAGTACGCCATGCGTATCTGGCTTGATCCAGACAAGCTGAACAATTACCAGCTCACCACCAGCGATGTCGTTACGGCGATTCAGGTACAAAATAACCAGATAGCCGCAGGTCAGTTAGGCGGTACCCCGCCAGTGCCTGGCCAAAAGCTGAATGCCTCGATCATTGCGCAAACCCGGCTTAATTCACCGGAGCAGTTCGGCAACATTCTGCTTAAGGTCAATCAGGATGGTTCACAGGTTCGCCTGAATAACGTTGCCCGCATCGAACTTGGCGGAGAAAACTACACCACTATCGCTCGTTACAATGGCCGCCCGGCGTCTGGTTTGGGGATTAAGCTCGCCACTGGTGCTAACGCGCTGGATACCGCCACAGCGGTAAAAGCGGAAATCGCCAAATTGCAGCCGACGTTCCCTGCCGGTCTGAAAGTGGTTTACCCGTATGACACCACACCGTTCGTAAAAATCTCTATTTACGAAGTGGTGAAAACGCTGGTTGAAGCCATCGTGTTGGTGTTCGTGGTGATGTATCTGTTCTTGCAGAACTTCCGAGCCACACTGATTCCGACTATTGCCGTGCCAGTGGTATTGCTGGGGACGTTCGCCATCCTGTCCGCTTTCGGCTACTCGATTAACACGCTGACCATGTTCGCCATGGTGCTCGCCATCGGTCTGTTGGTGGATGACGCCATCGTCGTGGTCGAGAACGTAGAGCGTGTGATGTCGGAAGAGGGGCTATCTCCCAAGGAAGCAACCCGCAAATCCATGGGGCAGATTCAGGGCGCGCTGGTAGGTATTGCACTGGTACTGTCTGCGGTATTTATCCCAATGGCGTTCTCGGGCGGTTCGACCGGTGCTATCTACCGTCAGTTCTCCATCACCATCGTGTCCGCCATGGTGCTGTCGGTACTGGTAGCATTGATGCTGACACCGGCGTTGTGTGCGACTATCCTGAAGCCCGTGCCCAACCACGGTGAGAAAAAAGGTTTCTTCGGCTGGTTTAACCGTCTTTTCGATAAGAGTACCCATCACTACACCAGCAGTGTCGCCAATATTCTGCGTAGCACAGGCCGTTATGTGGTGGTGTATCTACTTGTGGTCGCGAGCCTGGGCTTTGCCTTTACTCAAATCCCCAGCTCCTTCCTGCCGCAAGAAGACCAGGGCGTATTGCTGACGATGGTTCAGTTGCCGGTAGGTGCCACTCAGGAAAGTACTCAGAAGGTGCTCGACCAGGTGAGTGACTACTACCTGCATAACGAGAAAGACAACGTAAAATCGGTCTTTACCGTTAACGGCTTCGGCTTCGCTGGTCGTGGTCAGAACATGGGGATATCCTTCGCCAGCCTCAAAGACTGGGATGAACGTAAAGGGGCAGCCAACAAAGTCGATGCCATTATCGGTCGTGCTTTTGGTGCCTTCTCGCAAATCAAAGAAGCGATTGTTATCCCGTTCAACATACCGGCTATTGTCGAGTTGGGTACCGCCAGTGGTTTTGACTTTGAGCTGATTGATCAGAATAACCTTGGTCACGATAAGCTCATGGCCGCCCGTAACCAGTTGCTGGGTATGATCGCCCAACATCCGGATACGCTGGTGCGAGTTCGTCCTAACGGGATGGAAGACACACCGCAATACCGCCTGGAAATTGATCAGGAAAAAGCACAATCACTCGGCGTATCGATTGCCACCATCAACGCCACACTGTCTACCGCACTCGGGGGCACATACGTCAACGACTTTATTGACCGTGGCAGGGTGAAAAAGGTGTACGTTCAGGCTGACGCCAAATACCGTATGCTGCCCAGCGATATCCAGAAATGGTATGTCCGTGGTACGTCCAATCAGATGGTACCGTTCTCAGCGTTTGCGTCGGCACACTGGGAATACGGTTCACCACGTCTGGAGCGTTATAACGGTCTGCCGTCAGTGGAACTGGTGGGTGAAGCGGCGCCTGGTAAGAGTACAGGGGAAGCGATGGCACTGATGGAAGAGTTGGCTTCGCAATTACCGCCAGGTATTGGTTTCGACTGGACGGGTATGTCCTATCAGGAACGACTGGCGGGTAACCAGGCACCGGCACTGCTCGTCATCTCAGCCATCGTGGTCTTCCTGTGCCTGGCGGCGTTGTATGAAAGCTGGTCAATACCTTTCTCGGTTATGCTGGTGGTTCCATTAGGCGTGTTCGGTGCTGTCATGGCGGCGGGCTTGCGCGGAATGGAAAACGACGTCTACTTCAAGGTGGGTCTGTTGACCACCATCGGTTTGTCCGCCAAGAACGCCATCCTGATCGTCGAGTTTGCCAAAGACCTGATGGAGAAAGAAGGAAAAGGCCTGGTAGAAGCTACGCTGGAAGCGGTGCGTATGCGTCTTCGTCCCATTCTGATGACATCGCTGGCGTTCATTTTGGGTGTGGTCCCGCTGGTCATCAGTACCGGTGCAGGTTCCGGCGCACAGAACGCGGTCGGTACCGGTGTAATGGGTGGGATGATCACCGCCACCGTATTGGCTATCTATTTCGTACCGGTGTTCTTTGTGGTCGTTCGCCGACGCTTCGGCAAGAAGAAAGACGACAACGAGCCGCATCACGAGCACTCACAAACCAGTCACTAAACCGTGATATCTCTTCTCAAAAGGCCGCTATGCGGCCTTTTTTAATGCGCGACAAACACAGCGAACAAACCCTACACTCCCCCACCTCACCAATCCCTACAAACCATAGCGTTGATCATTGTTCCTGAAAGGCGCAAAATAGCGGTATGTTATAACGTAACAATTGAGGTCATTATGAAAGTGGGTATCCACCCTAACTACCGTACTGTGCTGTTCCACGATACCAGTGAGAATGTGTTCTATAAAATCGGCTCCACCATCAAAACTGACCGGACTTACGAATACGAGGGGGAAACCTACCCATACGTTACTATCGACGTCTCCTCCGCGTCTCACCCGTATTACACCGGCAAACAGAAAGAATACGCCAAAGAAGGGAGCGCAGCGCGCTTTCAACAGCGTTTCGGCCGCTTTCTCAAATCGTAATAGGGGGAATTATCCATGCAGGTATTAAGTTCTCTTCGCAGTGCCAAAACTCGCCACAAAGACTGTATCGTGGTCAAACGGCGCGGGCGCGTCTATGTCATCTGTAAAACAAACCCACGCTTCAACGCAGTACAAGGTAGGAAAAAGAAAAAACGCTAATTATTATTAGCTAAAAACTTATCGGAAGGTGCGCATCGTCGCACCGACCATCACATCAGACCACTTTTCCAATTTCTTTTAAAAACAAAAGGATAAAATAAGAGCGTTTTCACATCTTCAAAATCTTTACAAATAAAGACAAGCCAGAAAGAATAATTAACACAGTGATTCTTGCTAACGCCGAAAAAAATTAAATATACTTGCTTCAGTGGCCGATAAATATATCACGGCACACCGGAAGCAGCCTACACCGATGACAGCCATCGTCATAAAGATGGTTCGACCACATCATAACTGTTAGCTTTTTTGCTATAATGAATTCAGAATGATTGTTGACAGTGACGTTGCATCATTCTCCGGCATTCACCGTGTTACCCCTGTTCGTCTTAAGATTAAGGGACATTGAGGCATACTGAGGGGCATTCTATCTTCTGCACTTCATCACACCACCTGTCTGGCCAAGTGGTAGCCCTAAGTGACATTGAATCGTAGCTTACGGAGGGATAGAAATGGATGAGTACACACCTCAACATTATGATATTGCCCAACTCAGATTCTTGTGTGAAAATCTGCACGACGAAAGTATCGCAACATTAGGTGACAGCAGTCGTGGCTGGGTGAATGATCCGACCTCTGCGGTCAATCTTCAACTAAACGAACTTATCGAACACATTGCGGCATTTGTTGTTACCTACAAAATAAAATATCCGCATGAAGCGGCGCTGTGTGAGCGGGTTGAAAAATACCTGGACGATACTTATATTCTTTTCAGCAACTACGGTATAAATGATTCAGAGTTGCAGAAATGGAAAAAATCCAAGTCGCAATTATTCAGAATGTTCTCAGAAAAGAGCGTCTGTACGGTAGTAAAAACTTAAGCAATAATTTGTTTCATACTTAATTTAAATCCAGGAAAATTAACAAGGTCACTATGAAAAAAATCGACTATTTAATGCGTTTGCGTAAATGTACAACCATCGACACGCTTGAGCGTGTTATAGAAAAAAACAAGTACGAGCTTTCTAACGACGAACTTGAAATGTTCTATTCAGCTGCAGACCATCGTCTGGCTGAGCTAACGATGAATAAGCTTTACGACAAAGTGCCAACTGCCGTGTGGAAATACGTTCGATAAGCACTAAAAACAGCGGCTTAATACATGAATACACTGTGCCGATATGTTATCGGCCTTTGTTTTTTAGCGCCAGAAAACCACAGCTTTTGTAACAAAAAGTGTGCATTTTGACTTAAGACTTTCCTTATTTATTATTACCTCCCTCTCTCACTATTAATTTAACCATCGTCTTATCAATTTTTATTGTTTTTACCTCAAAGGTTAAACATTCAATTTTTTTACTAATGGTTAAACGGCGGGGGAAAGAAAATGGTGACAACATCAGGAAGGTATAAAATGGTGGAGGCCCCGCCAGCTACATCCCGGCACACACGTCGCCTGCTGCGGCTGCTTCCTTCCGGACCTGACCGGGTCCACAGGTTAGTGTTGCGGGAGAACCAACGGGGCCTCCATTGACAGCTCCGCAGTTGCGAAGCGGGGGCATTATCGGTGATGGACTAAGCAATTGCAAGGAAACCGCGCTTAACCGCTGTTTTCTTACTCATCGCCAGCTTTTATACTCAATATTATCTATCCCCTTACCCGTTCTAACACCTTCTGAGCCTGTCCATGACTATTGAATCGGATAATTTCCGCCAGCGTGTCATTCACGTTATCGCCGCGATTCCTTACGGATGTGTCGTTACTTATGGTGATGTCGCGCATCTTGCTGGCTCAGCACGTGCGGCCCGTCAGGTTGGCGGCATATTGCGTGGGCTGCCTGCAGGCAGCCAATTGCCCTGGTATCGGGTGATTAACCGAAAAGGTGAGATCTCGCTGACCGGCCCGGATTTTCAGCGCCAAAAGTCAGCCCTTCAGGCTGAAGGCGTCATGCTGAATTCAGAAGGGAAAATCGATCTGGATAGATTTCGCTGGCGGTATATGCAAGATATTTAACAGACAACACACCGCCAGCGAAAAATAACGGTAATTGAGATTAATACAACGGCGGTGACGAGCCTGAAGCGTCATCAGGTGTTGTCGTTTCTGTGTTCGGTGTCAGAAACCCGGCGGGTTTCGCAGGAACAGGCACCGCCGGAACCGGTATCAGGTTCAGATCGGCATTATTCACACCATTCGTGACCACAGGCATGACATGCTCAGTAATCAGTGTCACCCGGTTATTTATTGCGACAGCGGCACTAAGCAGGATACGCGCATCCGGCCGAATCTCCGAGGGGTTATAAGGCAATACGAATCGGAATGGCGCTTGCTGACCTTCTGTACGGATTACGCGCTGGGAAATCACTTTCGAGGGTGCATCCGGGATCGTTGCATCAGATACCGTCACCGTCAGTACTGAGTCAGGCGGCAACGCGATTTTTTGGCGAATATTCACTGTGCCGGTAACAGCAGGCATGCCGCTAACAGGTTGAGAAAGCATCTGGGTCTGCCGCATTGCCGGTGCAGTTGTTTCAGGCGCAATATTATGGTTTTCAGGAGCAACGCTATGGTTGTTAACACACCCACTGAGCGCGATCGATACCGTAATACCGCTAAAGATATGCCATAATCTCATAGGCTAAGCCTCCTTAATTATTCTATTCAGGATGGCAGTCAGTTGACTGCATCCGTTAAGAAGTATGAACCAACCTGCATGACAATTATGGTGGAAAATTCCGATAGTTATGGCAACGCTCATCGCTATCCCAAACTCCACTGATTTGTTTTGATGGAATTAGGTTCCTTAGACAATGAATTGACGTGCGTAATCACATTACTCCAAAGGCAGAACTATGAGTCAGGCATTACAACAACTTCTCGACCTGCTAAATCTGGAAAAACTCGAAGAAGGCCTATTTCGTGGCCAAAGTCAGGATCTGGGATTACGCCAGGTATTTGGCGGTCAGGTGGTCGGCCAGGCGTTGTCCGCTGCCAAGCAGACCGTGCCGCCAGAGCGTTTCGTCCATTCGTTTCACAGTTACTTCTTACTCCCCGGTGACAGCCAGAAACCGATCATTTACGACGTAGAAACCCTACGGGATGGCAACAGTTTTAGCGCCAGACGCGTCAGCGCGATTCAGAACGGACGTTCGATTTTTTACATGACGGCGTCTTTTCAGACTCGGGAGAGTGGTTTTGAGCATCAAAGCGACATGCCACTCGTCACACCGCCAGAATCGCTTCCTTCAGAGCAGGACATTGCCCGTAGCATGGAGTCGTTGATTCCTCCTGCTATGCGGCAGGTGTTTACTAACGACCGGCCTATCGAAATTCGTCCGGTAAAATTCCACAATCCATTGAAAGGCGAAGCCGCGCCCCCGGTCAGGCAAGTGTGGTGTCGAGCCAACGGCGCCATGCCGGATGACGAGCGGACTCACCAGTATCTGCTCGGCTATACCTCTGACTGCCACTTCCTGCTCACGGCACTACAGCCACATGGTGTCGGATTCCTTGAGCGGGGAATGCAAGTCGCGACGATTGACCACGCGATGTGGTTCCATCGGCCGTTCCGGCTTGATGACTGGCTGCTTTACACTGTCGAAAGCCCTTCAGCCTCCGGTGCTCGCGGATTTGTACGCGGCCAGTTCTATACCCGCGAAGGCGTGCTGGTCGCCTCCAGCGTGCAGGAAGGCGTCATCCGTCGGCATGGACAGTAATGCCCGTGATGTCGAAAGATAAAGTTGAGCGATAAAAAAACCACCTTTTTCAAGGTGGTTTTTTGTTTGCTTCATAATGGTAACCGGTATTTTTCCGTTACCGATACTGAACACGAAAGATTACTGGTTGTACGCGTTTTCGCCGTGGCTGTTGACGTCCAAACCTTCGCGTTCTTGTTCTTCCGGTACACGCAGACCAACAGCAATATCCGCAACCTTGAAGGAGATGAACGCTGCAACACCAGACCATACGATGGCAACAATCACGCTAAACAGCTGAACCCATACCTGATGCGCCATTGTCACGCCCTGCGCATAACCGACACCCCCCAGTGATGACGCTGTAAACACACCCGTCAGCAAGCACCCAACGATACCGCAAACGCCATGCACACCGAACACATCACAAGGGTCGTCAACACGCAGCCATTTCTTCAGCACGGTCACGCCCCACAGGCCAGCAAAGCCACCGGCAAAACCAATCACCATGGAACCACCGACACCGACCGTACCAGCAGCGGGCGTAATGGCAACCAGACCGGCGATACAACCAGAGCAAGCACCCAACAGCGATGGTTTACCACGAGTAATCCATTCGCCTACAACCCAGGCCAGAATCGCTGCGGCAGTCGCCACCACTGTAGTCAGGAACGCCAGGCCAGCAATATTGTTAGCGGCAGCGGCAGAACCAGCATTAAAGCCGAACCAGCCGATATACAGAATCGCAGTACCCAGGAAAACCATTGGCAAATTGTGTGGTTTGAACGCTTCTTTACCGAAACCAACGCGTTTGCCCAACAGCAATGCACCAACCAGACCCGCAACCGCCGCGTTAATATGCACCACCGTACCGCCAGCGAAGTCCAGTGCACCATCGGCCGCCAGATAGCCGCCGCCCCAGACCATGTGGGTCATCGGCAGATAAGACAAGGTGAACCACAGTGTAGAGAAGATAAGTACCGCTGAGAAACGAATACGTTCACCCAGCGCACCAAGCACCAGACCCACAGTAATACAGGCAAAGGACGCCTGATAAGCCACATGGATGAACTGGTAAAAAGTACCGCTGATTGAGTTGATATCAATGCCATTGAGCATGAAGTTAGTCAGGCCGCCGAAAAACGGGCTACCCGTGCTAAATGCCACGCTATAACCATAAATTACCCACAGAATGCACACCAGGGCAAAAGACACTGTTATCTGGGTCAGCATAGACAGTACGTTTTTGCTACGAATCAGACCACCGTAGAACAATGCCAAACCAGGAATGGTCATGAACAGTACCAACGCGGTACAAATCATCATGAACGCATTGTCCGCTTTGTCTACTACAGGTGCTGGCGTATCCGCCATAACCCATGTCGGAAGCATGGCTGCCGCACCTAAACCTAACGACAAGGAAAATTTCTTCATTTTTTCATTCATCCCTATTTAATAAGGCTAAATCAGGTAATTGTTATAATGCGGCTTCGTCAGTTTCGCCGGTACGGATACGGATGACGCGTTGCAGTTCTGCAACAAAAATTTTGCCGTCGCCGATCTTACCGGTGTAAGCAGCCTTGCTGATGACATCGATAACTTCATCCAGTTGGTCGTCAGCGATCGCGATGTCGATCTTCACTTTTGGCAAAAAGTTCACGCTGTATTCTGCGCCGCGATACAACTCGGCATGCCCTTTCTGACGCCCAAACCCTTTCACCTCAGTGACGGTGAGCCCCTGGATGCCTACAGAAGACAGTGCTTCACGAACGTCTTCCAGCTTGAACGGTTTAATGACTACAGTAACCAGTTTCATCCTCATCCCCCTAACTATGTAAGTTCAGGCTTGTGCCCGTCACTCTCAATATGTCCACACATCACTTAAAGCAAATCGTGTGCCATAACGGCAGCACCCGCATAAAAGTGACGAAACGCGATGCTTTAAAGACAGAAAAGAAGAGGAGTGAATAAAGTATGGACAATGAACGGGAAAAACAGGAGCGCGAGACGCACAAAAACAGTGCATCACGCTTATTTTCAGTGCACGACACTGCACAGTAAGGAAAGCTCTGCCAAATTATGGTGCGAAACGCTGCCCGATACTGGCAGTCATGGTGCCTGGGAGATCAGTTCCGCAGAATCATGTGACTGTGAAAGGGTCAGTTCTCTGCTCGCCTGCTGTAATTGATACATTTGGTAGTAGCGACCGTTTTTCGCCAACAACTGTTCATGTGTTCCCTGCTCCACCGTTTTACCGTGGTGCAATACCAGGATGTTATCGGCCTCAACAATGGTTGACAGGCGATGTGCTATTACCACCAAGGTGGTGTGGGAACGCACCAGTCGCAGCGCTCGCTGGATAGCCTGTTCCGTACCGGAATCAATATTGGCGGTCGCTTCATCCAGAATCAGGATCCGGGGGGCCGCTACCAGTACCCTGGCCAGCGCCAGCAACTGTTTTTGTCCCACGGACAAGTTATTGCCCTGCTCGCCAATGCGACTATGAATGCCTTCTGGCATGTCTCGCACCAGCGGGGCCAGTTGCACCGCCTCCAGCGCCTGCCAGACCTTTTCCTCACTGATATCTCGCCCCAGCGTGACATTCGCGAACATGGAGTCAGCTAGCACAACCGGGTCTTGTTGCACCATAGCCACATGTTGACGCAGCACCTGATGCGATAACCCCGACAATGGACGACCATCCAGACGGATTTCACCACTATCTGGAACGTAATACCCCATCAACAGACTTGCCAGCGTACTTTTACCACTACCGGTATGCCCCACCAACGCGACAAATCCCCGATCCGGCACATGCAACTCGATGTGGTGCAATACCGGTTTATCTTTATGGTAAGAAAACGTCACCTGCTCGATATCGATACGACCGCTTTCCAGTGCGCGAGTATCGTCACCGTACTGTTGTCGGGCACCATCCATCAGTTCAAAAATGCGCTCCCCGGCAACAACAGCCTGTTGCAGCATCGATTGCTGGGTGGTGAGCTCAATCAGAGGTTCATTCAATCGCCCCAGATAATTGATGAACGCATACAACACCCCGACGCCAATAGAACCGACCGCGCTGAATCCGAATTGCAGCAACAAGCCACACATCACTAGTGCCGAAAACAGGCTTAATAGCGGGCGTAACAGAAACCCATCCAGCCTCAGCGTCTGCATCCGGGTGTTATAATGCGCCCAGCTTGCATCACTTAGCTTTTTGCCGAATCTCATCTGTTGACGAAACTGTTGAATGACGTTCATGCCGCTGATGGACTCGTTAAAGCCGTCATTAATATCCGCCAGATAGCTACGCATCCGGCGAACAATTGGCGTGCTGTAACGCTGATAAATCACCATCACCATCGCAACAGCTGGAAAGATAGCCGTGGCTATCAGCGCCATACGCCAGTCCAGGCTAAACATGGCAATCAGCATCGCCCCAATCAATGCGGCGCTACGCAACACGCTGCCCACGACCATGACATACAGATCGCGCACAACTTCGGTATCGTTGGTCACCCGGGAGATGAGTTGCCCTACCGGCTGGGTATCGAACACCGCCAGCGGCTGACGCAGGGCCGCGTCCATAACATCCGTGCGCAACTGCTGCACGACGCCAACAGCTACCCGATTGAACATCAGCGCCTGAACGTAATGCAACAAAGCAGCCATCCCTTGCAGCAACACATATCCCACCGCCAGGCCAGCCGCTATCACCAGCGGAAACTCGCCTTTGCTGACCAGGTGATCGATGAAGTAACTGACCAAAACCGGCCCTGCTACCTCAGCCCCCGCCGCAATCCATAATAACAACACGCCGGTTCCTACCGTTTTCTTCCACGGTAATCCGTAAGACAGCAACCGTTTTAACGTTGGCCATAATGCACGAGGATTATTCACTTGATTGCTCCTCACGGGGGGAATCATCTAATGCGGCTTCCAGTTGCTGATAACGGTACATATCGCGATACCATCCCGTTTGCTGCGATAGATGTGCGTGATCGCCACGCTGCGCCACATGCCCTTGCTGCAACACCAGAATCTCATCGGCATCGACCAGCGCCGACAAGCGATGTGCACTGATAATCAGGGTTCGCTTCTGCCCCCACTGGCGCAAGTTACTTAAAATCTGATGTTCTGTACGGCCATCTACCGCCGAT
The DNA here is from genome assembly GCF_000406165.1 of Dickeya zeae NCPPB 2538. Taxonomy (NCBI): domain Bacteria; kingdom Pseudomonadati; phylum Pseudomonadota; class Gammaproteobacteria; order Enterobacterales; family Pectobacteriaceae; genus Dickeya; species Dickeya zeae. The sequence continues at coordinate 1,104,386 of NZ_CM001977.1, read as the reverse complement.
AACGCATCATCCAACACCAGTACTTCGGCTTCCAGCAACAAGGCACGAGCAATAGCGATACGCTGTTTTTGACCGCCAGACAGCATCACGCCACGCTCGCCCACCTCAGTCTGGTAACCCTGTGGCAAGCGAAGAATATCGTCATGAACATTTGCCAGTCGCGCTGCCTCTTCTATTTGTTGTTGGGATGCCTCAGGACGCCCCAACGCGATGTTACTGGCGACAGAATCCGAAAACAGGAAAGGTGTCTGCCCAACCACCGCAAAACGCGCTCGCAACGCGTCCAACTGGAGGTGATGCAATGCCTGCCCATGGTAAGTAATCTGCCCCTGCTCGACATCGAAATAGCGCAATAGCAGTGCCAGCAACGTACTCTTGCCAGAACCCGTTGGCCCACAAAGCCCCAGTGTTTTGCCGGGCGTCAATGTAAAACGGACATCGTTAAGCACCATTGCTGAGTGTTCTGGGTAGTGGAAGGCCGTAATCTCAGCCACCAGCGTTCCGGGTTCAGCGGGTAAGGGTTGAGTCCCATCCTCAACCACTGGCGCTTCGGACAAGAGCTGGCGAATGCGGCTATAAGCGGCACTGCCGCGCTCGACAATATTAAACATCCAGGCCAGCGCCAGCATCGGCCAAATCATCAACCCGAGATACATCACAAAGCTGGTCAATGACCCCAGAGTCAAAGAACCTTGTATCACCATCCAACTACCGCCCCCGACCGCCAGCAAATTAGACAGGGCGACAGCAATATAAATCGTGGGGTCAAAACGCGCGTCTACCCGTGCGACTCGCATATTTTTCTGACCGGCGTCAGCCGCCACCCTGGCAAAACTGCCAGACTGGTGATCCTCCAGACCAAACGATTTGATCATGCGGATACTGGTGAGACTTTCCTGAGCATGGTCATTGAGTGAGGAAAACGCGGCCTGCGCGTCTTTAAAACGCAGGTGCAACTGGGTGCCATAACGTTTGATAATAATCGCCATCAATGGCATTGGTGCCAACGCTATCAGCGTTAACTGCCAACTAAGCTGGGTACTCATGACCACCAGCACCGCACAGCCCATGACCAGTGAATCCACCAGCGTCAATACGCCTTCACCCGCAGCGAATACCACCCGATCCACGTCATTGGTCGTGCGTGCGATCAGGTCTCCGGTACGATGGCGAAGATAAAAGGCGGGATGTTGACGACTCAGTTGCCGGTAGAACGCTTCTCGCAGTTCAACAGCCAGTTGATAGGCCGCACCAAACAACCAGATACGCCAGAAATAGCGCAGCAGATACGTTAGTAAGGCAATCAGCAGAATTCCACCAATCCACCACAGTACGGAAGCCGTGGTCATTTGGTGTTGCGTTACGCCATCTACGATAATGCCAACCAGTCTGGGCGGCAGCAATTGCAGGATAGCAATCACAATCAACAGGATGACTGCCCCCAGATAGCGCTTCCATTCACGGCGGAAATACCATCCCAGTTGAACAAAAAGTCTCACGCGGTTTCAATCCATTAGCTACATAGCAAAGTAGAATGCGGTAAACAGGTCATTATACATAAAGTGTATGGTGAATAAATTTTATACCTGGAGGGGCAAGGCGGTAGTCTGTTTTATACATTCCATCGCGAAACTGGATGTCACATCAACCAGCCCCGGTATGCCATTGACCAGACGTTTATAAAACGCATCATAGCTTTTCATGTCAGCGACCTGAACCTGCATCAGATAGTCGTATTCGCCTGCCATGCGGTAAAATGCCAGCACTTCCGGCATCTCGGAGACAAACCGGGAAAACGTCTGATACCAGGCGCTGTTATGCTGCTGGGTTTTCAACAACACAAATGCCGTCAGCCCCAGCCCCAGCTTTTCGTTATCCAGCAACGCAACCCGGGACTTGATATATCCGTCATCCTCCAGCCGCTTTAACCGCTTCCAGCACGGTGTCGAAGTCAGATTCACCGCTTCAGCCAGCGCCTGCAGTGAAAGGGTACAATCCTGCTGTAACAGCGACAGCAGCATACGATCGGTTTTATCCATCATAGCGACATAAAAGAGAAAAATTTTCTCTCATTAGCGCTTTTCGAAAACAAAAAGGCAACCTTTTTTTCTGCAAAACCCGATACGCTACATCGTATGCCACCCAAGGCTGATACACGCCCGTTAAGGTGGTGGGACATTCCATGAACATAATTTTCTCTCAGCGGGACAACATCACATGACCACCACCTGGGTACGCGACGCCGTTAGTGCAATTGAGGCAGACTTTCAACGTTCGGCAGATACTCATCTGATTCGCCTTACTCTGCCGGATTACCCCGGTATTTATTTTTATCTCAAAGACGAGAGCACCCATCCAAGCGGCAGCCTCAAACACCGCCTTGCACGCTCTCTATTCCTGTACGGCTTATGCAACGGCTGGATCAAAGAAGGCACGCCGATCATTGAAGCTTCATCTGGCAGTACCGCTGTGTCAGAAGCGTATTTCGCCCGCCTGCTGGGATTACCGTTTATTGCTGTGATGCCATCCTGCACCGCCAAACGAAAAATCGAACAAATCGCGTTCTACGGCGGCAACTGCCATTTTGTCGAACAATCCTGTCAGATCTATGCCGCCTCCGAAGAGCTGGCCAAAGAGCTGCACGGCCACTATATGGATCAATTCACCTATGCTGAACGGGCTACTGACTGGCGCGGTAATAACAACATTGCGGACAGCATCTATCGGCAAATGTCGCGTGAACCGTTTCCTGTCCCTGACTATCTGGTCATGAGCGCCGGTACTGGCGGTACTTCTGCTACGCTCGGCCGCTATATCCATTACAAAGGGTTGGATACGCAGTTGGTGGTGGTAGACCCGGAAAACTCGGTATTCTATGACTGCTATCACCAGCAGGACCGGACTCTCATCGGAACATCCAGCAGCCGTATTGAAGGGATTGGTCGCCCACGCGCCGAACCCTCGTTTATCCCCGGCGTAATCGACGATATGGTGAAAGTACCTGATGCCGCCAGCATCGCCACCTTGTACTGGCTGGAGAAAATTCTGGGACGTAAAGTCGGCCCGTCTACCGGAACCAATGTATGGGGCATGTTGCAATTGGCTGGGAAAATGGTGGCTGAAGGACGCCGTGGCGCGATCGTTACCCTGCTGTGTGACAGCGGTGAGCGTTACCTCGATACCTATTACAATCCAGACTGGGTAAAAAATCATATCGGTGATGTCACGCCCTACTTGCAGCAACTGAACGAAGGGCATCCCTTTTCCTGATGGTATTCTGGTCGGCTGCACTCCCTCGCACTGAACTGCATCGGGATTTCAAGTACTATAACCACCAGAACAAGTACAGTATCCGCCAGAATAAGTTTGGCGGATTGCGGCCGACTGGCAGCACCCATGCATGAGGGAAGAGAAGAATGACAAGTGCAGTTGTAGTTTTTAGTGGTGGTCAGGACTCTACCACCTGCCTGATACAGGCATTGCAGCAGTACGATGAAGTTCACTGCGTCACATTTGACTACGGGCAGCGCCACCGTGCTGAAATCGACGTTGCTGCCGAGCTGGCTCGTACACTGGGAGCCAGAGCGCATAAGGTACTGAACGTCAATCTGCTCAATGAACTGGCTGTGAGTAGCCTCACGCGTGACAATATTCCTGTACCCGAGTTTGATGCCACGGGCGATGGCTTGCCAAGTACCTTTGTTCCTGGCCGAAATATCCTCTTTTTGACATTGGCCTCGATCTACGCCTATCAGGTGGGGGCCGAGACTGTTATTACCGGTGTCTGTGAAACCGATTTTTCTGGTTATCCAGACTGCCGGGACGAATTCGTTAAGGCCTTGAACCAGGCAGTAGCCCTGGGTTTGGCCAAAGACATTCGTTTTGTCACCCCGCTGATGTGGCTCAACAAAGCAGAAACCTGGGCACTGGCAGACTACTATCAACAGCTTGATACCGTGCAAAACCATACGCTCACCTGCTACAACGGCATTAAAGGAACAGGATGCGGGCAATGTGCTGCGTGTCACCTGAGAGCGAAAGGGCTGGCGGAGTACCGCCAGAATCCATCCGCAGTTATGGCCGCCATGAAGAAAAAAACCGGGCTGAAATAACCCTGTCAGGTACCAGACAAGATAATGCTTGTCTGGTACTGGCTTTTCACATTGACGTTTACCCTCGTACTAAAACCGTTCCCTCAACAACACGTTCTGACGATAAACGTACTTACAGACGCAAACGTGACTGATTACGTTCGATTAGCGCACTGCCAATCCCCGGTACTTCCTGCAGTTGCTCAATTTGGGTGAATGGCCCGTTTTGCTCGCGATAAGAAACTATCGCCTGTGCTTTTTTCAGCCCCACCCCATTAAGCGCCGCAGCCAGTTGTTCCGCTGTCGCCTTGTTAATACTTACTTCTTCTTCATCGGTTGCCACCGATGGCTTAGCCGCTTTTTCAGGTTTATGTTCCGACGAGGTAGGTTTTGCTGCGCTCACGCCAGTTTTTTCCAGCGAAGCTGTTGTGGGAGAGGCATGAAGCCACGTTGACATCCCCGCAAGGCCCATCCCCACCATAAAACATAACGCTTTGATTCCTGAGTTTTTCATGCTGTTTCCTCCTTGTGTTTGACAGCACGGCTACAATGCCCGAGCGCTCAATACACGGCAAACAGCAAACTAAAAATGTGGAAAAGGCCGCGAAAGCGGCCTTTGAATGTTGCAGTGAGTTGCAAAACGCTGCGGGGGTTATTGCACTTCTTGTGCCGCGTTACCGAGCTTAATTTTCGCCTGACTACGCAGACTCGTCAGCAGGGTATCGAACAGTGCACCCACCGAGCTCTGCTCTATCTGGTTACCGAACTGTTTCTTCTGATCGTCCGATAAAGCGTGCGGTTTCACCGCATCCAACGCGACCAGTACGATATTGCCTGCCTGATCCTGCGCGACAGCGTAAGACGGTTTATCTTTCTTCGGCTGTGGCATCGCAAACACCGTCTCTGACAGCGCATCCGTCTGGCCGATCGAAGATATCACTTTCGCTGCGCTAAAACTCAGACCAGCGGCAGTCATGCTATCGGTTTTCCCCTGATTGAGATCAGCAAGAATCTTTTCTGCGTCAACTCTGGCCTGTTGTTCCGCTTTCTGGCGTTTGAGCGACTGTACGACCTGATCGCGCACCTTATCCAACGGCTGGGTTGCTTCCGGTTTGTGGTCAGTCACACGCAATACGAACGCACGATCACCTTCGACACTGATCACATCGGAATTGTTACCCGGGGTGCCATTCTCACCCACCAGAGAACCACCCAAAATCGCCTGAGTAACCGGCTGGAAATTCAATGCGGCAGGTACATTGTCACGCGTAAACCAGTCGGTCTGAACGGCTTTGACATTGGCGACTTTCTCAGCAGAAACCAGCGACTCATTATCGTTGCTGGCCGCTTCACTCACCTTCTGCTGCAAAGCGTAAAACGCATCCAGTGATTTCTCACGTTTTACCTTTTCAGCCAAATCAGCACGTACTTCATCCAACGCTTTGACGCGCTGCGCCTGAATATCGTCCAAGCGGATAATCAGATAGCCCACGGAAGATTTGATAACATCAGAAAGTTGGCCTTTCTGCTTCAGGCCTGCCTGTTTGATTTCATCGACCGTGGAGCCATCATCCATCCAGCCTAAATCACCGCCGTTACGACGCGAAACGATGTCGGTGGATTTCTCTTTAGCCAACGCCGCAAAATCAGCGCCTTTCTTCAACTGATCCAGCACTGCCTTAGCATCCGCCTCGGTTTTCAGCTGAATAACGCTGTACTTTTTACGCTCCGGCTGCGTGAATTCGCCTTTATGCTGCTCGTAATAAGCCGCGATATCATTGTTATCTACCTTGGTTTTATCCATGATAGAAGCCGCATCCAGCATGATATAACTGACTTTGAATTGCTCTGGTGCCAGATAACGGCTCTTGTTCTGATCGTAGAAATTTTTCACTTCGTCATCAGAGACAGTCTGACTCTTGGCACGGACGCCAAGATCAAGGGTCGCCGTACGGATGGTGCGATCCTGCGCAGCCATCGCCACCAGGTTATCAAGCTCCTGCTGCAATACGAAATCCGTACTGCCTAACCCGCGAATCAACTGCTGGGTCAGCAATTGTTTACGCAGGAATTGCGCATAGGCGTCTGGCGTCAGCCCCATCTGACGCACCTGCGCCAGGTATTTGTCGTTATCAAAACGGTTGTTGGTCTGAAACTCAGGCACGGAGAAAATCGCCTGTTTGATTTGCTCATCGCTGATATTCAGCCCCAGGGTATGCGCGTACTGCACCACCAGCGTTTCATCGATTAGCTGTGACAGCACCTGTTTGCGCAACTGCTGCATATACCCTTCGTTAGCGGCCAAGGCAGAGAAATTATCTCCCAGCATTTCCTGCTGACGATTGCGCTCATTCTGTACCCCTTGCTCAAGCTGAGAGCGGGTAATCTCTTGTCCATTCACCTTGGCCGCGTAATCACCTGAACCACGTATCAGGTAATCTCCCACACCGGTCAACACGAATGAACCAATAATCAAGGCAAGAATAACTTTCAGCACGACGTTGTTAGCGGCCGCGCGTAAATTGTCCATCATAATGTGACAACACTCCGCTGTAGAATGGATAACACTTCCCCTGCGCAGGCCGTAGCCATGCCTCCCTGCTATCGCTATAGCCACACTCGGCCAGGGCGCATTCAAGTATTTGCCGGATAACAGTAATCTTAATTACCTGTAAAAAAAGGCACATCATACCATGATGCGCCTTATATCTTACCTTACCCATCACGCTGAGTCAGGTAGTGTTTGGACTGGAAAACCGTCCCAACTCAGAATTTGCTACTTAATCATCAATTCACTGAGTCTTTCAGTGCTTTACCTGCACGGAAACCGGGTACTTTAGCAGCCGGAATACTGATTTCTTTCCCAGTCTGCGGGTTACGTCCTGTGCGTGCGGCACGCTCACGCACGGAAAACGTACCAAAACCAACTAAAGCAACGTCATCCCCGGCTTTCAGAGATTCAGTAACAGACCCAATAATTGCATCCAACACACGCCCTGCTGCCGCTTTGGAAATATCAGCATCTGCGGCAATTTTGTCGATCAATTGTGACTTGTTCACACTCTCATCCCCTCTGAAATACTGTCATTACGCCAGAGCCCCCAGCGCAACACGTAGCTTTATCTATTCAGTCAAACCGCAGGCTACCAGCCAACAGGATCAACAGTGCTCTAACTTAGCGGCACGAAAAAAGGCTGGCAAGCATCATTTCACTTACCAGCCCTTATTTTCTCAGTGGTTTTTGCTATAGGTCACTATTTCTTCTTAGCCGTCTTTACCACATCCATACCGTAAGGCGAGTTCTGCAAAGCAATCGTCAGCACTTCCTCAATGCGTTTTACCGGGTGGATCTCCAGATCGGCAATCACATTCTGTGGAATCTCTTCCAGATCGCGCTTGTTCTCTTCCGGAATCAGCACGGTCTTGATACCACCACGATGCGCCGCCAGCAGTTTCTCTTTTAACCCACCAATCGGCAGCACCAGCCCACGCAGGGTAATTTCACCGGTCATCGCCACATCTGCACGTACCGGATTACCCGTCAGGCAAGACACCAGCGCAGTACACATCGCAATACCGGCGCTCGGGCCATCTTTCGGCGTCGCGCCCTCTGGCACATGCACATGGATATCGCGTTTTTCATAAAAGTCGGAATTAATACCCAGTTTTTCCGCTCTGGCGCGTACCACGGTCAAGGCAGCCTGAATCGACTCCTGCATCACCTCGCCCAACGAACCGGTATAGGTCAGTTTGCCTTTGCCCGGTACGCTGGCGGTTTCGATCGTTAACAGATCACCACCGACCTCTGTCCAGGCAAGACCGGTTACCTGACCAACACGGTTCTCTTCATCTGCCCGGCCGTAATCGTAGCGCTGGACGCCAAGATACTCTTTCAGGTTATCGCCAGTGATCAGGATATGCTTGATGGCTTTATCCATCATCAGCGATTTCACCGCCTTACGGCACAGTTTGGAGATTTCGCGCTCCAGACTACGCACCCCGGCTTCACGGGTGTAATAGCGGATGATGCCGATGATGGCACTGTCTTCAACCGTCAGCTCACCTTTTTTCAGGGCGTTACGTTCAATTTGCTTGGGTAGCAAATGCTGACGCGCAATATTGAGTTTTTCATCCTCGGTATAGCCAGACAGTCGGATCACTTCCATACGGTCCAGCAGCGGTGCTGGAATGTTCATGGAGTTAGACGTCGCGACGAACATCACGTCGGACAGGTCATAGTCCACTTCCAGATAGTGATCGTTAAATGCCACGTTCTGTTCCGGATCCAGTACCTCCAGCAGAGCAGAAGCCGGATCGCCACGCATGTCAGAAGACATCTTGTCGATTTCATCCAACAGGAATAATGGGTTTTTCACGCCCACTTTCGCCATCTTCTGGATCAGTTTACCCGGCATAGAACCGATATAAGTACGGCGGTGACCGCGGATTTCCGCTTCATCACGTACGCCGCCAAGCGCCATGCGGACATACTTGCGCCCGGTGGCTTTGGCAATAGACTGGCCCAGAGAGGTTTTACCTACCCCCGGCGGCCCCACCAGACACAGGATCGGCCCTCTTATCTTGCTGACACGGCTCTGTACTGCGAGATATTCGAGGATGCGCTCTTTGACACGCTCCAGACCATAATGGTCACTGTCGAGCATTTCCTGGGCTTTCACCAGATCTTTCTTCACCTTACTGCGTGCCTGCCACGGCACCTGCACCATCCAGTCGATGTAGCTGCGAACCACGGTCGCTTCCGCCGACATCGGTGACATCATGCGCAGTTTCTGTAATTCCGCTTCCGCTTTCTCGCGGGCCTCTTTCGGCATGTTGGCGGATTCAATCTTACGTTTCAGCGCCTCCTGCTCGTCAGGCGCGTCATCCATTTCGCCCAGCTCTTTCTGGATGGCCTTCATCTGCTCATTCAGGTAATACTCGCGCTGGCTTTTTTCCATCTGTTTTTTAACGCGACTACGGATCCGTTTTTCCACCTGCAGCAGATCAATTTCGGACTCCATCATCGCCATCAGGTATTCCAGGCGCTCGGTCACATCGGACATTTCCAACACGGATTGCTTGTCCGCCAGCTTCAGCGGCATGTGAGCAGCAATGGTGTCGGCAAGACGCGCCGCATCATCAATACTATTAAGCGATGTTAATACTTCAGGAGGAATTTTCTTGTTCAGTTTGATGTAGCCTTCAAACTGATTGATGGCCGTACGCATGAGCACTTCCTGCTCACGCTCTTCAATTGCCGGTGACTCCAGGTACTCCGCCTGGGCCGCAAAATGCTCCCCGCTATCGGAGAGTGTGGTGATGCGCGCGCGCTGCAACCCTTCCACCAACACTTTAACGGTGCCGTCAGGTAATTTCAGCATTTGAAGAATAGAGGCGACCGTCCCTACCGAGAAAAGATCGTTAACACCAGGCTCATCCGTTGAGGCTTCTTTCTGTGCCACCAGCATGATCTTTTTGTCGTGATCCATAGCCGCTTCAAGGCACCGAATTGATTTCTCCCGACCAACAAACAACGGAATGACCATGTGCGGATAAACCACCACATCGCGCAACGGCAATACGGGGATTTCTATGCGTTCGGAACGCTCAGGGTTCATAGAGCTCTCTCTTAGTTTCGTTTCCGCCAGGTTAAGGGAATCCGTGGAACACGTGCATCACGGGTTTCACCTATAGGTAATCGAGTATATGGGGATAAATGTCTTACATTCAACGACTGAACGTGTGTAAAAAAAAATGGGGGACTAAATTCCCCCATTTTATCGTTCAGCGTTGTTTTTTAGGCTAATTATTCACCAGATGCCTGCTGAGCTTCAGGCTTGCCGTAAATCAGCAACGGTTCGGTCTGCTCTGAAATGACAGACTCATCAACCACCACTTTATCCACGTTTTCCAGTGAAGGCAGATCGTACATGGTTTCCAGCAGTGCCGCTTCCACGATAGAGCGCAGGCCTCGTGCACCGGTCTTACGCGCCATCGCTTTTTTCGCAATGGCGGTCAGCGCCTCGTCACGGAACTCCAGCTCAGCACCTTCCAGTTTGAAAAGCGCCTGATACTGCTTGGTCAATGCATTTTTCGGCTCGCGAAGAATCTGGATCAATGCGTCTTCATCCAGCTCTTTGAGCGTAGCAACCACCGGCAAACGGCCAATAAACTCAGGAATAAGACCAAACTTGATCAAATCACCCGGTTCAACCTGACCCAGCAGTTCACCCTCTGTCGCTTTCTGGGACACGCCTTTCACTGTCGCATTAAAGCCAATACCGCGACCTGTATCGGTACGCTGCTCAATGACCTTGTCCAGCCCGGCGAATGCACCGCCACAAATAAACAGGATCTTGGAGGTATCAACCTGCAGGAACTCCTGTTGCGGGTGCTTGCGGCCACCTTGCGGCGGAACAGCAGCGATCGTCCCTTCAATCAACTTCAGCAGTGCCTGCTGAACACCTTCACCGGACACATCACGCGTGATGGACGGGTTGTCGGATTTGCGGGAAATCTTGTCGATCTCATCGATATAGACAATACCACGCTGCGCTTTCTGTACGTCGTAATCGCACTTCTGCAGCAGCTTCTGAATGATATTCTCGACATCTTCACCCACATAACCGGCTTCAGTCAGCGTCGTCGCATCCGCCATGGTGAAAGGTACATCCAGGAAACGGGCCAGCGTTTCCGCCAGCAACGTTTTCCCACTACCCGTCGGGCCAATCAGCAGAATGTTGCTTTTGCCAAGCTCAACACCATTGTTGCTGTCGCTATTGCGCAGACGTTTATAGTGGTTGTAGACGGCAACCGCTAATACCTTTTTCGCCTGCTCCTGACCAATAACATAGTCATCAAGATGACGGCGGATTTCGTGTGGCGTCGGTAACGCGCTGCGCTCACGGTGTGGCGCTACTTCTTTAATTTCTTCGCGAATAATGTCGTTACACAAGTCAACACATTCATCGCAGATATACACTGACGGCCCGGCAATGAGCTTACGAACCTCGTGTTGGCTTTTGCCGCAGAAAGAACAGTACAGCAGCTTCCCTGAACCGTCTTTGCGCTTATCTGTCATGAGTCAAACCTCTTCTTTAGTCTCTTGCCCGTAGGCCAACCACATTGCAATCGCGCCACAACAAACACCAGCCAGCTATCATAACGGCCGACAACCCGCGTCATCGGGCTATTTCGCATCAATGGCGTTATTCACGATGGGTCAATACAGAATCCACTAACCCGTACTCTACTGCCTCTGCGGCAGAGAGGAAACGGTCACGCTCCGTATCTCTTTCTATCACGTCAATAGACTGACCGGTATGTTTGGCCATCAGCTCATTCATCCGAGCTTTCACCTTGAGGATCTCTTTGGCATGAATCTCGATATCCGTCGCCTGCCCCTGGAATCCCCCCAACGGCTGATGGATCATCACCCGAGAGTTCGGCAGACAGAAACGCTTGCCTTTGGTACCGGCGGTCAGCAGGAAAGCCCCCATTGACGCGGCCTGCCCCATACAAATGGTACTGACATCCGGTTTAATAAACTGCATGGTGTCGTAAATTGACATACCGGCAGTAATCACGCCACCCGGAGAGTTAATGTACAAATAGATATCTTTCTCGGGGTTCTCAGCTTCCAGAAATAGCATCTGCGCTACAATCAGGTTAGCCATATGATCTTCAACCTGACCGGTCAGAAAGATCACACGCTCCTTCAGGAGCCGGGAATAGATATCGTAAGAACGCTCCCCACGCGAAGTCTGCTCAACCACCATCGGCACCAAAGCCATGTGCGGGGCCAGTTTTTCTTGTTCGCCACTGTATGACATTAACGTCTCCTAGATAAAATGCATTTGGCGCATATACCCTGATTCTACTTGAGATAGAAAGTGATGACCATGCTAAGACTCGCAGTTAGCCATCTCTGTGTTGCCAGAATCAGGCGAATGTCCCTGACGATGCGATCTACGCGGTTATTTAACCAGTTGGGGACCGATACGTCCTTTTTCAAGATTACACCAGTGATTCATTTCGGTTAAAGCGATATCCTGCGCCGAAAGCAGATCGAATGACGCCCTGATTAATCGTTATTAATCATAGTGCAGATTTGACAGGAACTAACAGCACGCCCAACGGTTTACTGTATTTCAGGAAGGAAAAAGCCCACAGCACAGGCTGCGGGCTTTTGAAGAAACGATATCAGGTAAAATTCGTAATCAGGCAGCGGTCGTCTGATTCATCAGCTCATTGAAGCTCACTGATTTTTCTACCACTTTCGCTTTGGACAACAGCGCTTCAATCGCCTGCTCTTCCAGAGCGACGTTACGCATGTTGTTCATCATTTCTTTGTTTTTCTTGTAGTACTCAACAACTTCACGCGGATCTTCATACGCGGAGGCGATTTCGTCGATCAGTGCGTTAACGCGCTCTTCGTCAGCTTTCAGCTCGTGGGACTCAATCACTTCGCCCAACAGCAAACCAACAACGACACGGCGCTTAGCCTGTTCTTCGAACAGTTCACGCGGCAGTTCCAGAGCCTGCTGCTCGTTACCGCCGAAACGCTGAGCAGCCTGACGACGCAGTACGTCGACTTCGCCGTCGATCAATGCAGCCGGCACGTCAATTTCATTGGCTTTAACCAGACCGTCGATAACCTGAGACTTCACGCGATTACGGATAGCGCCTTTCAGTTCGCGCTCCATGTTTTTGCGTACTTCAGCGCGCAGACCATCAATAGAACCGTCTTCAACGCCAAAACGTTTAATGAAATCAGCAGTCAGTTCCGGCAGTTCACGCTCTTCCACTTTCTTCAGAACGATAACGAACTTAGCATCCTGACCTTTCAGGTTTTCAGCATGGTAATCTTCCGGGAATTTCACATCGATAGTGAACTCATCACCGGCTTTGTGACCGACGATGCCGTCTTCAAAGCCCGGGATCATACGACCCTGGCCCATGGCCAGCACGAAATCAGACGCTTTGCCACCTTCGAACTCTTCACCGCCAACAGAACCGGTGAAATCGATGGTTACACGGTCTTCAGCCGCTGCAGCGCGATCGGCGTCTTTCCAGGTCGCCTGCTGTTTACGCAGGGTGTCCAGCATACCGTCAACGTCAGCGTCAGACACGTCTACCAGCGGTTTTTCAACTTCGATAGAATCCAGGCCTTTCAGCTCAACTTCCGGATAAACTTCGAACTCTACCGAGTAGGTGAAATCGCCACCGACCTGGTATTCGCCCGGAACATAGTTCGGTGCGCCAGCCGGATTGATTTTTTCTTTGATGATGGCATCAACAAAGTGACGCTGCATCAGATCGCCCAGTACATCCTGACGGACGGAAGCGCCATAGCGCTGTTCAACAATCTTCGCCGGCACTTTGCCTTTGCGGAAACCGTCGATACGAACTTTTTTAGCCACACTGACCAGTTCGCTCTTAACGGCATTCTCAATGCTGTCAGCAGCAACAGTAATCGTTACGCGGCGCCCAAGGCCTTGAGTGGTTTCAACTGAAACTTGCATCTTGTTACCTCAAAAAATCACAGTTCTCGGTCAACCTCAGAGGCCGTTTTCATAAAGCGCCCTGGGGCAACCTTGCTGATCACAGTCTCACAGAACCAGAACGGCCACTTTAGCGGACCCGTTCCCTATAGTCAGAAGCGTCCCGAATACATTCCGGAAAATAAGACGCGGCATTATAGCGGCATCAATAGACCGAGTCGAGGAGAGTAACCAGACTATTGACAGAGGACTTTCACACTTTTCACCTGTCTCTGCCCAGTATTACCACCTTTTACTACCGCAACGCGCTCAGCCTGTGGTGCATCAGCGGCAGGTATGCATCGTCACACGCCTCTTCACAGGGCAGAGAAACACCTGATTTCAGCGGTCTAACCCCGCACCGCCGCAAGGAGGGGAAGACGGCACCGCCATTTGTAAATCAAGCCACTCCTGGGGAGTATAGGTATGCAACGCCAACGCATGAACCGAACCTGCCAGTTCATCAGCCAATACGCGATAAATCGCACGATGGCGGCCGATAACGCGCTCACCAGAGAAACGCTCGCTGACCAGCACCACTTTGAAGTGGCTCTCTGAACCAGCGGGTACATTATGGCGATAACTTTCATTAATCACTTCAATGTGTTGCGGTTCGAACTCGGTACGCAACTTAGCTTCTATTGTTTCGCGAATCATAGGGTGACCTTTTTCAGGTATCAGTGAAACTGCTCTCGACAAAGCGGCCTTTATTACTGATTGCACGCTTATCCACTTCAATTTCAGTCATTTTTTGATTATTAATGGAATCATCGCTGGTCTGGATACGTGGCTGCGGACTGCACTATATCTCGCCATCTCGCCGAAATGCATCTCGCCGAAATGCCAGTCGTCGGTGCCAGACCGCCTTTACGTCAAACACAATGGAAAAAATGATGCAAGCTCAGCAGGATACTGGCCACTTTCTGCTCTTTCCCTTGTCCAAGACGATGATATGATACCGAACTATATTTATCCGCCAACCACCGTTTTATGACGAGAAGACACACATGTTAAAAAAATTCATTTTCCCGTTGTTCGCCGCACTTGTGCTGGCAGGATGCGCCAGTAAAAGCAACACGCTGGATGTCACCCCGAAAATTGCCCTGCCGTCGCAGGATCCAACTCTGATGGGGGTCACTATCAGCATTAATGGCGCAGACCAACGTGCTGACCAGTCGCTGGCAAGGGTCAATCGCGACGGCCAACTGATCACGCTGATGCCATCACGCGATCTGCGGTTCCTGTTGCAGGAAGTGCTGGAGAAACAGATGTCTGCCCGTGGTTATATGATAGGCACTGGCGGTCCGGTGGCACTGCAAGTGGTGGTTAACAAGCTGTATGCGGATGTTTCCGAAGGGAACCTGCGCTACAACATTACCACCCGTGCCGATATTTCTATCATCGCACAAGCCGCCAATGGCAATAAGCAAATCAAGAACTACCGTGCCAGCTATAATGTACAAGGCGCGCTTACCGCCACGAACAGCAAGATTACCGAGTCGGTCAATCAGGTGCTGAGCGATGTCATCAGTGATATGGCTCAGGACACCAGCATCAGTACCTTCATCAAAACCAACTCCCGGTAACGGTTTATTCCGCCTCACCTCCCTTGCCCTTCCCAGGGCAAGGGAAAAGGACCTCGCATGCTCAGCCGCTTTTTTTCGCTTTTCCGTGAACGCAACAGTGTCATTCTTCTGATTTTGGGGTTCGCCTCTGGTTTACCACTGGCTCTGACCTCCGGTACGTTGCAGGCGTGGATGACAGTGGAAAACGTGGACCTGAAAACCATCGGTTTCTTTTCTCTGGTAGGGCAGGCGTATGTCTTCAAGTTTTTGTGGTCGCCACTGATGGATCGCTACACGCCTCCGTTTATGGGACGTCGGCGTGGCTGGCTACTGGTCACACAGTTGTTGCTGGTAGCCACCATCATCGCTATCGGCACGGTAGATCCATCGCATCATTTATGGTGGCTGGCGTTACTGGCGGTCATCATCGCATTCTGCTCCGCCTCACAAGACATTGTGTTTGATGCGTATAAAACCGACTTGTTGCCGCCAGAAGAACGTGGCAGCGGCGCAGCTATTTCTGTTTTGGGTTATCGCCTGGCGATGCTGGTTTCCGGCGGGCTGGCATTATGGATAGCCGATCGTTTTCTAGGCTGGCATGCCACCTACTGGCTGATGGCTGGTCTTTTATTACTGTGCACACTGGCAACCTGGCTGTCGCCGGAACCCGCCGTGAGCGAACCGGCCCCTCGCTCGCTGGAGCAGGCAGTCTTAGCGCCGCTGAAAGATTTTTTCGGCCGCGATAATGCCTGGCTAATTCTACTGTTGATCGTGTTGTACAAACTGGGGGATGCGTTTGCCGTCAGCCTCAGTACACCTTTCTTAATTCGCGGAGTCGGCTTCAATCCGGGCGATGTCGGGTTAGTCAATAAGACGCTGGGCTTGTTCGCCACCATTATCGGCGCGCTGTACGGCGGTGTGTTGATGCAGCGCTGGACGCTATTTCGGTCATTGATGTTGTTCGGCCTGCTACAGGCTGTCTCGAACGCCGGTTACTGGCTGCTAGCCATCACCGATAAACACCTGTTCACCATGGCCTGCGCGGTGTTTCTGGAAAACCTGTGCGGTGGTATGGGAACTGCCGCCTTTGTGGCGCTATTAATGACGCTTTGTAACAAATCATTTTCCGCCACCCAGTTCGCCTTGTTGTCCGCACTGTCGGCTGTGGGGCGGGTGTATGTCGGTCCGATTGCTGGCTGGTTTGTAGAACTGTATGGGTGGGCCTGGTTTTACCTGTTTTCAATCATCATCGCTATCCCAGGACTTCTCCTGCTGAGTGTCTGTCGTTCATCATTAGAACAGGTGCAATCAGGCGGCGAATTTCTGCGTCGTAACGCCTATCCACACCTTTATCTATTGGCTTCCCGCCTGTTTTTCATCGGTTGTATTGTGTTTATCGGTGGTCTGCTTGTCTGGGGCATGCTGGGATTGGGTTGGCTGGAGAGCGGACTTGCCAAAAACATGCTGATGGCGACAGGCGCAACACTGGCGACAATGGCGGTGTTGCTGGGTGCACTGCTTGACTACCGGTCCTTACAACGCCGGTAAACCTGACAGCACAAAGCAATGACATGTGAACACGGTTATGCACTGCCTCACGCGTTCATCTGTCAGGACAAAGCAGGAGCAATCGCTCACCTCATCGCCTGATGATAACAGGTAAGGTATATCGCTAAAAACACCCCCTCATTATCTATTATCACTTTATTAAATTATTTTTCTCTCCAGGCATGGGCAAAAAAACATTTATTTCGTTGCCTTTAATAAATCCTGTCGCCCACATTAATTTACGCAACGTTACAGAAACGAAATATTAACACCCAGATAAAATAATATTCAGGAATGAGTTGTAATTCCTGAAAAGCGATACATACTTTTTCTGTAGGCGGTTTACCCACTGTTTTTAAAAGTAATTTTGTGAAATGTAGCTCACGTGTGACAGGTCAGGCAAAATTTGTAAACAGCGGACTGACATCTCTTTAATGATGTTTACAGTGCGGTAACCTTCCCGTAAAATGCCCGCTCGCGTGAAATGACAATAGAGCCCTTGTAATTGAGGTCGCTAGATGAGACTCAGGAAATACAATAAAATTTTTGGGATGTTGTCTTTAATCGCCACCACACTGCTCCTTAGTGGTTGCGATATGGCATTGATGAACCCCAAAGGACAAGTCGGGTTAGAGCAACGTTCGTTGATACTGACAGCACTCGGTTTGATGCTGATCGTTGTTATCCCGGTGATCATTATGACGATTGCCTTCGCCTGGAAGTTCAGAGCCTCCAACGAAAAAGCGAAGTACACGCCAAACTGGTCGCACTCAAACAAAATCGAAGCCGTTGTCTGGACGGTCCCTATCATCATTATCCTCATCCTTGGGACGATCACCTGGAAAACTACCCATTCGCTTGATCCGTATAAGCCTTTGGATTCCACGGTCAAACCCATTAATGTTGAAGTGGTGTCTCTTGATTGGAAATGGTTGTTCATTTACCCGGATCTTGGCATCGCCACGGTCAATGAACTGGCGTTCCCGACCAATGTTCCGGTCAATTTCAAGATTACATCCGACACGGTGATGAACTCCTTCTTTATCCCGCGTCTTGGTGGTCAGATCTACGCCATGGCCGGCATGCAGACCCAGTTGCACTTGATCGCCAACGAGCCGGGCAAATACGACGGTATCTCTGGTGGTTACAGTGGCCAAGGTTTCTCTGGCATGAAGTTCACCGCCATTGCGACCCCGGATCAGCAAGCCTTTGACCAATGGGTTGAGAATGTACGCAAGTCATCCAAAACGCTGAGCACGATGAATGACTTTAACAAACTGGCAAAACCTACCGAGTACCATCCGGTAGAGTACTACTCTCAGGTACAACCTGATTTGTTCCGCCAGATCATTACCAAATTCATTGGCAACAACATGAACATGCAGCATGGTGCTGAAGGCGAGCCTAAAAAAGAAGAAGGCATGCAGAATCACCAGGGCATGAACATGAGCGAGCACTCCTCTCATTAAAGGAGTCGAGGGATAAACGATGTTCGGAAAATTAACTCTTGATGCGATCCCCTACCATGAGCCGATTATCATGGTCACGGTGGCGGCAATCATTGTAGGTGGATTGGCGCTGCTGGCTGCCGTTACCTATTTCGGTAAATGGAAATGGCTGTGGTCCGAGTGGTTCACCTCTGTAGACCATAAGAAAATCGGTATCATGTACATCATCGTCGGCTTGGTGATGATGCTGCGTGGCTTTGCTGATGCCGTGATGATGCGTGGTCAGCAAGTGCTGGCTTCCGCTGGTGAAGCAGGTTTCCTAACCCCTCACCACTATGACCAGATCTTCACCGCGCATGGCGTTATCATGATTTTCTTCGTGGCAACGCCGTTTGTCGTCGGTCTGATGAACCTGGCCGTGCCATTGCAGATAGGCGCACGTGATGTGGCCTTCCCCTTCCTGAACTCACTGAGCTTCTGGCTATTTGTTGCCGGCGTTATCCTGATCAACCTGTCGTTGGGGATCGGGGAATTCGCTCAGACCGGTTGGGTGGCCTATCCGCCGTTGTCGGGTAAGGAGTACAGCCCCGGTGTGGGGGTAGACTACTGGATATGGAGTCTCCAGATTTCCGGTGTCGGTACGACGCTGACTGGTGTTAACTTCTTCGCCACCATCATGAAAATGCGCGCGCCTGGCATGAGTCTGATGAAAATGCCGGTGTTTACCTGGACGGCGCTGTGCACCAACATACTGATTATTGCTGCGTTCCCGATTCTGACGGTGACCATTGCGTTACTGACGCTGGACCGTTACCTCGGCACCCATTTCTTTACCAATGATATGGGTGGCAACATGATGATGTACATCAACCTGATTTGGGCCTGGGGCCATCCGGAAGTGTACATTCTGGTGTTGCCGGTCTTCGGTATTTACTCCGAAGTGGTGGCAACCTTCTGTAAAAAACGCTTGTTTGGCTATACCTCACTGGTATGGGCAACCATCGCGATTACCGTCCTGTCGTTCATCGTTTGGCTGCACCACTTCTTTACCATGGGTTCTGGAGCCAACGTCAACGCCTTCTTCGGTATAGCGACGATGATTATTTCAATCCCGACCGGGGTTAAAATCTTCAACTGGCTGTTCACCATGTATCAAGGGCGCATTCAACCGCATTCCGCCATGCTGTGGACCACCGGTTTCATCATCACCTTCTCCATCGGTGGTATGACCGGGGTACTGCTGGCTGTTCCGGGCGCTAACTTTGTACTGCATAACAGTCTGTTCCTGATTGCTCACTTCCATAACGTGATCATCGGTGGCGTGGTATTTGGCTGCTTTGCCGGTATCACTTACTGGTTCCCGAAAGCATTTGGCTTCAAGCTGAATGAAACCTGGGGTAAACGCGCGTTCTGGTGCTGGATCATCGGCTTCTTCGTTGCCTTTATGCCGCTGTACGCACTGGGCTTCATGGGGATGACGCGTCGTCTGAGCCAGCAGATCAACCCGGAATTTCACCCGCTGCTGGTGGTTGCTTCCGTCGGCGCCGGTCTGATTGCACTCGGCGTGCTGTGCCAGATTATCCAGTTTGCCGTCAGTATCCGCGACCGCGATCAAAACCGCGATCTGACTGGCGACCCGTGGGATGCTCGCACGCTGGAATGGGCAACGTCCTCACCGCCGCCGTTCTATAACTTCGCCATCGTGCCGCATATTCAGGAGCGCGACGCGTTCTGGGAAATGAAGGAAAAAGGTGAAGCCTATCGCAAACCGGCACAGTATGAAGAAATTCATATGCCGAGGAATACCGGTGCGGGCGTAATCATCTCCGCATTCAGTCTGGTATTTGGTTTTGCGATGATCTGGTACATCTGGTGGCTGGCGATCATCGGTTTTGTGGGCATGATCGTAACCTGGATAGCCCACAGCTTTAATCAGGACGTGGACTACTACGTGCCGGTTAACGAGGTCGAACACATCGAAAATCAAAACTTCGATAAACTCAGCAAGGCAGGCGTGAAAAATGTCCACTGATACGTTAACTCATCACAATGCAGCCCATGCCGAGCATGGGCACCACGACACCGGTTCCAATAAGGTTTTCGGTTTCTGGATCTACCTGATGAGCGACTGCATCCTGTTTGGGATGTTGTTCGCCACCTACTCCGTTCTGGTGAACGGTACCGCTGGCGGCCCAACGGGCAAAGAACTGTTCGATCTGAAGTTCGTGCTGGTGGAAACCTTCGCACTGCTGTTTAGTAGTATTACTTACGGCATGGCGATGATTGCCATGAACAAAGGTAACAAGAGCCAGGTTAACGCCTGGCTGGGTCTGACCTTCCTGTTCGGACTGGTGTTTATCGGGATGGAAGTCTATGAATTCCACCACCTGATCGTAGAAGGTGCAGGCCCTGACCGCAGTGCATTCCTGTCTTCCTTCTTCGCGCTGGTTGGTACTCACGGTATCCACGTGACTTCAGGCCTTATCTGGATCGCCATCATGATGACTCAGGTAACGAAATACGGCCTGACCAGTACGAACAAAACCCGTCTGATGTGCCTGAGCTTGTTCTGGCACTTCCTTGATGTGGTATGGATTTGTGTCTTCACTGTTGTTTATCTGATGGGGGCGATGTAATGAGTCATTCCACACACGATCATGCAGGCGCCAGCCACGGTAGCGTGAAGTCCTATCTGATTGGTTTCGTCCTGTCCATCATCCTGACCGTCATTCCATTCGGTCTGGTGATGAATGGTTCGGCGTCCCATAGCGCCATTCTGTTAACCGTGCTGGGTTGCGCTGTTATCCAGATCCTGGTTCATCTGGTGTACTTCCTGCATCTCAACACCTCATCAGAAGAGCGCTGGAATCTGGTAGCCATCGTGTTTACCGCCCTGATTATCGCAATTGTGGTGGTGGGATCCATTTGGATCATGATGAACGCGCACCACAATATGATGATTCAGTAACCGAGCCTTTTACATGATGATTAAGCAATACCTACAGGTCACCAAACCCGGCATTATTTTTGGCAACCTGATTTCCGTTATCGGTGGATTTTTACTGGCAGCCAAAGGCACCATTAACTATCCACTGTTTGTCGCGACCCTGATCGGGGTATCGCTGGTTGTTGCATCTGGTTGCGTCTTTAACAACGTTATCGATCGTGACATCGACAAAAAAATGGAGAGGACCAAGAATCGGGCTCTGGTCAAGGGGCTGATTCCGCTTAAAAATACGCTGGTTTATGCGTCGCTGTTAGGTATTGCTGGCTTCGCGTTACTGTATCTTGCGGCAAATCCGCTGGCCATGTGGCTGGCGGTGATGGGGTTTGTGGTATACGTCGGTGTTTACAGCCTGTACATGAAGCGCCATTCGGTTTATGGCACGTTGATTGGCAGTCTGTCCGGTGCAGCACCGCCGGTTATCGGCTACTGCGCGGTGAGTAATCAGTTTGATGCTGGTGCACTGATCCTGCTGCTGATTTTCAGTTTGTGGCAGATGCCGCACTCTTATGCCATTGCGATTTTCCGCTTTAAAGATTATCAGGCGGCGAATATTCCGGTGTTACCGGTCGTCAAAGGCATTTCCGTCGCGAAGCACCATATTACGTTGTATATCCTGGCGTTTATGATTGCCACGTTGATGCTGTCACTCGGCGGTTATGCTGGTTACAAATACCTGGTGGTGGCCGCGGCGGTCAGCGTTTGGTGGCTTGGTATGGCGTTATCCGGCTACAAACGCCCGAACGACGATCGTGCCTGGGCCAAAAAGCTGTTCTTGTTCTCTATTGTCGCCATTACGTCATTGAGCGTCATGATGTCAGTCGATTCCATGACACCGATGCAGGACACGCTGCTGACCTACCTGCACTGATTTCATCAGTCTATACGACCAGACAGACGGGCTTGCCCGTCTGTTTTTTTATCTCCCCTCCCCTGCTTTGCCAAATACGGAAACAAACCCGTCGTTTACGCCTTCTGGCACGGACACTAAAATAGCGCTGATAAAATATCAGAGGTAGCAATGAACGATAATCGCATGACCCCGATTGAACAGCGGGCAACATGGGGACTGGGTCTGGTTTTTTCACTTCGCATGCTCGGCATGTTTATGGTGCTCCCGGTACTCACCACCTACGGTATGGCTCTGCAAGGCGCCAGCGAGTCACTGATTGGCATTGCCATCGGCATTTATGGCTTGATGCAGGCGATTTTTCAAATCCCATTCGGGCTCATGTCTGACCGTATTGGTCGCAAACCGCTCATTGTTGGCGGCTTACTGATATTTGTGCTGGGTAGTGTCATCGCCGCACTCAGCCATTCCATTTGGGGGATAATTCTGGGTCGTGCTTTGCAGGGCTCCGGGGCGATTTCGGCTGCGGTCATGGCGCTGCTGTCAGACTTAACACGTGAACAAAACCGCACCAAAGCTATGGCGTTTATTGGTGTCAGCTTCGGCATTACGTTTGCTATCGCCATGGTAGTCGGCCCAATTGTTACCCATGCGTTGGGGCTGAATGCGCTGTTTTGGGGAATTGCGCTGCTGGCGCTGCTGGCTATCGCCATCACGCTGGCAGTCATTCCCTCTGCCCCTTCCCATGTGCTTAACCGTGAGTCGGCCATCGTGCGTGGCGGTGTCGCCAAAGTGCTGGCCAACCCTCGCTTGCTAAAACTCAACTTCAGCATCATGTGCCTGCACATTCTACTGATGTCGAGCTTTGTCGCTTTACCGAGAGTCATGGAGCAAGCAGGTCTGGCACCGCAGGACCACTGGAAAGTCTATCTGACCACGATGCTGATATCGTTCGCTGCTGTGGTGCCATTCGTCATCTACGCAGAAGTAAAACGCCGCATGAAGCAGGTGTTCATTGTTTGCGTGATGATAATCATTGCCGCAGAGCTGGTTTTGCTGCAAGCCGGCAACCATGCGCTGTGGCAACTCTTTATCGGCATTCAGTTGTTCTTTCTGGGCTTCAATGTCATGGAAGCATTGCTGCCATCCCTTATCAGCAAAGAGTCGCCAGCAGGCTACAAAGGTACTGCCATGGGGGTTTACTCCACCACCCAATTTATGGGGGTGGCGATTGGCGGTAGTCTTGGCGGCGCGCTGTATGACCTGCATGGCGCCTCACTGGTGTTCAGTGCGGGTGCATTGTTGGGGGTTGTCTGGTTATTGGTCAGCGTCACCATGCAGGAACCACCGTATCTGAGTAGCCTGCGCATTACCCTACCGGATGAAGCACTACGGGATAATAAACTGTCCGATAAACTGCAACAGCATCCTGGTGTAGCAGATGTGGTGATCGTACCGGACGAACTCAGCGCCTATGTGAAAATTGATCGCAGCAAAACCAATCGACAGCAGTTGGAACAGCTAGTCGGTCAGACGGCTAAGCTAGCCTGAGAGGCTAACTGCCCGTAGAAGCACCACCGTCACGACGTCAACGAGGTCACCCCAAACACCTCATCGATTGAAAAACCAAAGGCACCATTTCGGTGCCTTTGCATATTTAGCATATCACTGCCTGAACAGCAGCCGGTTTAATCGCGGAAGTTGTTAAACTGGAAGGGTTGCCCCAAATCAGCACCACGTATCAGCGCAATCACACCTTGCAGATCATCGCGGGATTTCCCGGTAACGCGGACCTGTTCGCCCTGGATCTGAGCCTGCACTTTGAGCTTGCTGTCTTTAATCAGTTTAACGATTTTCTTCGCCAGCGTAGTTTCAATACCTTGCTTGAGCTTCGCTTCCACACTGTAGGTTTTACCACTGTGTTCCATGTCTTCAGGGATATCCAGCGAACCGCCCTCAATTCCGCGTTTTGCCAGCTTTTCCCTTATGATTTCAATTAATTGCTTAACCTGAAAATCTGATTCACTGGTCGCCTTGATGGTTTGTGCTTTTTCATTCAGCTCAAAGCTGGCAGGCACATTGCGAAAATCCCAGCGGGTACCCAGCTCACGGGTCGCGTTTTCCACCGCATTGCGGACTTCCTGCATATCGATTTCCGAAACAATATCGAAAGATGGCATAATTTTTTCTCCTGACAATAGCTGCCGAGCATGATAACCGCTCACGCCCAATAAGCAAACTTCACCGACCTTACCGCCTTCGTGGCGACAAGCAGCGGCAGACGGCAGCAGAATACTTTATGATAGGTTAGAAAGATGATAGGCCGACAGATACAAGCTGGCCCGATAAAGGAAAGTGTGGATGAAAATTACCGTTCTTGGCTGTGGCGCCATCGGTCAACTCTGGCTTAATGCGTTACATCGGCAAGGGCATGATGTACAAGGGTGGTTGCGCATTCCGCAAGTCTCCTGCCAGATTAACGTTACGATGCTCAGCGGTGAGCGTTGTAACCTTAATCTGACAGCCAACAACGCAGAACATCTGGCGCAAAGTGAATTACTGCTGGTCACGCTAAAGGCATGGCAAGTCTCCGATGCACTTGTCACGCTACTCCCTCGGCTACGCCCAGACTGTACTATTTTATTGTTGCATAACGGCATGGGCACCTGGGAAGAACTGCCGTCAATCAGCCAGCCTTTATTGTTAGGCGTCACCACGCATGCTGCACGGCGTGACGTCTCAACAGTGGTACACGTCGCGGCTGGCGTAACCCACATCGGTTCGCTTGGTCGTACCACACACCGCGAAGAAGAACAAAGCCAGTTGGCTGAAACGCTGCATCAGGCACTGCCTGACGTTGCCTGGCACACTCATATTGCGGCAACCTGCTGGCTCAAACTGGCCGCTAATTGCGTCATCAATCCGCTGACCGTGCAGTACCAGTGCACCAACGGCGAGTTACAGGCTTATCCGGAAAAAATAGCCGTACTCTGCCAGGAAGTGGCGCTGGTCATGGACCGTGAAGGATTCCATACCTCGTCGGAAAGCCTGCTGCTTTATGTGAATCAAATCATTCAGAACACGGCGGCCAACACATCGTCAATGCGTCAGGACGTGCTGGCGCAGCGTCATACGGAAATCGACTACATCACCGGTTACCTGCTGCGTCGCGCCCGCGCCCACGGACTCGCTCTGCCGGAAAACAACCGCCTGTTCGACTATATCAAACGAAAGGAGAATGAATATGACCGCCTCGGTTCTGGTCTGTCTGGCGCCTGGTAGCGAAGAAATCGAAGCCGTGACCACCATCGACCTGCTGGTCAGGGCGGGGATCCGCGTCACCACAGCCAGCGTCGCGAGTGATGGCAACACAGAGATCACCTGTTCCCGTGGTGTGAAACTGCTTGCTGATGCGCCGCTGGTCGCCGTTGCCGATCATGACTTTGATGCCGTGGTGTTACCCGGTGGTCTGCAAGGTGCAGAGTGTTTCCGCGACAGCCCGTTGCTGGTTGAACGCCTGCGCCAGACCCATCAGGAAGGAAAAATCGTCGCGGCGATCTGCGCTTCACCCGCGGTGGTGCTGGAGCATCACCAGTTGTTTCCTGTCGGCAATATGACCGGTTACCCCGCACTGAAAGAGCAGATTTCACCAGAAAAATGGCTGGAAAAACGGGTGGTATTCGATCCGCGCGTCAATCTGCTGACCAGTCAGGGACCGGGGACCAGCATCGACTTTGCGTTGAAGCTAATCGATTTGTTGCTAGGTAAGAGCAAGGCCGCAGAAATCGCCGCGCAACTGGTTCTGCCGCCGGGGATCTACAATTATCAGGATCCGGCCTGATTGCCTTACAAAAACAAAAAGCGCCAGATGATGGCGCTTTTTGCTGGTAGCGAACGCAGGATATCGCCTCAGGGACGATAAACCTTAACGTTGTTGAACCCTTGCTCACGCAGGTACAACGCCTGCAAACGGCTCATCACCCCACGCTCGCAGTACAACAGATAGGTTTTGCTCTGATCCAAATCGCCGAACTGTGTCCCCAGCTTATAGAATGGCAGTGATTTCACCTCAACGTGCTCCACTGCCAACGGGTGTTCGTCCTGCTCATCGGGTGAACGAATATCCAGCAGAATATCGCT
This sequence comes from Dickeya zeae NCPPB 2538, assembly GCF_000406165.1. Taxonomy (NCBI): domain Bacteria; kingdom Pseudomonadati; phylum Pseudomonadota; class Gammaproteobacteria; order Enterobacterales; family Pectobacteriaceae; genus Dickeya; species Dickeya zeae. The sequence goes on along the minus strand of NZ_CM001977.1, from coordinate 1,078,198 downwards.
TGCGGCAAAGGCATCGACGGTTTCCACTTCGGTTACCGTCTGCTGGGTTTGTTCAGCAATCTCGCGGATATCGATGTTGCGCGCCTGCGACACGACGCGGTCGAGAATCGCGAAATCAAACAGGCTTTCTTCGTGCTCGATTTTGGCTTTCACCGCCTTCACCGTCGGGCTTTTGGAAATCACGCCGCAATACTCAGGCATGGTTTTGGCAAAATCTTCCGTACCCAGTTCCCGTGCCAGACGAATAATGTGTTCTTTGTCGTGAGAAATCAGCGGCCGCAGGATTAGTGTATCCGAAACGTTATCAATCAGACGCAGGTTGGTCAGCGTCTGGCTGGATACTTGTCCCAGCGCTTCACCGGTGACCAGCGCTTGCACACCATACCGTTCGGCAATCTGCGACGCGGCGCGCACCATCATGCGCTTGAGCACCACGCCCATTTGGCCGTCGTCCACCTTTTCCAGGATTTCACCGACCACTGGCTCGAAGTCAATCGCGACAAAACGTACCCGGTGTGAACTACCAAATCGGTTCCACAGATAATGCGCGACCTGACGTACACCGATTTCGTGCGCTGCCCCACCAAGATTGAAGAAGCAGTAGTGAACCCGGCAACCACGACGCATCAGCATATAGCTGGAAACACCGGAGTCGAACCCGCCGGAAATCAGCGATAACACATCTTCCTGGGTACCGATCGGGAAACCACCGATGCCTTCATAGCGGCCTTTGATCAGCAACAGGCGATCCTGGTCAATTTCCAGATGCACCGTGACCTGAGGCGCGGTCAGGTTAACCCGTGCGCTCTCAATGTGCTGATTCAACCCGCCGCCGACATAACGCTCCACATCCTGAGAGCTGAAATCGTGTTTGCCACGACGTTTCACCCGCACACAGAATGTCTTGCCTTCCAGTTGATCACGGTAAGTGGCCAACGTTTGTTCAAAAATATGGTGGATATCGGTATAGGCGCAGTCTTCCACCTCAAGGATATGATGAATGCCGGGGATACGCGTCAACGCATCACGTATTACCACGCGCTGACTTTCTTCTTTGGCACGAACCTCGATATGATCCCAGTGACGGACAACCGCCAGCGTTTCATCATACTGTTTTAAAACGTTACGAATGTTACCGGTAAGGATTTTTATAAAGCGCAACCGCACAGATTGGCTTTTGATGGTGATTTCCGGGAACAATTTAATGATAAACTTCATGGCGGCTATCGTTAGTTAATTCTGAAGGCGTGAAACACGGGTACGCGGACAACACGCGGGCACCCTGAGCGCTAAAGTTACGTTATTGGTAAAACTATCCCGAGTCGGGTGGCGTTACCAATAGCATCCAGGGCGCGGAGTATACCATCATATTGCGGTAAGCTGCGCAGATTAAGCGCATAATTGCGCACCATAAGGGCGCTTACCGTGACAATCCGGTGGCGTCGGCGCCGACAGGCGCGTATAAACAGGATCCGGAAACGAATATGCCGAAAAAAACTGAACAACCCGTCAGCTTTGAAAGCTCACTCGCCGAACTGGAACAGATTGTGTCGCGTCTGGAGTCGGGCGAGCTTCCATTGGAAGAGGCATTGAATGCCTTTGAACAGGGTGTCCAGCTTGCACGTCAGGGACAAGTAAAACTGCAGCAGGCTGAACAACGCGTTCAGATTCTGCTAAATGACGATCCCGATACCGCCCTGACACCTTTTACGCCGGATAATGAGCCGTTATGACAGATTTTCTCAAGCAGCTTGCAGCGCATCATCAGCGTATCGACGCCGCACTCAACCATTTCATTTCCAGCCTGCCTTTTCAGAGTAGTCCACTGGTGGAAGCGATGGCGCATGGCGCACTGTTGGGGGGCAAGCGGCTACGCCCGTTTCTGGTTTATACCACCGGCCAGTTATTCGCGGTCTCGCCAGACAGCCTTGATGCACCGGCAGCGGCTGTCGAATGTATTCACGCCTATTCTCTGATCCACGATGACTTACCCGCCATGGACGATGACGATCTACGGCGCGGGCAGCCAACCTGCCATGTCAGGTTTGGCGAAGATAAGGCGATTTTGGCAGGTGATGCCCTGCAAACGCTGGCGTTTTCTATTCTGTCTGACGCCCCGATGCCACAGGTCAGCGACCGCGACCGACTGGCGATGATCTCCGAGCTGGCCAGCGCCAGTGGTGTGGCAGGGATGTGCGGCGGTCAGGCGCTGGATCTGGAAGCGGAAGGCCATCAGGTTGATTTGCAGACACTGGAACGTATCCATCGCCACAAAACCGGAGCGCTGATTCGTGCTTCGGTTCGGCTGGGTGCCCTGGCTGCCGGTGAGCGTGGGCGTCTTGCCCTGCCTTACCTTGATCGTTATGCCAACGCTGTCGGCCTGGCCTTTCAGGTGCAAGACGATATTCTCGATGTGATTGGTGACAGTGCCACTACCGGCAAGCGCCAGGGTGCTGACCAACAACTCGGTAAAAGCACCTACCCGGCGTTACTGGGGCTGGAGCAAGCCAAACAAAAAGCCCGGGAGTTGTGCAAAGAATCACTCTCGGCACTGAATGAACTGGAAGACACGCTGGACACTCCCGCGGCCATTGCCCCGCTGCGAGCGCTGGCGAACTATGTCGTTGAACGCGATAAATAATTTTAATACCAATACCGCTTGATGAGTATCCAATGACCTTTGATATAGCGAAATACCCTACGCTGGCGCTGGCGGAAAATCCTGAGGAACTGCGCCTGCTGCCACGGGAAAGCCTGCCTAAATTGTGCGATGAACTGCGACAGTATCTGTTGGACAGCGTCAGCCGCTCAAGCGGGCATTTTGCCTCAGGTCTGGGTACAGTCGAGCTGACTGTGGCGTTGCATTACGTCTATAACACGCCTTTCGACCATCTGGTATGGGATGTCGGTCATCAGGCTTATCCCCACAAGATCCTGACCGGGCGGCGTGACCGTATCGCGACTATTCGCCAAAAAGGTGGGCTACACCCGTTCCCGTGGCGTGGCGAAAGCGAATATGACGTCCTGAGCGTCGGCCACTCGTCTACCTCCATCAGCGCGGGTATCGGTATGGCGGTAGCAGCGGAGCGCGAAGGCTTGGGACGGCGCACCGTCTGCGTGATTGGTGATGGCGCGATCACCGCCGGTATGGCGTTTGAAGCCATGAATCATGCTGGTGATATCAAACCGGACATGCTGGTGGTCCTGAACGACAACGAAATGTCGATTTCCGAGAATGTCGGTGCGCTGAACAATCATCTGGCGCAATTGCTCTCTGGCAAGCTCTACTCCACCCTGCGTGAGGGCGGTAAGAAAGTGTTGTCCGGCCTGCCGCCGATCAAAGAATTGGTTAAACGTACCGAGGAACACCTGAAGGGAATGGTGGTGCCGGGTACGCTATTCGAAGAGTTGGGCTTTAACTATATCGGCCCGGTTGATGGGCATGACGTGCAATCACTGGTGCATACCCTGAAGAATATGCGCAGTCTGAAAGGCCCGCAGTTGCTGCATATCATGACCAAGAAAGGCAAAGGCTATGCCCCCGCTGAGCAGGACCCGATCAGTTGGCATGCCGTACCGAAATTCGATCCGGCCAGCGGCACCTTGCCGAAGAATAAAGAAGCGCTGCCGACCTATTCCGCCGTTTTCGGCGAATGGCTGAAAGAAACCGCAGCGGCAGACCCCCGGCTGATGGCTATCACCCCAGCCATGCGTGAAGGTTCAGGCATGGTATCGTTCTCGCGCACCTACCCGCAGCAGTACTTTGATGTCGCCATTGCCGAGCAACATGCGGTGACCTTTGCTGCTGGCCTGGCGATTGGCGGTTATCGCCCAGTCGTGGCGATTTATTCCACGTTCCTGCAACGTGCCTACGATCAGGTCATCCATGATGTCGCCATTCAGAACCTGCCGGTGTTGTTTGCTATCGATCGTGGCGGCATCGTTGGCGCAGATGGTCAAACGCATCAGGGCGCGTTTGACCTGTCGTTCCTGCGCTGTATTCCACAGATGGTGATCATGACACCCAGCGACGAGAACGAATGCCGGTTAATGCTGCATACCGGTTATCACTATCAGCAGGGACCGTGTGCAGTTCGTTACCCACGCGGCAATGTGTTGGGTGTGGAACTCACACCGCTGGAAACCCTGCCTATCGGCAAAGGCGTCGTTAAACGTCAGGGCGAGAAGATTGCGATTCTGAATTTCGGTACGCTGTTACCAGAAGCACAACAGGCAGCCGACGCACTCAACGCCACGCTGGTGGACATGCGATTCGTCAAACCGTTGGATGAAGCGCTGGTCGCCTCGCTGGCTGCCAGCCACGATGTGCTGGTGACGCTGGAAGAAAACGCCGTGATGGGCGGAGCCGGCAGCGGTGTGAATGAATACCTGATGGCGAATCGTCTTCCCGTCCCCGTACTCAATCTGGGCCTGCCCGATATCTTCATTCCGCAGGGCTCACAAGCGGAAATCCGCACCGAGCTGTCGCTGGATGCCGCTGGCATCGAACGTCGCATTCGAAACTGGCTGGCCTGATACTGGCCACCAACAGGCAGAAAAAAACCGGGAATATCCCGGTTTTTTTATCGCTGGCAACCACCCGCAGACTATTACCCAACCACATACCCAGCCACATACAATATGGCCGCGGCGATGACACCAGCGATAATATCGTCAACCATGATGCCCATACCGCCGTGCACGTGACGATCAAACCAACGGATCGGCCAGGGTTTAAGAATATCCAGGATCCGGAAAATCACAAACCCGGCGGCGACCCAGCCCCAGTGGGTTGAAGGCACGGCTATCAGGGTGATCCACATGCCGACAAACTCATCCCAGACGATGCTGCCATGGTCATGCACGCCCATATCTTTGGCGGTACGGTGGCAAAGGTAAACCCCTACGCAGATACTGAGCATCACCAGCAGTGAATACAGCTGTAACGGCAGCAGCATCAACAGATACCACACAGGAATGGCCGCCAGCGAACCGGCGGTGCCTGGCATCCACGGCGATAAACCACTGCCAAAACCGGTTGCCAGAAAATGCCACGGATTACTCATCCGCAAGCGGCGTTTGGCAACTAACGATCCTTTGCTCTCACTCGTCAAAATGGTCATACCCTTTCAGATTGACGTCCACGGGCTGACCGGAATGAAAGAAACTCATTCCTTCCGACGCAGGCCCAATCTGGCCGATACAGGTGTAACTCGCCCCCAGATGACCAATCGCTACCTCTAACGCGCCCCGATTCAGTTCGGGTACCGTAAAGCACAGCTCATAGTCTTCACCACCACCCAGCGCCCAGCGCATAGCCTGTTCCGGGTCGGTATGCCGCAGCAGTGCATCAGAGTAAGGCAACGCCTCCAGATTGATACGTGCGCCGCAATCACTGGCTTTAAGGATGTGTCCTAAATCTGACGCCAATCCATCAGACAGATCGATAGCCGCACTGGCCAGATCGCGCAGCGCCTGCCCTTGCAGAATACGGGGCTGAGGACGCAGGTGGCGCTGCAACAGCCATTGGCGATCGTCAGCATCGGACACCTGTAGACTGTACTGCAAAATGGCCAACCCAGCTGCACTGTCCCCCAGCGTTCCGGTGACATAAATCCAGTCGCCGATACGTGCTCCGCTGCGTTTGAGCGCGCGTCCTGCTGGTACCAACCCTTGAATAGTCAGCGTCATGCTAAGCGGCCCACGCGTGGTATCACCGCCTATCAGTTGCATATCATAGTAAGAAAGCTGTTCAAACAGGCTGTCGCTATAGGCGGCCAGCCAGTCCGCATCAATGCCCGGCAACGTGAGCGCCAGTGACACAAAGGCAGGATCTGCGCCCATCGCCGCCAAATCACTCAGGTTGACCGCCAGTGATTTATACGCCAGATCGGCAGGGTCAATATCGGGAAGAAAATGAATGCCGCAGACCAACGTATCCGTGCTGACTGCCAGCAGTTGTTTGTCCGGAATGTTCAGCAGGGCGCAGTCATCACCGATCCCCAGTTCAACACCCCGCCGTGAATAGCCAGCCCGATTGAAATAGCGGGCAATCACGTCAAACTCACCTTGAGCCATACTTTTTCCAGATAGTGGTAACCTAAAAAAAACCAAGGCCGGAAAACCGGCCCTGACTGACTTATTTTTTACCCGGCCGCAGGTATGGCCCGGCTTTATCCAGCACACCGTTGACAAACTTGTGGCTGTCTTCAGCGCCAAACACTTTAGCCAACTCAATCGCTTCGTTGATGGCAACCTTGTACGGTACATCTTCGCGCTTGCTAAGCTCATACACCGCCAGACGCAAAATAGCCCGCTCAACTTGCCCGAGTTCATCTAACTGACGGGAAAGATACGGTGCCATCTGGGCATCCAGTTTTTCCGCCTGAGTGGCGACGCCCGCCAGCAGCTCGCGGAAATAGGCGATGTCCACGCCTTTGACATCCTGCTCACTCAGGAACTGGAGTTCAACATCGGCAATATCATTTTTGGACAACTGCCAGGAATAAAGCGCTTGAACCGCACATTCACGAGCGCGGCGACGAGCAGCAGGTTTCACGGAATACCCCTTACAAAATAAATCAGGCTGACTTGATTGAGTGTAATACATTGATCATTTCAAGCGCGGTCAGAGCGGCTTCCGCCCCTTTGTTCCCCGCTTTAGTGCCGGCGCGCTCGATAGCCTGCTCGATACTTTCCGTAGTCAGCACACCGAAGGCGACCGGAATGTCGCTGTTCATCGCGACATGAGACAGGCCGGAACTGCATTCACCGGCAACGAATTCAAAATGCGCTGTACCACCGCGAATCACCGTACCCAGAGCCACCACGGCGTCATACTTCTGGCTGTTAGCCAGCGCACGCACGGTCAGCGGCAATTCATAGGCACCCGGTACCCACACCACGGTGACGTTTTCTTGTTTCACCTGACCAATACGCTTGAGCGCGTCCAACGCGCCTTCCAGCAGGCTGTCATTGATAAAGTGATTGAAACGGGCAATAGCAATCGCCACGCGGGCATTCGGAGCGGCAACAACACCTTCAATAATGTTCATAGCTTTCCTTTGATTGTTTTACGACCCCGCAGGGGGGCGGATTCTATCATATTCTTCCGGGCGCGTATCCGCTTTTGACCCTGTAACGGATATCCGCCACCTCAACGCGCGCAGAAACAGACTAACGAGGCTTCAGTGTCAGGCGAACATCCGGCCCTATCTGGCGAACATCGGTCATATCGAACATCGGGGCCTGCGACAACTGTTCCAACCCCGGCAATACGCACAACGACCGGGCCGCATCACCTAATAATGTCGGCGCCAGATAGACTATCAGTTCATCCACCACCCCAGCCTGCAATAATGCACCGGCCAGATGAGCGCCCGCTTCCACCCAAACCGTATTAATCTGACGCTTACCCAGCGTCATCATCAGCGCCACCAGATCAATGCCACCGCCATGCAACGGCATGGTCAGTTGCTCCACGCCATCCGGCCAGGACTGTGCATCCTGACTCGCTCGCGCCAGCCAGGTCTGGCCCGGCTGACTCACCAGACGATGGTGCGGCGTCACCCGTGACTGGCTGTCGACGATGACGCGTACCGGCTGGCGTACCGCGCTTTGCGGATAAAGGCGCTGGGTATCGGCATCCAATTCTGACCAGCGCACGGTCAGCGACGGGTCATCCGCCAGCACGGTGGCGCTGCTACTTAAGATAGCGGCACTCTGTGCACGAAAACGTTGCACATCCTGACGAGACTGCGGCGAGGTTATCCACTGACTTTCACCGGAAGCCATCGCCGTTCGACCATCCAGCGACGCACCGAGCTTGAGTTGTACATACGGGAAACCGGTGCGCATGCGTTTTAAAAAGCCGCGGTTAATTTTTTCTGCCTGATCCATCAGGACGCCATGCTGCACGGCAATACCCGCCTGTTGTAAACGATGCAAACCGCGCCCGGCCACCTGCGGGTTAGGGTCTTGCATTGCCGCCACGACCCGCGCCACACCGGCCGCGACCAAGGCATCGGCACAAGGTGGGGTACGCCCGTGATGGCTACAGGGTTCCAGCGTCACATAGGCCGTAGCGCCACGTGCCTTGTCGCCTGCCATACGTAACGCATGCACTTCGGCATGGGGCTCACCGGCTTTCTGGTGGTAACCCTCACCGACTATCTCGCCATCTCTGACGATCACACACCCGACATTCGGATTCGGTGCCGTAGTAAAGCGGCCGCGACGAGCTAACTCCAGCGCGCGGGCCATATAGAATTCATCAGAGTATGTAGCCATCCGGTGCTTATCCTGGATTGAGAATTATGTTGGAATCGTGCGATATGCAAAAAAACAACGCACGATTAATCCTGCAGACGAGCGATTTCCTCGCCAAATTCGCGGATATCCTCAAAGCTGCGATATACCGATGCAAAGCGGATATAAGCGACTTTGTCGAGCTTTCTGAGCGCATCCATGACCAGATTGCCCACCATCTTGGCCGTCACTTCACGCTCGCCGGTCGCCCGCAATTGGGATTTGATGTGGGTAATCGCCATTTCCACGTCATCAGAGCTGACCGGGCGTTTCTCCAGTGCTTTCAACATCCCGCTGCGCAGTTTGTCCTCATTGAATGGCTCACGTACATCATTACTCTTGATGACGCGTGGCATCACCAGTTCCGCCACCTCAAAGGTAGTAAAACGCTCATTGCATACCAGGCACTGACGACGCCGACGAACCTGCGACCCTTCCCCGACCAGACGAGAATCAATGACCTTGGTATCTACTGCGGCACAAAAAGGACAATGCATAACGTTTCCAGACCCTAGCCGTATAAACCTGGCTTAGTTTACCCCGAATTCTGCTTATAACCCAAATGCCGGTACGACGCCTTTTTTCTGTGTCGACTGCACGATGGTTTAGCTTCGATTGAAGTGAGTTAGGCTAAAGTAATGTCGCTTCTTGATTATGTGGTTTGTCGATAGCAATCAACGGCTCATCGCCATGCGGCATCTCAAGACTATCAAGCGGAAACTCCCCAAGTTTCATACCGTTTCACTACCGGAGACCCATCAATGGGACCTGACCCGAATCCTCATCCAGGACAGCGCGTCATTCACCGGTAAGTCAGCTTTTGCTGCCTTGCCGGTTAACACAGGCAAGGCAGCGACGTTCAATTCGTCCCTGCTTTTGATTTAGTAGCCGCATGCAGGCCCTACGGCCCCTGCGTGTTATCAGGCTGTAGCGTTTTTGGCTACGGCAGGGAGTATTTTTTATGCTGTTTATTCGACTCACACGGCAGCTGTTTTCACAACTAGGCCTTCATCTGCCGCGTCGCCTGTTCCAGCGCGACCTGATGCCAGACGGAAAAGTAAACGCCAGTCAGGCCATGACGGATACCATGGCGGCACGTTGCCTGCGGCTGGCCCGTCTTGATGAAACAGCCTTGTATCAGGAATTCGCCAGCCATCCCGAAGGGTTAATGCCGGATGAAGTGACACGGGCGCGGGCGCAGCATGGCGATAACCGTATTCCTGGCGAACAACCCCTGCCCTGGTGGCGGCACTTATGGCGTTGCTATCGCAACCCGTTCAACCTGTTACTGACGCTGCTGGGCATGATTTCTTATGCCACGGAAGACCTGACTGCCGCATTGGTTATCGCGCTGATGGTGCTGATATCAACCCTGCTCAACTTTATTCAGGAGGCCCGTTCCGGTAAAGCGGCTGATGCGCTGAAAGCGATGGTCAGCAATAAGGTCACGGTGCTGCGCAGCGATGCCCACACCGGTTATAGCGACTTTCAGGATATCCCGCTGGATCAACTGGTGCCGGGTGACATAGTAAAGCTGGCCGCAGGCGATATGATCCCAGCCGATCTGCGTATATTACAGGCGCGCGACCTGTTCATCAGTCAGGCATCGCTCACCGGCGAATCTCTCCCTGTGGAGAAAGTAGCCAACAGCCGCCAGAGCGATGCCGCCACCGCGCTGGAATGTGACACCCTCTGCTTTATGGGCACCAACGTGGTCAGCGGTACCGCGCAGGCGATGGTCATTGCTACCGGTAGCGATACCTGGTTTGGCCAACTGGCTGGCCGGGTGGTACAACATCCCGGTGAAATAAACGCGTTCCAGCTAGGTATCAGCCGCGTCAGTTGGCTGTTGATCCGCTTCATGCTGGTAATGACACCAATCGTGTTGCTTATCAATGGCTACACCAAAGGCGATTGGTGGGAAGCGGCCTTGTTCGCCCTGTCGGTCGCGGTCGGCCTGACGCCGGAAATGTTGCCAATGATCGTCACCTCAACGCTGGCAAAAGGTGCGGTCAAACTGTCTCGCCAAAAGGTAATCGTCAAACGGCTGGATGCCATCCAGAACTTTGGCGCTATGGACATCCTGTGTACCGATAAAACCGGCACGCTGACACAGGATAAAATCGTGCTGGAATGCCACACCGATGCATTTGGGAATAGCTGCCAGCGCGTGTTGCGTCGTGCCTGGCTGAACAGCGCCTACCAGACCGGGCTGCGCAATCTGCTCGACCAAGCGGTGCTGGCGGGTATTCCATGCGAGGAACAGCAAGCCGAACTGTCTCGCTGGCGCAAAGTAGACGAAATCCCGTTTGATTTTGAGCGCCGCCGTATGTCGGTCGTGGTGGCGGAAAACGGTCATGAACACCTGTTAATCTGCAAAGGCGCGCTGGAAGAAACCCTGAGTGCCTGTAATCAGGTGCGCCATGCTGAACAGCTACTGCCGCTGGACGCCAGCTTGTTATCTCGCATTCGCCATCTGACGGATGACCTGAACCGTCAGGGCCTGCGGGTGGTGGCCGTCGCCAGCAAAGTGATGCCTGCCGACCGTCAGGATTATGGCCGGGCCGACGAGTCCGACCTGATTTTGGAAGGTTACATCGCCTTTCTCGATCCGCCGAAGGAAAGTACCGCCCCCGCGCTGAAAGCGTTGAAGGACAACGGTGTGACGGTAAAAATCCTCACTGGCGACAGCGAGCTGGTAGCCGCCAAAGTGTGTCGCGAAGTGGATATTGAGCTGACCGGTATTCTGACTGGCCGTGACATCGATGCGCTGAGTGATGAACAACTGGCACAAGCCGCCCGCAACACCACGCTGTTTGCCCGTCTGACACCATTACACAAAGAGCGTATTGTCCGTTTGCTGCGTTCCGAAGGCCATGTGGTCGGCTTTATGGGCGACGGTATCAATGACGCGCCAGCACTGCGGGCAGCGGATATCGGTATTTCAGTGGATTCGGCGGTGGATATCGCCCGCGAGGCGGCGGATATCATCCTGCTGGAAAAAAGCCTGATGGTACTGGAAGAAGGCGTCATCGAAGGGCGTCGTACCTTCGTCAACATGCTGAAATACATCAAAATGACAGCCAGCTCCAACTTCGGTAACGTCTTCAGTGTACTGATTGCCAGTGCCTTCCTGCCGTTTTTGCCGATGTTGCCGCTGCATCTGTTGATTCAAAACCTGATGTACGATATTTCGCAAATAGCGATCCCGTTCGATAACGTGGACGATGATCAGGTCAAAAAGCCACAGCGCTGGAATGCGGGCGATATTGGTCGATTCATGGTGTTCTTCGGCCCGATTAGCTCTATTTTCGACGTACTGACATTCTCGCTGATGTGGTGGTTCTTCCATGCGAATACACCGGAGGCACAAACCTTGTTCCAGTCCGGCTGGTTCATTGAAGGGCTACTCTCACAGACATTGATTGTGCACATGATCCGTACCCGGCGGATTCCGTTTATCCAAAGCCGTCCCTCCTGGCCGGTGATGATGATGACGTTCCTGGTCATGATAACTGGCATTGGTCTGGTATTTTCACCGTTGGCGGGTTTCCTGCAACTGCAAGCGCTGCCGATGAGCTACTTCCCGTGGCTACTGGCAATCCTGAGTGGTTACCTGCTACTCACCCAAGCCATGAAGGACTTCTTTGCCCGTCGCTACGGCTGGCAATAACCACAATCGGCGTAGTGATCGATGATCACTACGCTCTGATGTTTCTCTCTTGATTCAGCCTGTTCTGCTTATCTTTTTCCCCGCATCTCATCCACTATAAGAGACTGTAAATCACGTCTACACTGACACTACTTATTGAAGCATGACTCACTGCTATGGTTCCGGGGAGAAACAGGCTATGCGTTTGTACCACCGCGTTATCCCAATGTTATCTGCCATTGTGCTGCTCGCCGGATGTGCACAGCCGCAGACTACCCACGTAACAAACGAATTAGGTCAGATAGACCAAAAATTACACGACATCACTAACCGTGCCATGGCGCTGGAACAGCAAAATACGTTAAACGCCAACTCTACCTCGGGTGTCTATCTGCTACCCGCCGCCCAGAACCGGGCCTTACTCGACAGCAGCATTGGCAGGTTGAGTATGGAACTGACCAACGTTGAGCCTGAAGCCAATGGCACACGGGCGTTACTGGTTATCCAGACCATGAACACCCTGACGCTACCCGTATTTCAGGCACAACTTGACTGGGGGTCGCTGGACCCGGTTAGCGGCAAACCGTTGACTGGCGACATGCAGACGCAGTTGATCACCTTCTCACCTGCACTCACCCCGGTTTCAGAAGCGAGAATAGAGGTGCGGCTTTCAGGCATGGCACCGGAGCAACTCGGCTTTGTGCGGGTTCATGATGTCATTGCCGAATCCGGGCAGAATCACCGTGAGCCAGGTCAGTCCCACCCTTGATTTTCCCTCCTGAAACCAGCCATAAAAAAACCCGCCGGACGGCGTAATGCCAGTCACTTAAGGTGACTGGCATTGTTTTTAAAAGGGTATTTGGGCTTTTTTTGCCTCACTTCTCTTTCATACTCCCGCTCCCGTCTCGGCGGCAGTTTCAGCATCACGGCATTGCTGTAGAAGTGCTTCAGGTGTCCTGGCACTGCTCCCGGTGAGGACCATGGCAGCCCGATTAACAGCCGCATTATTTCTGCCACCGAACCGCTGAAGCTCAGCTGATACGGCAGATAATCTCCTTTCAGGCTGAACGCCATTTTCACCATCTGATACCGCACCAGA
>NZ_CM001977.1:954788-1065040 GCF_000406165.1 Dickeya zeae NCPPB 2538 | reverse complement strand
TATAACCAGCCAGACCATGGATTCGAGGGGAAGCTTACGCTTACGTAGCGTCACGGTATCCGTGAGGGTAAAGGCCTGCTGAATAAGGTCGGGGGAAAGGAGGTCGGCAAGACTCTGAACTTCATCGGGAGCGGTAAGGTTGATAATGCCGAGGGCCTGTGAAAGTTCCATTAAAAAGGGTCCATGTGAAGACATGAACCCTTTTTACATCAGCCACCGGATCGGTCAACCGATCCTTAAACGATCGGCATTAGCCGGACGGCGGGTTTTTCGTTACCAAAGCGCAAGTGCAAACAGGGTTACGGCAACAGCGACGGCTGATCCGCACCTTCTTTTTCCACTTTCTGTACCAACATGTGCTCACGCTTCATACCCAGCTTAAGCGCCAGCGCGGAAGCCACATAGATGGAAGACGCCGTACCGATGGTCACACCGATCAGCATCGTCAGCGAGAACCCTTTCAGCATCGCGCCACCGAACAGGTACAACATCAGGATCACCACCAGGGTGGTTCCTGATGTGATTAAGGTACGGTGCAGCGTTTGGGTCAGTGACACGTTGAAGATTTCGTAAGGCGTTCCACGACGAATTTTGCGGAAGTTTTCACGAATACGGTCAGACACCACGATACTGTCGTTCAACGAGTAACCGATGACCGACATTAACGACGCCACAATGGTCAGGTCGATTTCAATATTGAATAACGACAGCACCCCCATCGTGATGATCACGTCATGCGCCAACGCGATAACCACCCCTGCCGCCAAACGCCATTCGAAACGGAAGCCGACGTAGATAAGGATACAGATTAACGCCGCCATCAGTGCCATCGCACCGGTCTGCGCCAGATCCGCCCCCACACTTGGCCCAACGAACTCAATGCGTTTAACGACCGCATTCTGGCTGGTTGACGCGTTGATGACGTTAACCACCTTGCTACCCAGAGCCTGGCCGCCAGATTCATCGTGAGCAGGCGGCATACGCACCATGATGTCACGACTGCTACCGAAGTTCTGCACCAGTGGATCGGCAAAGCCAGCCTTTTGCAGCGCTTCTCGCATCTGCTCCAGATCGACCGATTTCTCAAGCGAAATCTCAATAACCGTACCACCGGTGAAATCCAGCCCCCAGTTGAAACCGCGCACGCCCATCACGACGATAGACAGGATCAACAGCAGACCGGACAACGCGAAGGCCCAGTAGTCCCAGCGCATAAAGTCATACACTTTACGGCCGTAGTTCAATTGTTCAACAGTATATTCCTGTGCCACAACGCACTCCTCAGATAGACAGCTTTTTGATGCGCTTGCCGCCGTACAGCAGGTTTACGATGGCACGGGTTCCAACGATAGCGGTAAACATGGATGTCGCTACACCAATACCGGTCGTGATAGCAAAGCCTTTAATCGAGCCGGTGCCCACCGCATACAGGATAATGACTTTAATCAGCGTCGTGACGTTGGCATCAAAGATGGAGCTAAATGCCCCCCGGTACCCTTCATCGATCGCCTGCTGCACAGAGCGTCCGTTGCTGAGTTCTTCTTTGATACGCTCGTTAATCAGTACGTTGGCATCCACCGCCACCGCAAGGGTTAACACGATACCCGCAATACCTGGCATGGTCAGCGTTGCCCCTGGCAACAGCGACATCACCCCGACCACCAGCACCAGGTTCAGCAACAGCGCAGAAGTCGCAATCAGGCCGAACTTCTTATAGAAGAAGATCATGAACAGGATAGACACCGCCAGACCTGCCAGACAGGCTTCCAGCCCCTGAGTGATGTTTTGCATCCCCAGCGTCGGGCCGATGGTACGTTCTTCTACAATCTGAATCGGCGCAATCAGCGCACCGGCACGCAGCAGCAGTGACAGCTGGCGCGCTTCGTTCGGGTTGTCGATACCAGTAATACGGAAGCTATTGCCCAGACGTGACTGGATAGTGGCGACGTTAATCACCTCTTCCTGTTTTTCCAGAATCGCGCGACCGTTGGCGTCTTTCTTACCACTATCCTTGTATTCCACAAACAGGGTCGCCATCGGTTTACCGATGTTGTCCTTGGTGAAATTGGACATCATGTTGCCGCCAGCGCTATCAAGCGAGATATTGACCTGCGGACGGTTGTATTCATCATTACCGGAGGTAGAGTCGGTAATATGGTCGCCGGTAAGAATCACGCGTTTGTACAAGGCGATCGGGCCACCGTCACGCATGTTCATGACTTCGGTATCGCCCGGCACACGACCGCTGGCTAACGCCGCTGGGTCAACATTGCTGTTTACCAGACGGAATTCCAGTGTGGCGGTCGCGCCCAGAATTTCTTTCGCACGCGCCGTGTCCTGAATACCCGGCAGCTCTACCACGATACGGTCAGCACCCTGACGCTGTACCAGTGGTTCTGCCACACCAAGCTGGTTGACACGGTTTCGCAGGATGTTGATGTTCTGCTGTACCGCGTATTCGCGGGCTTCGCTCAGCCGCGCATCACTCATCACCGCACGCAGCGCATCACTGCCGCTATTGTTGAACACCAGATCGCGATGGCGCGGAGTCAGGTAGTTCACGGCGTTGTCACGCAGTTGACCGTCGCGGAACAGAATTTCCACGCCATAATTATCTGCTTTACGAACAGACGCATATTGGATGCCTTTCTCGCGCAGATCGCTGCGCAGGGAATCCATGGTCTGTTCCTGCAACTTGCCTAACGCGGTATCCATATCCACTTCCATCAGGAAGTGCACACCGCCACGCAGGTCAAGACCCAGTTTCATCGGTTCCGCTCCCAGCATTCTCAGCCAGGTAGGCGTAGCAGGCGCCAGGTTTAGGGCAACCACGTATTTCTCGCCCAACGCACTCACCAGCACTTCACGAGCACGAAGCTGGATGTCCGGTGTAGAGAAGCGTGCGAGAATAGCACCGTTTTCCAGCGCAATAGATTTGCTGGCGATATGTTGTTCTTGCAAAACATTCTGGATCTGGACCAGCGTAGATTCACTGGCGGCGGTTCCTCGCGCGCCAGTGACCTGAATTGCCGGATCCTCACCATACAGGTTAGGAAGTGCGTAGAGCAGACCGACGACGATCGTCACGATCAGCATCAGGTACTTCCACAGAGGATAGCGGTTTAACACGGTAGTTCCCTTCGGGAAAGTCGAAAAATTACAGGGCCTTCATGGTACCCTTCGGCAGTACGGACGTCACGTAATCGCGCTTGATCACGACTTCGTTGGTGTCGTTCAGGGCAATGGTGATAAATCCGTTATCAGCCACTTTGGTCACACGCCCAACCAGACCGCCGTTAGTCAGCACTTCATCACCTTTGCCGATCGAATCCATCAACTTCTTGTGTTCCTTGGCACGTTTTTGCTGAGGGCGCAGGATCATGAAGTAAAAAATCAGACCGAACACGGCCAGCATAATCACCAGAGAGTACGGGCTTCCTTGAGCCGGAGCACCTGCAGTTGCTGCCACAGCGTCGGAAATGAAAAAACTCATTTAAATGTCCTCTTTAGTTATCAAAACAACAGTTATCTATAAAACGTTCATGCCACGCAAACGTGCTTATTGCGGTACATGACCTTCATGGTCATTTCCCGCCGCGCTATCGGCCAACGGCGGAACCGGTTTACCGATGCGCTGGTAAAACTCAGCCACAAAGCTCTCTAATCTACCTTCCCCGATAGCCTGGCGTAAACCCGCCATCAGGCGCTGATAATAGCGCAGGTTATGGATGGTATTGAGGCGCGCGCCGAGTATTTCGTTACAACGGTCGAGGTGGTGCAAGTAGGCACGGCTATAATTGCGACACGTGTAGCAATCACAGTGCTCATCCAGCGGTCCGGTGTCGTCTTTATGTTTGGCATTACGAATTTTGACCACGCCGTCCGTCACGAACAGATGGCCGTTACGAGCGTTGCGCGTCGGCATTACGCAGTCAAACATGTCGATACCGCGGCGAACCCCTTCCACCAAATCTTCCGGTTTGCCTACCCCCATCAGGTAACGGGGTTTATCCGTCGGCAACTGAGGACAGACATGCTCCAGAATACGGTGCATATCGGCCTTCGGCTCGCCGACCGCGAGGCCGCCCACAGCGTAACCATCAAAACCGATGTCCACCAGCCCTTTTACCGACACATCACGTAAATCTTCGTAAACACTGCCCTGAACGATGCCGAACAGCGCGTTTTTGTTGCTTAATTCGTCAAAACGCTGGCGACTGCGCTTCGCCCAACGTAACGACATCTCCATCGACCGTTTGGCATAGTCCCAGTCTGCGGGGTAAGGCGTACACTCGTCGAAAATCATCACGATATCGGAACCGAGATCGTACTGAATTTCCATGGATTTTTCCGGGCTCAGGAAAATGGCGTCACCATTGATCGGGTTGCGGAAATGTACCCCCTCTTCGGTAATCTTGCGGATATCGCCGAGACTAAATACCTGAAAACCACCGGAATCGGTCAGGATCGGGCCATGCCACTGCATAAAATCATGCAGATCGCCATGCCGCTTCATAATTTCCTGCCCCGGGCGTAACCACAGGTGGAAGGTGTTACCTAAGATTATCTGGGCACCGGTCTCTTTAACTTCTTCCGGCGTCATCCCTTTGACGGTGCCATAGGTCCCGACGGGCATAAATGCCGGGGTTTCCACCACACCACGTTCAAAAACCAGACGACCACGGCGCGCGCGGCCGT
Organism: Dickeya zeae NCPPB 2538; assembly: GCF_000406165.1. Lineage (NCBI taxonomy): Bacteria > Pseudomonadati > Pseudomonadota > Gammaproteobacteria > Enterobacterales > Pectobacteriaceae > Dickeya > Dickeya zeae. The sequence goes on along the minus strand of NZ_CM001977.1, from coordinate 1,060,342 downwards.
CCGTTTGCAACAGTTCGTACTTCACTTAACCTCCAGCATCAGAAAACAGTCTGATGGCATCATTGATATACCCACAGAACCTGGCCTGCGGTATGAAAAAGTTAGGCGGCGGATTATCCCACTTGTTCCTGTTCCGCCGACGGGTTACGGGTGATGAACATGGCATCACCGTAACTGAAAAAGCGGTATTGCTCAGCCACCGCCTGATGGTAAGCATCCATCGTATGGCGGTAACCCGCAAACGCCGACACCAACATAATCAACGTCGATTCCGGTAAATGGAAATTGGTCACCAGCGCATCCACCACCTGATAGTGATAACCGGGATAGATGAAGATGCGGGTATCGCCGAAAAACGGGGCGATCACAGCTTCCGCACTGGCCTGAGCCGCACTTTCCAACGAGCGCACCGACGTGGTACCGACGGCGATTACGCGATTGCCGCGCGCTTTACAGGCCAGTACCGCATCCACTACCGTCTGCGGCACTTCGGCATACTCGGCATGCATCACATGGTCTTCGATAGACTCAACCCGCACCGGCTGGAAGGTACCGGCACCAACATGCAGAGTCACGAAGGCCATTTCCACGCCTTTTTCTTTCAGAGCAGCCAGCAACGGCTCATCAAAATGCAGACCCGCGGTGGGTGCTGCCACCGCACCTGGGCGCTGACTGTACACAGTCTGGTAAAGCTCACGGTCTGCGGCTTCATCCGGACGGTCGATATAGGGTGGCAGCGGCATGTGCCCGATGTCATTGAGAATGGTCAACACATCGCGCGTATCATCGAACTGAATCTCAAACAAGGCGTCATGGCGCGCCAGCATGGTCGCTTTCACGCTCTCGTCTTCGCCGAGCAACAGCGCTGTACCGGGTTTAGGTGCCTTGGAAGCGCGTACATGCGCCAGCACACGCTTATCATCCAGCATGCGTTCTACCAGCACTTCCAGCTTGCCGCCGCTGGCCTTACGGCCAAACAGGCGCGCTGGAATCACCCGGGTGTTGTTAAACACCAGCAGGTCACCAGGCTGGAGTTTATCGAGCAGATCGGTAAATACGCCGTGCGCGACCGCGCCTGTCGGGCCATCCAGCGATAACAGTCGGCAACCGCTACGTTGTGCCTGCGGATAGCGGGCAATCAGGGATTCAGGCAATTCAAACGAAAAATCGGCAACACGCATGACTATTCACTTACATTTCGGCACAGTGGAACAAACGAAGCGGCTTAGTCTAGAGCCCGTCGGGACCGGCTGCAAGAAATAAGCGGGACATCCCCCCACCTTCCTCTATACTTGCCGCACTCATCCTATTTTTTATGCCTTGTGGGAGTGCGCGTCGACGCCATGAATTTTCTTGCACATCTGCATCTCGCCACGCTGGCGCAAAGCTCGCTGACCGGAAACCTGATGGCAGACTTTGTGCGTGGTAACCCCGATGAGCTTTACCCACCCGAGATGGTCGCCGGTATTCGCCTGCACCGGCGTGTTGATGTACTGACCGACAGTTTGCCGGAGGTGCGCACGGCCTGCCGCCATTTCAGCGCGGACTATCGCCGGGTCGCGCCCATCGCGCTGGATGTGCTGTGGGATCATTTTCTGGCTCGCCATTGGTCGATGATAGAACCGGCAACACCTCTGACGCACTTCGTCAGCGAGGCAGAACAGCAAATCGCCCCCCACCTGCCTGACACCCCGGAGCGCTTTCGTAATCTGAATCATTACTTGTGGCCGGAACGCTGGCTGGAACGCTATGCCGAGTTGCCGTTTATCGCCGAGGTGCTGCACCGTATGTCAGTGCGAAGGCCGAAGCTGGCAACGCTTTCTGGCTCATTTATCGATATTGAGCGTGGCTACCATCAATTTGAAACATTATTCTGGCAGTTCTATCCTCGTATGATGCATCTGGCAAAAACAGGTCAGTTGGATGGCCCGGCTAACGCCGCACAGTAACACAGGATAAAAGGAGGGACAGCGCGCCAGGCTGTTCCCACGTCAGTGAAAAGGATCATCAATTGTTCCGATAGGCAAAAGCTATCTTATTGATTGGTCGCTTTTGCTTTATTCACTGGCAGGCTGTACCTATACTTACGGCGTTTACTACATTCACCTATCATTAACAGCTATTTACAGGAGTAATTATGGTCCTGGTAACTCGTCCTGCCCCTGACTTCACTGCCGCCGCCGTACTGGGAAGTGGGGAAATCGTTGAGAATTTCAATCTGAAGAAACACATCAACGGTAAAGCGGCTGTGATCTTCTTTTGGCCGATGGACTTCACTTTCGTATGTCCGTCTGAGCTGATCGCCTTCGATCACCGCTACGAAGAGTTTAAGAAACGTGGCGTTGAAGTGGTTGGTGTGTCTTTTGACTCTGAATTCGTACACAACGCCTGGCGTAAAACCCCAGTCGACAACGGCGGTATCGGCGAAGTGAAATACGCGATGGTCGCTGACATTAAACGCGAAATCCAGAAAGCCTACGGTATCGAACATCCGGAAGCGGGAGTGGCGCTGCGCGGTTCTTTCCTGATCGACAAAAACGGCATCGTGCGTCATCAGGTCGTGAACGATCTGCCGCTGGGTCGTAACATCGATGAAATGCTGCGTATGGTCGATGCGCTGCAATTCCATGAAGAGCACGGCGAAGTGTGCCCGGCTCAGTGGGAAAAAGGTAAAGCCGGTATGGGCGCTTCCCCGGACGGCGTAGCAAAATACCTGAAAGAAAACGCCAACAACCTGTAATCAGCTCTCGCTATTCAGGCATCAGCCAGCGGTCTTGCCGCTGGCTTTTTTATGCCCGTCATCCTGTAATGAGGGGCAATCCACGACACGACGACTCAGCGCCGACGGCGAAGGGCGTAGCTTGCCAGCAACAGCAGGATCCACACCATCCCTGCGTACAGCGCAATGCGCGTATCCGGGAAATAACCAATCAGGCCGATGATAAAGACCAGGAACACCACGCCAACCACTGCGGTCGCCGCACCGCCCGGCAGAGGAAACGCCAGCGCGTTCACCTGCTCGCGGTTCAGTTTGCGGCGAAACGCAATCTGTGAGCACAGGATCATGATCCATACCCATACGGTGGCAAAGGTGGCTAGCGACGCAATCACCAAAAACACTTTCTCCGGCATGATGTAGTTGAGGTACACCGCCACCAGCAACGCCAGCACCATCACCACCACCGTTACCCATGGGGTGCCACGACGGGACAACCGGGCGAACACCTGTGGTGCATGGCCTTGCTCCGCCATGCCGTGCAACATACGCCCCACGCCAAACACATCACTGTTGATGGCAGACAGCGAAGCGGTGATTACCACGAAATTCAGGATACCGGCTGCCGCCGTGATGCCCATGTGCTGGAAGGTCAGCACAAACGGACTACCGTTGGTCCCCACCTGATTCCACGGGTAAATCGACATAATCACGAACAGGGTGCCGACGTAGAATACCAGAATACGCCAGGGTACAGAGTTGATGGCGCGCGGAATGGACTTGTGCGGTTCTTTAGCTTCACCCGCGGTGATCCCGATGATCTCGACACCACCATAGGCAAACATCACCATCTGCAATGACAGGATCATTCCCATCACACCGTTACTGAAGAAACCGCCGTTACTCCATAGATTATGGATACCAGTAGGCTCGCCGCCGTTGCCAATCCCCCAAACGATGATGCCAACCCCGGCCACGATCATGACCACAATGGTCGCGACCTTGAAAAACGAAAACCAGAACTCCAGTTCGCCAAACACTTTCACATTCATCAGGTTGATGGCACCGATAATCAGCACCACGCTTAATACCCAAATCCAGTGCGGCACCTCCGGAAACCAAACCCCCATGTAAATGCCGAAAGCGGTCACATCGGCAATCGCGACGATCAGCATCTCAAAGCAGTAGGTCCACCCGGTGATATAGCCAGCCAACGGGCCGAGATAATCGCGGGCATAACGGGAAAAAGAACTGGCTTGCGGATTGCTAACAGACATCTCTCCCAGTGCCCGCATAATGATATAAGCGAACACGCCACCAATCAGATACGCCAGCAGTACGCTAGGACCAGCCATCTGAATAGCGCTGGCCGAGCCGTAAAACAATCCGGTACCAATAGCGGAGCCCAGCGCGATAAAACGAATATGCCGCGTACTTAAGCCACGCTTGAGTTTGGATTGTTGTTCCATAGGTTTGGATTGTTGTTCCATAAATGAGCAACCCTGTCTTTATAAACGAAAAAACCACAGGCAAACGCCTGTGGTGAAAAGCATCCGTTCCACTGCCACTCAGGAATGTGCCGTGACTTCCTGACGACCGGTGATGCGGTCATAAATCCCTACTACCAGCAGAATGAGTAAGGATGGCGGCAACCAGGCCAGCCCCTGCTCGCTCATCGGCAGGCTCTGTGTCCAGCCGGGCAGTAATGACTGAAAAGCCGACGACTTGACGCCGTCCAGCAGGCCAAAGACCAGACTGACCAGCATCACAGGAGCAATAACATGCGTGCTGTTATTCCACCAACGACGGGTAAAACTCAGCAGCACCAGCACGATGCACGGCGGATAAATAGCGGTCAACACCGGCACAGACAGTTGAATCAGGTGGCTCAGCCCGAGATTGGACACCACCATCGAGAACAGCCCCAGCACAAACACCAGTGCACGGTAAGACAATGGCAGGTACTGCGCGAAGAATTCAGCACAAGCGCAAGTCAACCCGACCGCAGTGACCATACAAGCAATGAAGATCAGCAACGCCAGGAAACTGCTGCCCATGTTACCAAAGGTGTACTGTACATACGCATGCAGGATTTCAGCACCGTTTTGCGCGTTCGGCACCAGCGAGCCGCTGAAAGAACCGAGGTGGAACAGGCTCAGATAAACCAGCGTTAATCCCAGCCCCGCAATCAGACCGGCCAGAATGGTGTAACGGGTTAACAACCCAGCATCACTCACGCCACGGGAACGGGCCGCATTGACGATGACGATACCGAACACCAGCGCGCCCAGCGTATCCATGGTCAAATAGCCATTCACGAAACCGGTGGAAAATGGCACCTGCTGATAGGCTTCCGCAGTCGGCGCTGGCGTGCCTGCCGGCCATACCAACGCGGCAATCCCCAGCACCGTCAGGGCGATAATTTTCACCGGTGCCAGAATGTGGCCAACGGTATCCAACAGGCGGCCGGGATAGAGCGAAATCGCGATCACGATAGCGAAGTAGATCAGGCTGTAAACCAGCAGAGGCGTCGCGCCCTCACCCACCAGCGGCGCAATACCGACCTCGAACGAGACCGTCGCGGTACGCGGCGTAGCAAACAACGGCCCTACCGCCAGATAGCAGACCGTCGCCAACAGTACACCGGCTTTCTTGCCGATCGGGCTACTGAGCGTATCAATACCACCACCTACACGCGCCAGTGCTATCACCGTCAACACCGGCAAGCCGACAGCGGTAATCAGAAAACCGAGTGCGGCGACCCACACGTGTTCGCCAGCCTGTTGACCGACCATCGGTGGGAAAATGATATTCCCGGCACCGACGAACAAGGCAAAGGTCATGAAGCCCAATGCCACGATATCTTTGGAAGTTAAACGATGACTCATAATGTATGTTGTTGTTGCCTGTAAAAATGGTGTTGCCGGCATAAACCGGGCGCGTAAAGCGGCGCACGCAAGAAGCGGGAGCCGTGCGATGTGCAGGATTATGATGTGAGGTTTTATTGCACAGCGTTAATGGGGGCTAAGTAAAACGTTTATAGCAATAAAAGGCAATACGTGATCGGTAAACCAGAACATTAATCTGATCTTCAATATAAAGTCAGCATTAGAATTTATATTTTCACCCACAGACTATACATGATTTGTGCATGAAAATAGTTTTCAGCGCGAAAGATAAGCTCAAATTTCCAACAAAGAGCAACAAATAACCATATTAAAAACTTATGGGAATAAAAAACGCCGATAGGGCATATCGGCGTTATAAAAAAGCACAGCGCACTGACTAACAGCAATGACAGACGTGGTTAGCGATATTCACGACCAGTTTGAGTTTTTCCCATTGCTGCTCTTCCGACAACGTATTGCCCTCTTCGGTCGAGGCAAAGCCACACTGTGGGCTCAGGCACAGTTGGTCCAGCGCTACATAACGTGTTGCTTCGGCGATGCGTTTCTGTACGTCATCGGCGTTTTCCAATTGCCCGTTTTTGGTGGTGATAAGCCCCAACACCACTTTCTGATGACCTGGCTTGATGAAGCGCAGCGGCTCAAAGCCACCCGCCCGCTCGGTATCGTATTCGAGGAAAAAAGCATCCACATTCACTGTCCCGAACAGGGTTTCCGCCACAGGTTCATAGCCCCCTTCGGAAATCCAGGTAGAGCGGAAATTACCACGGCAGACATGCAGGCCCACCACTAAATCGTCCGGTTTGCCTTCCAGCGCTTTATTAAGCACTTGCGCATAGGTACGGCACAGATAATCCGGGTCATCACCACGCTCGCGAATCTGGCGTCTCTGGTCTTCAGAGCACAGATAAGCCCACACCGTATCGTCCAGTTGCAGATAACGGCAACCGGCGTCATAAAAGGCACGGATGGCATCACGCCAGGTCAGCGCCAGATCGTCGAAGTAGTCGGCCAGATCAGGATAAACAGTACTATCAATCACTTTACGACCGCCACGGAAGTGCAACACACTCGGGCTGGGGATCGTCATTTTGGCAACGGCGTCGCCAGACACACGTTGGAGGAAACGGAAATCCTCCAGCATCGGATGCTGGGGATTAAAGCTGACCTTGCCGGTAACTTTTACGCCACGGGCTTTCGTCTGTACACCCGTGAACTGGATGCCCTGCTCCGCTTCATAACGCTCCACACCATTGAGGCTGTCGAAAAAATCAAAGTGCCACCAGGCACGACGGAATTCGCCATCGGTTACCAATTGCAGACCTGCGGCACGCTGCAATTCCACAGCACGCTGGATTTCCTGATCTTCGACATGGCGTAACGCGGCGGCATCGATCTCACCGGCCTGAAACTGTAAACGGGCCTGCTTGATAGCCGCCGGACGCAACAAACTGCCGACCACATCGGCACGAAACGGAGGAAGGGCTTGTGTCATGTTTTGCTCCCGCACGTCTGACCCCGAATAGCCGATTTCAGGCGTTTGGTTTCAGACAAGTCGATTTTTAGATGAATTAGTTTTCAGAAGAAATAGTTTTTAACTAAAATAATTTCGCCACTGAATTTTATAGCCATCCAGACGGCTAAAAGTAAAACTATCCTGTCATGCATTTTTCTCAACGACAATGGAGGAATTTTCACGACACATGAAATATATTCATCTTTATCATCAATTTGTTGCAGAAGTGCTCATTGACGCCGGCGTCAGGTCATCAAGACCGAGCGATCGTCTGGTTTGCTCACGCACCATTTCTGGCAATGGCAGGTAGCCGTCCTGGCTGACCAACGCCTGCCCTGACACTGACAGCACCCGGTCCAAAAACGCGGCTGTCAGTGGCTCCAGCGGCTGGCCCGGCGCTTTATTCACGTAGATATAGAGATAGCGGGTGTAAGGATAACGTCCGCTACGGATAGTGTCGGCGGTCGGTAACACGTAGTCGTCTTTGTCGCTGGCAGCCAGTGCCAGCACCCGCACCCCGCTGGCGCGAAAACCAATACTGGCGTAACCGATGGCATTCACCGATGCTGCCACCGCCTGCACTACCGATGCAGAACCGGGAAGCTCATTGACCTGCGGCAGAAAATCACCACCACACAACGCCTGTTGTTTGAAAAAACCATATGTGCCAGACGCGGAATTACGCCCATAACGCAGTAACGAACGCTGTTGCCAGACGCCGCTTAGCCCCAACTCCTGCCAGCGCTGTACCGTTTTCCCCGCGCCACAGCGGCGGGTTATGGAGAAAATGGCGTCCAGTTGGCGCACCGTCAACCCGGTTAACGGGTTATCCTGATTGACCAATACCACCAGTGCATCCAGCGCAACCGGCACCGCGGTCGGCGCATAGCCATAATGCTGCTCGAACGCTTCGATTTCGCTACTTTTCATGGGTCGGCTCATCGGCCCCAGTTGCGCCGCCCCTGCTGCCAGCGCCGTTGGCGCTGAGGATGACCCCGCCGCCTGAACCTGAAGATTGACACCAGGATGATGCTGGCTGAAATCCGCCGCCCAAAACGTCATCAGGTTCGCCAGCGTGTCGGAACCCGCACTGGAAAGGTTACCTGCCAGCATCGCCTGCGGCGCAGCAGCAAGCTGACCAGACAGGCACAACAGCAAAGCAAACAGGTAATAGATGGGTTTCATGTGCGTTTTCCATCGGAGTGAAAAGTGAAAGAAGTGAAAAACAAGAGCGCACTATTCTCGGCACTGCGGCGGGGACAATCAAGCCCCGCCGCATGGCTTAGCGCAGCGGATTCACAGCATTCTGACTTAATACTGAGCGGACAATAAGCCGATTTGGCAAGGTAAACATAAAGCGGGATCCCGCCCCTTCTTCGCTGAGGATCTCCAGACGAGAGTCATGATGACTGAGTGCGTGTTTGACGATAGCCAGCCCCAGTCCACTGCCGCCAGTCTGGCGCGAACGGGCTTTGTCGACACGATAAAAACGTTCCGTCAGACGGGGAAGATGTTCTGCGGCAATGCCCGGACCGTTATCGCTAACCTGGAACTGCGCGCCCTGCGGCGTTTGCTGCCAGCACACCTCAATACGCGTGCCTTGAGGCGTGTGGTTCACCGCGTTATACACCAAATTCGACACCGCACTACGCAACTGCTCCTCGTTGCCGAACACCTGTAGCTGTTCATTGACGCGAAACACTATCTCATGACGCCCCTGACTCAAGGTATCCGCTTCGCGTTTGAGCACTCGCAACATCAGCGGAATATCCACCTTCTCGCTAAGATCGATAGCCGCGGCGGCTTCAATACGCGACAGCGTCAGCAGTTGCCGCACCAGCCCATCCATCCGGCGGGTTTGTTCCTGCATGGTGTGCAACGCCTTAGCCTGCAAAGCACCATCCAGCGATTCGTCGTTCATCATTTCCAGATAGCCTTGCAACACCGTCAACGGCGTGCGCAGCTCATGGCTGACGTTGGCGAAAAAGTTACGCCGTGCCCCTTCGAGTTGGTGCATTTGGGTGACATCACGCGCCACCATCAGCAACTGCCCTTCGGAATACGGCATCACCCGGAATTCGACATGGTGGGCGTTTTTCAGCGTCAGCGTCAGCGGGCGGCTGAAATCTTGCTGTTGCATATACTGGGTAAATTCCGGGTAGCGCAACAAGTTGAGGATATTCTGACCATTATCTTCCGGCCAGCGAAAACTCAGCAGGTGCTGCGCCAGCCGGTTACACCAAATGATGACGCCCTCTTCGGTGGTGATGACCACCGCATCCGGCAGCGATTCAGCCCCACTGCGGAAACGTTTGATCAGCAGTGCCAGTTCGCGCCGACGACGGCGATTACGCAACTGCATTTGGTACAAACCGTAGAACAAAGGCTCCCAGCTCCAGCGGCCGGGCGGTGGGGTCATACTGCGGTCGACCCACAGCCAGTAGGACAAGCGCAGTTGGTTATAGAAGTTCCAGCACAGCGCCGTCAGTACCGACGCCAGTAGAAACCAGGGCAGATAACCGATAATCAGCCCCAGTAATAAGCCGGGCAAACAAAAAAAAGCCAGCTCCAGCGCCAGCTTTTTCCAGGACAAACGTTCTAGCACGTCAGATTTTCTCCGGGACTCACGCTATCAATAACGTGTTGAGAAACGGTATCCAGTTCCCCGAACGGTCTGAACCATCTTGTCGTGTCCACTGGTCTCCAACGCCTTGCGCAGACGGCGGATATGGACATCCACAGTACGATCCTCAACATAAACGTTAGTGCCCCACACGTGATTCAGCAACTGCTCACGACTATATACCCGTTCAGGGTGAGTCATAAAGAAGTGCAGCAGTTTGAACTCCGTCGGCCCCATGTCCAGCGCGTGCTCTTCCGTGGTCACCCGGTGAGAGGAAGGATCCAGGCTTAAGCCACGCATTTCGATCACTTCTTCCACCGCCATCGGCGAAATCCGACGCATTACCGCTTTGATGCGCGCCACCAACTCTTTCGGTGAAAACGGTTTGGTGATGTAATCATCGGCACCGACTTCAAGACCGCGCACACGATCTTCTTCTTCACCACGGGCCGTCAGCATCATGACCGGAATATCCCGCGTCAGTGCTTCACGTTTCATGTGCTTGATAAACTGTAAACCGGACCCGCCGGGCAGCATCCAGTCCAGCAGCACCAGTTCAGGATAAGGTTCAGCCAGGCGGTTCACCGCGCTGTCGTAATCCTCGGCCTCAACCGGCTGATAGCCGTTCTGCTCAAGCACGAAGCACACCATCTCGCGAATCGGCGCTTCATCTTCCACCACCAAAATACGTCTTGCCATATCAATCCTGCCGTTAATCGTCACGGTTAGCGTGCGGTGTGCATTATGCGTCAGTTTTATGACAGATTTATGAAAAATCCCCCGACAAACCACGCCCCTGACGCGGCCTTACCAGCACCTCCACCCGGCTGATTTTCTCCGCCCTACCACGCTATGTTGCCATGTTCATACAGATATTATGGGACATGCCCTAAACTGCACGCCTATAATCGCCGATGATAAAGACGCGGCGTTTCGCCATTAACTACGGTGCCCGCCTTGTGCCGTTGTCTGAACACCGCCAAAAACAACATCTCGTTTGCACTCACCTGCAGGGAGTCTCATGCGAATTATTCATACGTCTGACTGGCATCTCGGTCAGTACTTTTATACCCGTAGCCGTGCGCCTGAGCATCAGGCTTTTTTGCACTGGCTGGTGCAGCAGGTTGAGCAATATCAGGCCGATGCAGTAATAGTAGCAGGTGATGTGTTCGACAACGGCGCACCGCCCAGCTATGCCCGAGAAATGTATAACCAGTTTGTGGTGGCGTTGCAGCGTACCGGTTGCCAGTTGGTGGTACTCGGCGGTAATCATGACTCCGTCGCGACCCTGAACGAATCCCGCGCGTTGCTGGCCTGCCTGAATACCCAGGTGTTCGCCGGTTTTGACGGCGATATCCATGAGCAGGTACGGATCCTGAATAACCGTGACGGCGAGCCCGGTGCGATGCTATGCGCTGTTCCGTTCCTGCGTCCACGCGATGTGCTCACCAGCCAGGCGGGGCAGTCTGGTGCGCAAAAACAGCAGGCGTTACAGGACGCAATCGCCAGCCATTATCAGCGCTGCTACCAGCTCGCCTGCGAGCAGCGTGCGGCACTGGGGAAAGAACTGCCGATTGTACTCACCGGGCACCTCACCACCGTGGGCGTCGCCACCTCGGATTCCGTGCGCGATATCTATATCGGCACGCTGGATGCCTTCCCGGCACAGGCTTTCCCACCGGCTGACTACATCGCACTTGGGCATATTCATCGTCCACAGCGTGTGGCGCAATGTGAACACATCCGCTACAGCGGCTCACCGATCCCACTGAGTTTTGATGAGCTCAATCATGAGAAATCGGTCTATCTGGTGCACTTTGAGCAGGGAAAATTGCAGGAAGTCACCGCGCTGACGATACCGAGCGAACAGCCGATGCAACTGGTGAAAGGCAACCTACCGGAGATAGAACGCCGTCTGGCCGGGTTTCGCGATTATCATGGCGACAAACCGGTATGGCTGGATATTGAAATCGCCACGCAGGACTACCTGAGCGATATCCAGCAACATATTCAGGCACTGACCGAGCCACTCAATGTGGACGTGATCCTGCTGCGTCGTGCCCGGGAACAGCAGCAACAAATGCTGGTGCAATTGGAAAAAGAGACGCTGGATGAGTTACAACCGGCTGAGGTATTTGAACGACGACTGGCGCTGGAAGACGGTCTGGATGAGGCGCGCCAGCAACGTCTAAAGGGATTGTTCAATCGGGTTATGCAGGAGATTGACGCACAGCGACAGGAGACGTCCGCATGAAAATTCTTAGCCTGCGCCTGAAAAACCTGAATTCATTGCAGGGCGAGTGGAAAATCGACTTCACGCGCGAGCCGTTTGTCAGCAATAGCCTTTTCGCCATCACCGGGCCGACCGGTGCCGGGAAAACCACCTTGCTGGACGCCATCTGTCTAGCGCTCTACCATCAGACGCCGCGCCTGAAAGTCAGCCCCAGCCATAACGAATTGATGACCCGCCACACGGCCGAATGCCTGGCCGAGGTGGAATTCGAGGTAAAAAACGTCGCGTACCGTGCGTTCTGGAGCCAGCGTCGCGCCCACAACAGTCCGGAAGGCAATCTGCAGCCCCCCAAGGTTGAGCTGGCACTGTGCGCCGACGGCAAAATCCTGACCGACAAAGTAAACGACAAGCTGACGATGATAGCCGACCTCACCGGGCTGGATTTCGATCGATTCACCAAATCAATGATGTTATCTCAGGGGCAGTTCGCCGCGTTCCTCAACGCCGATGCCAATCAACGGGCAGAATTACTTGAAGAACTGACCGGTACCGATATCTATGGGCTGATCTCCGAGCGCGTCTTTGAGAAACACAAAGAAGCACAAACCCAGTTGGAAACCTTACGGGCGAAGGTCGCTACGCTGGAACTACTGAGTGACGAGCAGCGTCAGGCGCTGGAACAACAACTGGACGCTATCCGCCAGCAGGAGCAATCCCTGTCGATACACCGGGAAGAAGTCCTGGCGCATCAACGCTGGTACGACACGCTATTACAGCTCCAGCAGGCGCAAAAACACGTACAGCAACAGCACGTCGCACAACAGCAATTACAGCAACAGTCCCAACCGCAACTGGATAAACTAGAGCGCGGCGAACCCGCAGAAAAACTACGTCCCCGCTTCGACGAGCGTGGGCGGGCGCAGCGGGAAAAACAGCGGCTGAGCCAACAGTTGACCAACGTGCGCCAGCAAATCAGCCGCCAGCAGGAAGCCCAGAACCAGTTGAAGACACAGCTGGAAAAAGCGCTGTCTGCACGCCAGCAACATGCGGACTACCGTCAGCAACAAGAAACACTGATTAACGAGCGGATTTTGCCGCTGGATCATCACATCGCCACTCTGCAAACACAGCGCAACCAGCAACAGCAAGCGTTGGATAATCTGGTTGAACAGCAAAAAATGCTGATAACCTCGTTGGCCAGATTGCAGCGCCAGCAAGAACAAACGCGGCAACGGCTGGAAGATATCGATACCTATCGCCAGCAGCATAGCCGTCACCAGTATCTGGGCAGCCATATTCCACTGTGGCAGGCGCAATTCCCGCAACAGCATAAATGGCAGCAGGACCTGCACGTCGTGCAGGAAAAAGTGGCACAGCAGCAGATTCAGGCTGAATACCTCGACCAGCAGCGCGCTTCGCTGGTTGAGAAACAGCAGGCGCAGCAAAATGCCACTGAGCGCGCCCAACAACTGCTGAATGACCATCTGAAGCAGGATGAACAGATGGAGGCGGAACACCCGCTGGCAGGCTTGCGCCAGCAGTTGGCACGACGCATGGCGGAACGCCCGGAGCGTCAGCAACTGGCTACCAGCGCAGCGGTACTGCAACGGTTGATTAGCCAGCGCACCCTACTGGAAGCGCAACAGCTAGAGACGCTACAACGGATTCAAACGCTGGAAGAACTGCAAGTGCAGCAACGTCGGGATTATCAAAATCAGGCCAGCCATCTGGCGGATCTCGATAAACGCCACGAACTGGAACTGCACATCGTTAGCCTGGAAAAAGAACGCCAGCAATTGCAACCGGGCAAAGAATGTCCGCTGTGCGGTTCAACCCACCACCCGGCGGTGGAGCTTTATCAGGCGTTGCGCCCCTCAGAAACCCAGATTCGGTTGCACGCACTGCGTCAGGACGTCGAGACGCTGAAAGCCAACGTCGTGCAAACCGAAACCCAGCTTCAGTTGCAAAAACAGCACCGCCAGCAGCAACAAAACGCGCTTGAGAGCGTCCAGCGCGATTACGAGTCGCTGCGGCAACAGTGCCAGTCGGTGAGTGAGCGTTTACTGGTGAGCTTCGATCCACTTCAATTGCCGACGCTACACCAGTGGATTGAATCCTGCGATGCACAAGAACAGTCGCTGCAGGCGCAAATTGCCAGCCGTGAGCGCAACCAACGCCACATTCAGGAAAGTAAGGATTTACTCACGTCTGCCCAGCAACTGCTGGCGCAAACCGTGCAGCAGTTGGCGCTAAACAGCCAGCAGCAGGCTGCGTTGCAGGCATCACGGGATGAACAGCAGCTATTACTGGATAAAACCGAACGTGAATTGGCACGCCTGCACGACAGCCTGAGCCAAACGATGGAAACCTTCGGGTTGACTGCACCAACACTGGCACAGCAGGAAGAATGGTTACGCCAACGCCAGACAGAATGGTTACGCTGGCAGGAAAACGAGCACGAACAGAATCAGTGTCGGCCGCAACTGGCCGCGCTGGAAGCGGAAATCATCGCCAGCCAGCGACGGCTGGAAGAAACCGAAAACGCCATCAAAACTGGCCAGTTGCAACTGACTGAAACCCAACGCACGCTGGAACAGGCGCAGCAACAACGCTGGCAATTGATGGGCAATCAGGCGGTCAACGACGTGCTCAAGCAATTGCGGCAGGTCAGCCAGACACTGGAGCAGGAAGGCCAGCAAGCACAGCAGCAGTGGCAACAAGGCCAGTCACTGCAAAGCCGTCTTAGCGGGGAAGTCGACAGTCTGGAGCAACAAAGCCAGCATGCCGATACGGCGTTACAACAGCTTCAGGCTCAGTTTGCCGAAGAACTGGCCGCGGCCGGGTTCGATGACGAAACCGCGTTTCGCCAGGCCTTGTTGGATGAAACGGAACGCCAGCAGCTCGTCACCTTAAAAGAGCGTCTGAACCAGCGCCAGCAGCAGGTAGAGGCTTTGCTGCAACAGGCGAATAGCTCGCTGGAAAACCATCTGGCGTCACGCCCAGAATCCATGCCGGAAGGCATCAACGACTGGGATATCCGCCAGTTGCTTTCCGGACTCGGCGATATGGTAAAAGTCGAAGCCGAACGACAAGGCGAGTTACGCCAGCAACTGGTCAGTGACCAGCAACGCCGCGATAAGCAACGTCAGTTACTTGAGGCTATCGAACGTGGTCAGCACGTGTGTGATGACTGGGGTTATCTCAATCAGTTAATCGGTTCGCAAAAAGGCGATAAATTCCGCCGTTTCGCACAAGGATTGACGCTGGATCACCTGGTATTCCTGGCCAATCGTCAGCTCTCGCGGCTGCATGGGCGCTACCTGTTGCACCGCAAAGCGTCTGACACGCTGGAGTTGCAGGTGGTCGATACCTGGCAGGCTGACGCGGTACGCGACACCCGAACCTTGTCCGGCGGCGAAAGTTTTCTGGTCAGCCTGGCGCTGGCGCTGGCGTTATCCGACCTGGTGAGCGCGAAAACCCGTATCGATTCGCTGTTTCTTGATGAAGGGTTCGGCACACTGGATGGCGAAACGCTGGATACCGCGCTGGACGTGCTGGACAACCTCAATGCCTCCGGCAAAACCATCGGCGTTATCAGCCATGTGGAAGCGATGAAAGAGCGCATACAGGTGCAGATTCGGGTCAAAAAGCGCAACGGCCTCGGCATCAGCCAGCTCGACAGCGTCTACGCAGTAAAATGAGTCATGCCGTGAAATGAGTCATCAGGGGACGTCGACGACGTCCCCTGTCATCGTCATCTTGCTCGGTTATGATTCTCGCGGCCACAGCCAGGCTGCACCGCGCACACCGCTGGAGTCGCCGTGCATCGCCTGTCGAACCGGTGTGTCGCACTCGCCACCAAATACCCATTGTTTTAGCAGTGCGGGGACGGTGTCATACAGCCGCTTCACGTTACTCATTCCCCCACCTAGCACAATCACATCGGGATCCAGCACATTAACGATGTGCGCCAGCGACTTCGCCAGTCGCTGTTCATAGCGCTGCAATGCCTGCTCCGCCAGTTGGTCGCCCTGTTCAGCCAACGCAATAATTTCATGACCGTGCCGCGCATGACCGCTCAGACGTTGATAATCCATGCCAAAGCCAGTCCCGGAAATAAAGGTTTCGATACACCCGGTACGGCCGCAATAACAGGGCATGGCCTGCTGGTCGCGCCATTCATCCTCATCCATCCACGGCAATGGGTTATGACCCCATTCACCCGCGACACCATTGCGCCCACTGTGTACCCTGCCATCCAACGCCATACCCGCGCCACAGCCGGTACCGATAATAACCGCGAACACTTTACTGGCTCCTGCCGCGGCACCATCCACCGCTTCGGATACCGCAAAGCAGTTGGCGTCATTCGCCACCCGTACCGGTCGGCCCAACAGTTGCGCCAGATCCTGATCCAGCGGCTGCTGATTCAACCAGACCGAGTTGGCGTTTTTAACCCGCCCAGTTACCGGTGACAATGTCCCGGGAATACCAATACCCACACTGCCGCCTTGCCCGGTGGCCTGTTCCGCCATCTCTACCAGGTTGGCGATAGCAAGCAGGGTTTGACGATAATCGTGGCGCGGCGTCGCCACACGATGGCGAAAGGCCTCCTCACCGTCATTTGTCAACGCGATCACCTCGATTTTGGTGCCGCCCAAATCAATACCTATTCGCACGTTGTCTCCTGTTTATCTACCGAGCCCATTAGGTAGATGTCGATAATGGTCTACCGAACTCACGTCTGACTGACGATGACATTATCGTAATCGTACCGCCTCTCACCACAATTCGTTATTATGCCCGCTGCGATTAACCCTCGCGTCTTGAAACTCGCTTCGTGTTATCACGAGAAAGCACGCCAGAGACGCGCCAGTCTGGGAAAAAAAATGCTGTGGTTTAAAAATGTGATGATCTATCGCCTGAGTCGCGATATCAGCCTCTCTGCGGATGCCATGGAGACACAGCTGGCCTCCTTCGCGTTCACCCCCTGCGGCAGTCAGGATATGGCCAAAACCGGCTGGGTGTCGCCGATGGGCCCTCACGGTGATGCCCTGACGCACGTGACTAATGGTCAGATTCTGATCTGTGCGCGCAAAGAAGAGAAAATTCTGCCGGCTCCCGTCATCAAACAGGCACTGCAAGCCAGAATCGACAAACTGGAAGGCGAACAGCACCGCAAACTGAAGAAAACCGAAAAAGACGCGCTGAAAGACGACGTGCTGCACAGTCTGTTGCCTCGCGCCTTCAGTCGTTTTAGCCAGATTTCGCTGTGGATAGACACCGTCAATCATCTGATTATGGTAGATGCTGCCAGCGCCAAGAAAGCCGAAGATACGCTGGCGTTGCTGCGTAAAACGTTGGGGTCACTGCCGGTGGTCCCACTCACGATGGAAAACCCGATTGAACTGACGTTGACCGAATGGGTCCGCTCCGGTCAGACGCCCGCCGGTTTTACCTTGCAAGACGAAGCCGAGCTGAAAGCAGTGCTGGAAGATGGCGGCGTGATCCGCTGTAAGAAGCAGGAACTGGTTAGTGATGAGATAGCCACCCACATCGAAGCGGGCAAAGTGGTCACCAAACTGGCGCTGGACTGGCAGGAGCGTATCCAACTGGTGCTGGCGGATGATGGCTCGCTCAAACGGCTGAAATTCGCTGATACGCTGCGTGAACAAAACGACGATATCGACCGGGAAGACGTGGCTCAACGCTTTGATGCAGATTTTACGCTGATGACCGGTGAAGTTGCCGCATTGATAACCAGCCTCACCGACGCCTTAGGGGGCGAGGCACAACGTTGACCGGTCATCACCGTTGGCCTCTGGCGCCGGGTTTCCCGGCGCCTTGTTGATTTACAGCTTGAAGTGACTGATGGACGAGTGCAGTTCTTCAGATTGCGATTGCAACGACGCGAACGCAGATGCCGCTTCCTGCACCATAGCCGCATTCTGCTGCACCATCGAATCCAGTTGTGCGACCGCCTTGTTGATCTCCTGAATCCCTCGCATCTGCTCTCCCGATGCATGCGTGATTTCCGACATGACCGTCGTTACCGACGATACACCGCCGACAATCTCATTCATGGTGTTTCCGGCCTGGCGAACCTGACGCGAGCCGACATTCACGCTATCAACGGTAGATTCGATCAACGACTTAATCTCTTTCGCCGCCTGTGCACTGCGCTGCGCCAGATTACGCACCTCACCGGCCACCACCGCGAAACCGCGACCTTGCTCACCCGCACGGGCCGCTTCCACCGCCGCATTCAGCGCCAGAATGTTAGTCTGGAAGGCGATACCATCGATAACCCCGATGATGTCGCCAATCTTGCCGGACGCCACCTCAATCTCTTCCATGGTATTGATGACCTCAGAGACCACTTTGCCCCCAACACTGGCATCATTCGCCAGCGCCAGCGCCCGGTCATTCACCTGCTGGGCAGAACCGGCCGACTGTGTAACGGTGGCGGAAATCTGCTCCAACGCGGCAGCAGTCTGTTGCAGGCTGGCAGCGGCAGCCTCGGTACGGGAGGCCAAATCATTGTTGCCGGTCGCCACTTCATCGGTCGCCATTTGCAGCGACGCACTGATATCGCGAATCTGCAGCATGATCATGCTGAGCTTATCGACAAAGCTGTTGAACGAACGGGCGATCTGCGACACCTCATCATGACCTTCATCCGGCAGACGCTGGGTCAGGTCGTTATTGCCGTGGCTGATGTCGTCCATGGCGTCACGAATCTGCAGCAGGCGACGCAGCGACGCGCTGATAAGCAGCCCCAGCACCACCGAACCCAGAATACTGATGATTACCAGCGCGATAACCGATGTCCACAACAGCGACCCCATCCCTGCCGTGGCCTCCGCTTTATCCAGCGCCACCAGCACATACCAGTCGGTACCGGCTACTGACTGCGTTCTCACCAGCATGTCACGTCCACTGATATTCAGTGGTACCGGGCTACTGGATTTCAGCACCTGTGCCAGGTTCAACTGTGGGGCTATCTCAGTCAGCTTTTTCAGCGTCAGTTTGGCATCCGGGTGGGCGATAATCGTGCCATCGGCTTGAATCAGAATGCCGTAGCTGGACGGTGTCGGATGAATGGCTTTGACGTTGGCGATGACGCTATCCATCGTCACATCACTGCCCAGCACACCTTTGACGCTACCGCCATCCAGTACCGGAGCAACAAACGACACCACGATGGTATTGGTTGCCATGTCCAGATAAGGTGCTGTCGCGACAGCCTTCCCTTCTCTCACCGCCTGCTGATACCAGGGGCGAACGGTCGGGTCATAAGTCGGCGGGATACCGCCAGGGTCTGAAAATTTCGCCGTGTGATTGGCATACCCCATGTACACATTGATGAAACTGCCTGCGGCCGCCATCTGTTTGAAGACCGGGATGGGGTCGTCATTGGTTAACGCAACGGCGTTGAGTGAAGTAATAATTTGTTTTTTAGAGGCTACCCAATCACTGATCGCCAGACTATGACCAGCGGTTACGGCAGCAAGCAGATTATTGATAGATTCATCGTTATATTTATCGGTTACCCGGTAATTTAAAAACGTATTAATTACCAAAGCAACCACAATGATAGCCGTACACACGGCCAGAATTCGAGCGCGAATAGTTTTGAGCATAATGACCACGTTATTATTAAAATGCTTCCCTAGATAACTACACCGATCGCCTCATTGGTGACGAGGCATTCCATTCGAAGAAAAAAGGAAACCATCAGCCATAAGTATCACTTACCATCACGCGGACTCACGACATCGGAGTCCAAAGCAAGGTCTCCTCACAGGAAAATACAATGGCTGATACCAGATTTACAGACTTATCTGAAATTTTTTCTATAAGAAAAAAATATTAATTTTCCAATTAATAACAAATCAACAATATAGGCAAATATATATTCTCACTATCACCATCGGTTTTTCTGATAATTACCAAACGTCACTATCACTATAAAACGAAATAGCAAAACGTTTCGACGAAAATATGACAACAAAATGATCAGCAGATTACACCGATACTGAATGTGCAAAATACACGATTGGCGCAAAGAAAATGGCTGCCAGTCACGGCAGCCGATTATCACGCAAGGAAACGAGTGGGGATTACAGATAGCGGCACAGATAAGAGGATGGCTCGGATACTTTCAGTTTAAATTCGCTTTTTTCTGGCACGTTGAAAACCGCACCAGCTTCGAACAACTGCCATTCCTGTGCCCCCGGCAGCAACACATTCAACGCACCGCTGACGACCGTCATTTCTTCCGCCTGGCCGGTGCCAAACGTATATTCGCCTGCTTCCATCACCCCGACGCTGGCACGGCCAATGCGGCTACCGTCAAACCCGATGGATTTTACTTTTCCTTCAAAATACTCATTTACATTCAGCATAATGCCAACCCTTCTGTTAAAAAATCAGTTGTCCGTCAGGCCGCAGGCAAGCGCAGCGTCTGCATCAATTCGCAGACAATTGCGGCGGGCGGTTGGGTCGCATCGACCACATAGTGTGCCACGTCCTGATACAACGCTTCGCGTTCACGGAGCACCGCCTCCATTTCCTCGGCGATAGGCCGCCCGGTCAGTGTCGGTCGCTGGTGTGCCTGTGGGCTGGCCTGCAAACGTAACGCCAGCTCCTGGGCTGGCGCGAACAAATAAACGACCGTTCCGTGCGTGCGCATAAACTGGCGGTTTTGCTCCAGCAACACCATGCCGCCGCCGGTCGCCACCACGCGATTCGATGTCGCGACAGCCTGCAAAGCCTCACTTTCCCGGCGACGAAACCCAGGCCAGCCTTCCGCTGCCACCACGTCCGCCACCGTCATGCCGCTGGTGTGTTGCATAAAAATATCCGTATCGACAAACTCATAGCCAAGCGCCCGCGCCAGCTCACGGCCGACGGTGGTTTTTCCGCACCCTCTGGCGCCGACCATAAAAATGGGTTCTGTCATGTCACGACCTGTCCTTCTTTTTCTCAGGCCAGCTCCCCGCAGCAACGTTGCCGTCAGCCAGCGCCTGTCGTACCAAGAGCAGAATCATACAGGCAATAATCCTCATTAAGAAAGCCTCCGTACGGCTCTGGTACGGGGAAAGCCACTTCACGCCAGCTTTCCGCACAAATCCAGCACAACACGCCACGATTTACACCAGACATGGCTAATCTTCCCATGAAACATCGGCTGCTATTGATGGTTCTGTTACCAACAATAAGGCCGCCCAAAGGCGGCCTGCGTCTATCAAACAGCACTCACGCGTCAACGCGACGTTAATCAACGCGACAGCTATCGACGCGAAGGCAATCAACACAAAGACAATCAATAAGTATGGAAATACTCTTGAATGACTTTCGGATCACTAGTGCGAGTCAATGCCAGCATCAACAGAATGCGCGCATGTGCCGGGTTAAGAGAGTCAGAAACCAGACCTGGCAGCTCTTCATCCGGCGGCACAATACCATTGCCTGTGCGGGTAGAACGGATCACAACAACGCCTTTCTCCATCGCCTTGCGCATACCGGCGATACCGCGAACCGACACTGAGCCCGCGCCCATACCGGCATAGACGATACCTTTTACGCCATGCTGGATAGCCGCGTCATACAGATATTCCGGGTCATCCTGATAGCCATAAAGAATGTCGACTTTCGGCAGCGAGGTCAGGCCACGCACGTCGAACACAGACCGGGTGGTATGCAGCTTGTCGATACGGTTTTGGTAGTAAATGCGGTTACCAATGATGACGCCCAGGTAGCCTTCTTCATTCGCCTTGAACGTATCGAGCGTAGAGGCGTTGGTCTTGGTGATGTAGCGGGCAGAGCCGATACGATCATTGATCACCACCATTACGCCACGACCGCGAGACTGCTTGTCACCCGCCACGCGTACCGCTTCCAGCAGGTTCATCGGGCCGTCAGCACTGATGGCCGTTGCCGGACGCATCGCCGCGACAAACACCACCGGCTTGTCACTTTTTACCGTCAGATGAAGAAAGTAAGCCGACTCTTCCACAGTGTCGGTCCCGTGGGTGATCACCACACCATCCACATCATCCCGTGCCAGCAGTTCATTTACACGCTGGCTCAGTTTGAGCACCACATCACCGGTCATGTTTTCGCTGGCCATGTTGGAGAATTGCTCCCCCTTCACATTAGCCAGTTTCTTCACCTCAGGCACAGCGTTGATGAGCGTATCCACGCCAAGCGCGCCAGCCTTGTAACCCGTGGTTTGGGTACCCGTTGCCGCTGAGCCGGCAATTGTACCGCCGGTCGCCAGGATAACGATATTGGGCAGCTTATCTGCCGCACTCGCCGTAAAAACAAAAAATAAAACCAGAACAAACAGAGATTTAAACCATCTTTCCATAACAGATTCTCTTTATTTGGTCAGAGGATGATCGGTCTGTTTTGCCATAACACCGGCACCAGCCGATCATTTTTTCTCGTGAAACGCATTAGCTGCCAGTCTGCAGGACTGGCATCGGCGGTTATGTTGCAGTGCCATAAGAATTATGTATAGCACCTGATAATCAACAGGAGAGCCAGATCACTGAATGACCTAACTATTTTCAACCAACACGTTTCAGGGGGAGAGACGAACCGCTGACGAACCCGCGTCACGCGCATGCCATCAACGCTGACGCAACATCACAGAACTGTTTCACCAGGCAGGCTATTCCGGCAAGGTCCAGACGTTATGAGCGATATTCACCATATGCCGCAGCTTGGCCCATTGCTGTTCTTCCGTGATCCCGTCCTGCTCGCCGTGCCCAAAGCCACACTTCGGGCTGATGGCTAACTGTTGTAACGGTACATACAACGATGCGGTATTGATGGCCATCTTGACTGATTGTGGCGCATCCAGCTCAGCGCTATGGGAATCGATGACACCCAGCACCACCTTTTGGCTACTCACCTGGCGCAACGGTTCCAACCCAACCGGACGGCGGTCATCGTACTCGATAAACAAGCTGTCTACCGACAGGTTCGCCATCGCATGCCCCATGACTTCCCGACCACGGCCATGCACCCAGTTGGGTGAAAAACGACGACAACACATGTGCAGGCTGATAAACATATCCTGCGGACGTTGCGCCAGTGCCTGATTCAACGTGCGGGTGCAGCGCTCCAGTAACTCAGATAATTCAAACCCGGCGGCATTTTCTCGCGCCATCATTTGGCTGTCGCACAGGCGAGCCCAAAACAGATCGTCGAGCTGGATATAACGGCAACCCTGGCGGTAAAACGCCTGGATAATTTTGCGATACACCGCGGCCAGATCATCGCAAAATGCATCCAGTAACGGATAAACTTCATTGGTGCGAATGGCCGGGTACATCAGCATATTCGGGCTGGGTAGCGTCTGTTTCGCCAGGTTTTCCCCACCCTCGCCCACCGCCTGATGCAAAAAACGATAATGGGTCAGAAACGGATGGCTGTCGTCAAAATCAAGTTTGCCCACGATTCGCAATGGGTGGGGCATATCACCGTCAGAGGAAACGGCGTCATCAACGTCGACCCCTGCCAGACAAGAGAAAAAATCGGTAGTGCCATTGCGAACGCGCAGTTCACCGTCGGTAATCGCGTGCAGACCGCACGCTTTCTGGCGCTCGACCACATTCAGCACTTCTTCATTTTCGATTTCAGTTAACCGATCACGGGTCATGAGCCCTTGCCGCCACGCCAGCCGAGCCTGCTTTAAACGAAGCGGCAGCACAAAACTGCCTACATGTTCGGCATGAAACGACGGGTAAGGTTTTTTTACTGTGCGCATCTCACGCGTCCTTTTGGTTTACACGACACTGTTGGCTTATACGAGGGTTTACACAACACTGTCAGCGCTTCAATGCGCTTTGGTTTGTTCAGATTA
This sequence comes from Dickeya zeae NCPPB 2538, assembly GCF_000406165.1. Classification (NCBI taxonomy): domain Bacteria; kingdom Pseudomonadati; phylum Pseudomonadota; class Gammaproteobacteria; order Enterobacterales; family Pectobacteriaceae; genus Dickeya; species Dickeya zeae. Next base: position 1,036,470 of record NZ_CM001977.1, on the reverse strand, counting down.
TCATTAAGGTGGCGAACTGTTACCGCTCCGCCCACCGGCGTCAATAGATGAAAGCGGGTGATTGTCGCATTGATTACTTACTGATAACAAATAACAAATTTAATTATTTTTATGCTATCGATTAACCCGATGGAAGACATGATGACTGTCTGCCACCACGGGCGGCCAAACCGCTGGTTCGTCCACAATAAAAATGTCCATAAACTAACCGCCATCTTTATGATTCAACGGATGATTCTCGTCAATCAGCTTGTTATATCTCATTGCGATTGTGCGCGCTTGCTCGCAAGGTTGAAGTTATCGCCATACGCTACAGGCTGGTCGTATTCATGCCGGATGCCTTTTGTTGACGCGCCGTTGTCATCATTCGCTGATAAACTGGGGTCAATGCGAATGCCCGCAATACCGACAGTCCGATACGCTCTGTTTTGACTATCCGTTCTGATTTCCCCGGAGGACCCCGATGGATTTAGCCCTGTTTGATCTGGACGAAACCCTGATCTGCGCCGACAGCACCGGCTTGTGGTTACGCTGGCTCGAATCACAGGGATTCGCTGGCAAAGAGCTGCTGCAACGGGAAAAACACCTAATGCAGAGCTACTATGAAGGTACATTGGCGATCGAGGATTATATGTATCTCTCACTGTCGCCACTGATTGGGTTGACGACAGAGACCGTGTCCGGCTGGATAGAACGCTTTATCCAGCGCGATATTCTGCCCCGCCTCTACCCGGCAGCACGCGAACAGATGGCATGGCACCGCCAGCGCGGCGATACCCTGGTAGTCATCTCCGCCAGCGGCGAACATCTGGTTGGGCCGATTGCGCGTCACCTGGGGGCCGATCACGCGCTGGCGATTGGTGTAACCCTGGAAGACGGCCGCTTTACCGGCGATATTCACGGGGTGCCGACTTATCAGCACGGTAAGGTTACCCGCATCCGTGAATGGCTGACCCAGCGTGATGCCGAGCCTTTTGGGCAACTTTACGGTTACAGCGACTCGCTTAACGACCGCGCCATGCTGGAATTCGTTGATCAGGCTTATGTCGTCAACCCGGTGCCTGAACTGGCGGAATTAGCCCAAGAGAAAGGCTGGCGTATCTGCCGCTGGGAACGGTAGATCAATCTAGAGCAGTAGTTCATTTGAAGGATGCTCAGTCTGAATGTGCGAGTTGAGCAACCGCCATACTGATTCTGCAATAGCAACATTGTCAAAATCTCTGCTACCCACGCTCCTCAGTCAGACGTGGACTCACTGTTTTACCCTAGCCAGCCCTGAGGGACTGATATACGTGGATAACAACATTATCCACATCAACAATAGTTATAATACGCAACGCTGGCTGGAAACCAAGCCAACGTTCAGGGGTATTTAAACCTGTTTACTCGTCGTGGGCGAATCACATAAAGGCAGTTGTGGTCGGTATAACCCAATACACAGAACCATCAGTGCAGTTCGATGTGGAAACAGCTGAGACGGTGTATCAATTTATGGCATAGGCCGGGCCATTTCCCGGCCATAAGGATGGACTAGCTAAAATTTAGCCGCATCAAAAACAGCTATTTAGAGAAAAAATTCCACTATTTAAAACAGCACCACCACATCGGATAGACGAATTACTTTAATGCAACATACCTATATATCACGGGTTTTATTGCTCTCACTGTAAAACCTAGCATCAGAGAGATAAAACAGACTCCAGTTATTGTCAATAATGTCTCACTAATTCCTAGCGGTGGATGCCCTACTACTTTTCTCACAATGAGAAATAATGGAAAGTGAAAAATAAACAGATCAAAAGAGGCACTCCTCCAAAATGTAAATCTTTGACCAAGAGATGAAAGAAAATTCGAAACCAATCCTTGATTGGATACTAAAAAATACAAAAACAAGAAGCCCAGCGGTAAAAAACTAGTGTCCATCTCCACACTAGCCGGATGCTTTAAAAATATATAAAAACACAGAAAAATGATTACAATTTCAAAAATTGAAATTATTGACCTTTTTAGTTCTATTCTTGGTAAATGTCGATATGTGGCGTAAAGAGCAATACCTAACCCAATACCTGCCATTGCTCTTATTATTGATGGTGGCAGAAAGCCGATTATCACCTCTGTTGTATAGTTAAGCCCTTTCGCTGGAGTTAATGAATACAGACAGACATACCCAACGATAGCAGAAAATATACTAAAAGCATATAAATCCCTATCTGAGATACGTGAGTGTAAAAATGAATAAAAAAACCAAACCCACAAATAGCAAGTCAAAAACCAAGCTGGGATATTTATTAATTTTTCATTTAATCCGATAGCCTGCAATAATGAAAAGGAAAGTATTACATCATGTAACCTTGCCGGCGATACCATTAACATTAATAGTATCGACAAAAAATATGATGGATATATTAATGATATATTTTTTAAAAATCGAAAAAAAACACTTGATGTATCTTTTTTGCGAGAAGCAATTAAAAATCCACTTATCATGAAAAATAGTTCTACAGCTAGATATCCTTGGGGGGCATATTGAAAATTCGCATGCAATACAACCACTATTATTGCCAATAAAACACGAACAGGTTCAATTCCTGGCCAATATGTTACATTTACTTCCACCGCGCTGGCCGAATATACACTCTTGGTCACAAGCAATTCCTTTATTTGATGTATAATCATTCTTATGCTTTACATTTTTATAGCGTTCAATAATAACATTTTTAAAGACAAATCAACAATGGGTAACCAATAATTATTATTAAAAAATAAAGATATGAAATTAGTATACGCTCACATCGAGTTGGATTCAGCACACCGATATGCAACGGCAGGCTCTACTAAGTGCAGATTGTGAGAAAATTCACGATAAACATGCTGGCAAGAGAAAAACGAACAACCTCGTATTGAAAAAACTGCTCAATGATCAACAACCAAGCGATGAACTGGTGGTTTACCAATATCAGATGCCGCTATTTAGGTTTACCCGCTACTCCAGTCCGATATCTGCCGCCAGTCTCGCGTGCTCGCGGCCCAGTTCGTCAATCACAAAAGTGATAAAGTGGCTTAATGCGGCAGAACGGTGCTTACCTGCAAGTGTCTGCACCTGCAGGCTGCGTTGAGTCAACGGCTCGCTGTGTACCGGCTTAAGCAACAAGCCGTCTTCTCTGGCACGATACAGTACCGAGAAATGGCTACAGGCGGTGACGGCATCCGGCGTTTGCTGCATAAAGTAGTACAGCGCGGAGAAGTTGTTGCAACTGAGTGTCGGCTCCAGAAACGTGCCACTCATCCGGCAAGAGAGATCGAACAATTGGCGGATAGTGGTCCCCTGCTGCGGCAGTACCAGCGGAAACCCATGCAGGTCCGGTAGCTGGATAGATTTGTTCGCCAGCGGATGATCAGGCCGCATGAGCAATAGCACCGGTGCGGGGTAAGACGCCATGACTTCAACACCGCGATCCGGGGACAAACTAAACTGTAGCGCCACATCGCATTCGCCGTTGCGTACCATTTCTGATACCTGTATCGCGCTGCCGACTTGCAGGAAAAACGTGACCGCCGGGTTATCCCGCCGAAAACGGGCAAATAACCCCGGTAGCAGATCAAATGCCATCCCGTCAGTACAGGCGACCCGGACAAACGTGCGCCGTACCGCTTTTAACCCTTGAATCTCCGCGATGGCGTATTCCATGTCCATCATGCTTTTACGCACATGGTTTTCCAGTATTTGCCCGGCATCGGTCAACACCATACCGCGAGCGTGGCGCTCAAATAGCGGCGCGCCGATGCGTTCCTCCAGTTTATGAATCTGTCGGCTGATAGCGGATACCGCCACAAACAGCTGCTGGCTGGCGGCGCTCAACGAGCCAGTATTGGCCACCGCCAGAAAATACCTGATTTCACTGTTATGCATCGCCTTTTTGTCTGCCTCGTTTTTGTGCAATCTAGCTTTATATTAAAAGCAAAGCTCGCTTGCAATTATTATTATTGTGGCAATGCTGGTGATGATTTAGAACAGGATGAATAGAACGATATAGAACAGTACGACACGAATTCGTTCGATAAAAATCAGTTCAAAAAAGTTATCCGACATAAAAAACACAACATCAAACATCATCACAGACAGGCATCACATGACAACACCACAGGTTATTCAACATGCTCTGGCGTACTTCGATAGCGGTCGCTTTCGCGACGTTTTAGCCCGCCGCGTCGCCATTGCCAGCGAAAGTCAGCGAAACGACCGGGACGCCGAGCTACACCACTATCTCACCGGGGAAATCATACCGGCACTACAGGCATTAGGTTTCGAATTACAGCAAATCGATAACCCGACAGGCGCTAACCGTCCGTTTTTAATCGCCTCTCGTATTGAAGACGACAGCCTGCCCACCGTGCTGTGCTACGGCCACGGCGACGTGGTATTCGGTGATGATGAGCACTGGAGTGAAGGGCTTTCCCCGTGGCAACTGGTGGAGCGGGAAGGCCGCTGGTACGGTCGCGGCAGCGCCGACAACAAAGGCCAGCACTCCGTCAATATAGCGGCGCTGGAGCAGGTATTTCAGGCTCGCCAGGGACTACTAGGCTTTAACTGCAAATGGCTGTTCGAGATGGGCGAAGAAATAAGCTCACCAGGCCTGGCCGACGTATGCCGCCAACATGCGCAAGCGCTGCAAGCCGACCTGTTCATTGCATCAGACGGCCCACGCCTGAACGCAGAACGTCCGACGCTGTTCCTCGGCTCACGCGGCTGCGTCAATTTTCGACTGACCATCCACGCCCGCGAGCGAGATTACCACTCCGGCAACTGGGGCGGATTACTGAGTAACCCCGGGACGCAACTGGCCAACGCGATTGCCTGTCTGGTCAATCAGCACGGTCAGATGCAGGTAGAGGCACTGAAGCCGCCGCATCTGACGCCAGCCCTGCGAACTATCCTCTCGGATATTACGCCCGGCGGGCAAACCACGGATCCGGCTATCGACCCGAACTGGGGTGAAGCTGGGTTAAGCGCATCCGAAAGGCTGTTCGGCTGGAATACGTTGGAAGTACTGTCGTTTCTGACCGGTAACCCACAGCGGCCAATGAATGCCATTCCCGGCCACGCCACTGCAGTCTGTCAGTTGCGTTTCGTGGTCGGCACCGACTGGCAACAACTGACACAGCATTTACGTCAGCACCTCGACACTCACGGTTTCACCATGGTGGAAATCAGTGACGTGCGTGGCACACCAGCCACCCGCCTTGACCCTACCGACCCGCTGGTCAACTGGGCGCTCGACCTGATGCGCCAGACCAGCGATAAAAAACCGGCGTTGCTGCCCAACCTCGGCGGTTCGCTGCCCAATGAAGTGTTTGCCGATATCCTCGGCCTGCCGACACTGTGGATCCCTCACTCTTACCCGGCCTGTGGCCAGCACGCCGTAGATGAACACATGCTGATCAGCGTCGCCCGCGAAGGCTTGCAGATCATGACCCGCCTGTTCTGGGAACTGGGTGAACAAGGCCATACGGTTCTGGCTGCGCATCGCGCACACCGTGACGCCAATACACCACGCTGAGGGAGACATCTATGACGACTGCATCGGTTTCACACCACAGTACCGCGCGCCCCAGCCTGTATAAAACGCTGTTTGCCACCTGCATCGGCAACGCGCTGGAGTGGTTTGACATCGCGGTATACGGCTTTTTTGCCAATTACATCGCCCATGCGTTTTTCCCTACGCAGGATCCAACCGTATCCCTACTGCTGGCTTTCGGCAGCTTCGGCGTTTCTTTTCTCATTCGCCCGCTGGGTGCCATTGTGCTGGGTGCTTATGCGGATAGAGCCGGACGCAAAGCCTCTTTGTTGTTGTCCATCAGCCTGATGCTACTGGGCGGCGCAATGATAACCCTGATGCCCACGTATGCCAGCATCGGCGTAGCCGCACCGATCCTGATTATGCTGGCGCGACTGATTCAGGGGTTTTCCGCCGGTGGTGAGTTCGGCAGTTCCACCGCGTTTCTGGTGGAGCATTTCCCTGAACGTCGCGCCTTTATCGCCAGTTGGCAGTTTGCCACCCAAGGGGCAAGTACTCTGATGGCATCGGCATTCGGCCTGGGATTATCACAGTCATTGAGCGAAGTCCAGATTCAGGACTGGGGATGGCGTCTTCCGTTCGCTTTCGGTTTGTTGATTGGCCCGGTGGGGTTGTATATCCGCCGTCATGTGCATGAACCGACGAACTTTGCGCAGGCAGAGAAAACGCAGGCACCGATCAAAACCCTGTTCACCCGACAGAAAGCACTGTTCCTGATTGCCGTCGGCCTGATGGTGATTTCCACCGCCATCAACTACATGCTGAATTATGTCCCTACCTATGCCACCAAAACGTTGCATTTGCCGTCAGGCGCAGCGTTTAGCGCCACGCTGATTGCCGGCATTATCCTGACGGTGATTACGCCGCTGGTGGGACTGTGGGCGGAAAAAATCGGACGCCTGCCGCTGATGTGGGGATCACTGCTGTTGCTGGCGGTGACTATCTATCCGGCATTCTGGTTGATGACGCAATATCTGTCGGCCATATCACTGATTATCGTTGTCGGATGGATGGCGTTGTTGAAGTCGGTGTATTTCTCCACCGTGCCGTCGATGATGGCCGATCTGTTCCCAATCTCGACCCGTGCCAGTGGCATGGCGATCAGCTATAACGTAGCTGTCACCGTGTTTGGCGGCTTTGCCCCATTCATCTGTACGTTGTTGATCAGCGCCACCGGCAGTAGCCTGGCACCGAGCTACTACCTGATGATCACCGCGTTGGTGAGCGTGCTGGCGCTGTGGAAAGCCCAGTTACATCATCGTTGATGACTGCCGATCCCCGTCAGAGCTGCCACGCTGTTCTGACGGGCTCCACCACCGTTATACGTTAAGCGAACTCGCTCACACCGTTCAGGCCAGTGGCAATGAACTGTCGCCTTCGCCTAACGTACGCTGCAACAAGGCCGTATCCAACCAGCGCCCGTGCTTCATGCCCACGGAACGTAACGTACCAGCCAGTTCGAACCCCAGCGACAGATGCAATTTCAGCGAGGCTTGATTGCCGCTATTAGCCACGACCGACACCACCTGACGGTATCCCTGCTGCTCTGCCCGTAATAAGGCTTCGGATAGCAAGCGTTTACCTAAACCTCTTCCCACCTGATCCGGGTGCAAATAGATAGAATCTTCCAGTGTAAAACGATACGCGTAGCGAGGGCGATAAAACCCCAGATAGCAGTACCCTAACACCTGTTGATTTTCCGTTGCCACCAGCCAGGGCAAGCCAGCGTCATGAATTTTTCGCCAGCGGGCCAGCATCTCCGCCTCATCGGGCGCTTCAGTTTCAAACGTAGCGGTACCATGTAAAACATGATGGGTATAAATATCCCTGATAGCAGCAATGTGTTCTTCCCTGGCATCCTCAATGAGAATCGTGGTCATTCTTGTATCCTTGTCAGCACAGCGAGCGAGATTAAGCCTGGTGTTGTTGCCCCATAACTCACTGAAGGGTCAACCAATAACCTCTAGCTTAACCAACGCCCGAACGGAGCAACAGAAACAATTACTTATATCGATAATGAGAACATCTTATTGCAACCGACGATGGAAATAAGCGCGATGAGGCCATCAGAGATAAGAACGCACTGGGATGGGATAAGGCTGAGCAAACAGGGGAAACCGGTGTTCATGAAAAACCGATATCCATGAAAAACCAGTGACATGAAAAAGCGTTGTTCATGAAAAAGCATGAACCTTGGTTTTGGAAAGACCAAAGGAATAAAATTTAAAAATAGATAACCACCTGATAATAAATCAGGCTATTAATGCTATTTAATATAGAATAAAGCGTCAGCAATACGTTTGCATATCAACTGGTTCGCGGCAATTCGCTGCTGCCCGGCAATTTCCAGGCAGCGTCACCGGAACCCGAGTTCAATAGCTGCTGTATTTTCTCATACACTTCCGCTGCCGACATGCCGCTATATAAGCCCTGGCTATAATAACCAAACTCTGCCGCACTCGCTGGCGCACGCTCGCCACTTAGAGTGGGATCCGTAGATGAAATACGTTTCCCGGTAAATACATTATAACTTTCACTTTGACCATCAGGATATTTCACGACAGACACCAGCACACCGCCATATAGCGGGATACCCGTCATCCGCAATGAGCGCTCCACAGAGGATTCATTTTGCTGTTTCTGTAATTTTTCTTTAGCTAAACGCTCATCCAGTGATGATGCACTGCGATCACGCGTATCGGTAACATCGCCGGAATTATTATCCTGAAACTGATTATTTAGCGAATCATTTGTTTTCCCTGTTTTCAGGGAAACAGATTGATTAGCGCCGAGCGTATCGGTGCTGTCGCTTGAGTTACTATTCGCAACATAAGTCTGCTGTGGATAGGAAGACGATGTAATGTTTTGATTCTGAATGCCTGATATAACCACGATATCACTCCTTTTTTCTAACGAAAACATGCCTCTAAGGGCACTGATTTACTACCGCGACGTAACACCAACACACCGAAAAAAAACAACATACCTGCCAAAGCATGTATCAAACAGGCGGCTTAACAGATTTACCCCCTTATACGTCAAGTGGTATTGACCTTCACTCACGTTATTTAGGGCAGTGCCGTCTAAAACTATCAGGAAATAGAAAGAGTGGTTTACAAACCACACGGTGCCGTCTCATTTTTCGCACCGCGTGAACGAAATAGAAAAGACAGATCCACTCCTAAAATATATCGGCCATTTTATTTTTCATTAATACGAAAAAAGCATAAAAACGCTCAGGAAACGAGCACATCAGAAATATTTAGCCATGACTGTAAAGAGAAACCTGACAGTTCCTTAGCATTTCAGCGCGCTGTCATGTTCCCGTCATCTGCGGCTGCTACCGTGACGATAGCCTATTTCCCCAGAAAGACAAGACAATGAGCGCCTTACCGCCACAGGAACATCGGTTACATTTCGTTTCCTTTCCAAGCGCACGCGACTTGTGTATCACCACGCCGGATGTCTCTCCCTCCACCGATAACGCCACTGTATTGCAGTTGTTCAGCCGCCACAAAGACCTGGTTAGCCTGCCAGTCGTGGAAGACGGACGTCCGTTTGGCCTGATCAACCGCCATAGTTTCCTGTCGCAAATGGCGCGACCTTATTACCGTGAGCTGTATGACCGGAAAAGCTGCATCGCGTTTATGGATAAAACGCCGCTTATCGTCGAGGCCTCAGCCTCGTTGAGCGATGTCGCGGACAAGGCGGTCATCAGCGGTGAACGCTTTCTGGCTGACGGCTTCATTATTACCGAAAACAGTCGCTACCTCGGCATCGGCCTGGGTATCGATTTGTTCCGCATTGTCTCAGACACCCATGTGCGCCAGCACCAGCAGATCGTCCAAAGCATAGAGTACGCCAGCGTCATTCAAGGGGCGATGCTGACCCCATTCCGTCAAACGCTGGAAGCTACCTTGCAGGATTGGTGTCTGGTGTGGGAACCGCGCGACTGCGTCGGGGGTGACTGCTATGCCTTCCGGCGATATGAACAGGGCTGGCTAGCCGTACTTACCGATTGCACCGGGCATGGCGTACCGGGTGCCTTTATGACATTGATATTCAATTCAGCGCTGGAGCAGGCCCTGGCGCAACACCGTCCGGACCAGACAGGGCAATTGCTGGGCAGCATCAATCGATACATCAAAGACACATTGGGTCAAAAGAGCAGCTACCCGGGACAGATGTCCGCTTCCGATGATGGGTGCGATGCGCTGGTGGTCTACGTGAATACTACCGAACAGACCCTTAACTGGGCCAGCGCGCGTATGACCGCATTCGTGACCGATGCGCAAAGCGGTGACCTGCTGACGCTGGATAGCGACCGGATGGGCGTGGGTTATACCAACACGCCATATGACTACAGTTGGCCGGCGTTTCAGCGCCCGTTGTCAGCGCAGGATCTGTTCTTTGCCGCCACCGATGGTTTACTCGACCAGATAGGCGGCGAACGACAGATAAAATTCGGCAAACGCCGTCTGCAAAATCTGCTGCAACGCCTCGGGGAATTGCCGATGAGTCAGCTTGCCACTCAACTCTTACAACACCATCGCGCCTGGCAGGGAACGCAGGCTCGACGAGACGATCTTACATTTTGGGGCTTCAGGCACCATGAACACGCTTAACCAGGTAAAACCGGAACATGTCTGAAACGAAGTACGCTGAATTCTTTGACCTCACCCAACAGCAGGATATCGCGCTGTATTATGTGGGGTACTTTTCACAAAACATTATCTGCTCGCTGGCGGAAACAGTGCGATTGCAACTGGAAAAAAGCCGGGTGCCGCCCAGCGTGCGCCGCAAACTGTTTTCCAGTTTTGTCGAAATGGTGCAGAACATCATCCACTATTCTGCCTCAGCGCTGACGACAGAAGAGCAGACCAATGAAATCCGTCATGGCTCGGTGTGTATCGGCGTTGAAGCGGGGAAATACTTTTTATTGAGCGCCAATCGGGTATACCCGGCAGATGCGGAGATACTGCGCCAGCGGCTGGAACCGTTGTGTACGATGACACTTGATGAAATCAGACTTGCCTATAAGACCTCGCTGCGTGAAGACATTCCGGCTTCCAGCAAAGGGGCGGATATCGGCCTGTTGACCGTAGCCCGCGACGCCAGCGAGCCACTGCAGTTCACCTTTCGTAGCGACGACGCCACCGGGCTCTCCACGTTTTATCTGAAGGCGGTGATTTAACCATGACAGACATAATAACAACGAACAATCTCCATATTACCGGCACAGCCAGCACGCCGACGGTGGATTTTCGCTTTGATACACATCAGCTTTCACTTTCCGGCGAGTCTTACCCGGAAAACGCGGCGGCATTTTATGGCCCGCTGATTGAACGGGTACAACATTACCTGCAGACGTGTCTTGCCGCCCTGCCCGCTTCGCCAACGCGCATTGACGTGCATGTATCACTGCCTTACTTCAACAGCTCCAGCACCAAGATGCTCTTTAGCCTGTTCAATATTCTCGATAAAGCCGCCCAGCAGCAGCTTCCTATCGCATTGCACTGGTACTACGACCAGGACGATGACATCGCCGAGGAGTTTGGGCAGGAACTGCATATCGACTTTTCGGCACTCGAATTCCACCCTCACATTCTGGAGTAACGGCATGAGTAGCTACGAACTGTTCACCCCCGAATATGACATCCTGCTGTCGGCGCGTAATATCGCCGCCCAGGCCGACATGCCAGCGGAGGTGTACCGGGAAAGCCTGATTATGCTGGCAGAACACTACCAACGTCTGGTACGTGAAACCCACCGGTTGATCACCCGTAGCGATCGGGCGGAGCGCGAGCTGACCCGCCTGAATACCCAATTGCATCAGTTGGCGGTAGAGCTGGAGTACAAAGCCACCCATGACCCGCTGACCGACGTCTTCAACCGCAGCGCAATCATCGACCTGGTCGATCACGCACTGGAGCAGGATCAGGCCGCATTGATCGTGCTGGATATCGACCATTTCAAACAGGTCAACGACGCCTACGGCCACCCAACCGGTGATGCCGTCATCTGCTCGCTGATTGCTCGTATTCGTGATGTATTACAAGGGAAAGGCAGTATTGGCCGCGTCGGCGGCGAGGAGTTCACCATCCTGCTGGATGGCTACACGCTGATGGCGGCGGTGGATATCGCCGAGCATATCCACGCCAGTCTGAATCACACACCACTGGAGCCGCTGCCTGACCATCAGGTCACCGCCAGCTTCGGCGTCAGTTGGGCGCCGCCACACACCGGATTCGATACGCTGTACGGCACGGCCGACGCCGCGTTATACCGGGCCAAGCATCAGGGCCGTAACCGGGTGGACTATATACCGATCGATACTGCCAGCTAACTCACGGGTAGCCCGCAGTACCTCACCGTAATATCCCACACAATGTCAGGCAGCACGCCCCGCCGGATGAGGCGGGGAACGGCTTAGTTTTTCTTCACGAATTCAGATTTCAGTTTCATTGCGCCAAAACCCTCGATCTTACAATCGATGTTGTGATCGCCTTCCACCAGACGAATCCCTTTCACCCGGGTGCCGATTTTCAATGTCGATGAACTTCCTTTAACCTTGAGATCCTTGATGACGGTAACGGTGTCGCCGTCTGCCAGCAGGTTACCGTTGGCGTCACGCACCACCAGCCCTTCCTCCTGCGCCCCCGCGTCACCGTCCATCGACCATACATGCCCGCATTCCGGGCAATTCAGCATCGCATCATCCTGCCAGGTGTATTCAGACTGACATTTAGGGCAAGCAGGCAACTGTTGCATAATAATCCTCATTAATACCAAATAAGTTAGATAAATTTTAAATATATCAATGCATAATAAATCTCGTGTTTATTATTTTATCGCCTTTTACTCAACACTGTCAGCAAAAAGAGCCGGACAAACTGATATTCGTTCGCTATTTTCATAAAAGTCACTCAATTTATTCACTTTTCTCACTACCACAACGCGCCATGAAAGACATGGATCATTCGTTATCTTTTCCTTACATCTGTGGAGTAAACTTCAGTTTAATAAAACAATAAGTTGGGTAAACTGAACACTTCTCATTACAACAACTGGCATGGATAACACCCTGTGGAAATCGCGTCCCCACTCAAAAACCCCACCTTTCTGTGCTTTTGGTTAGGACAAATTGCTTCCTCTTTTGCATTTCAGATGCTGGTGGTCGGGATTGGCTGGCAAATGTATGACCTGACCAACAGCGCGCTGAATTTGGGTCTGGTCGGGCTGGCGCAGTTCCTGCCACAGTTGGCGCTGACGCTGGTTGCCGGTCATACCATCGATCAGTACAACCGCCGGGTGATTATCCTTTGTTGCCGCTTGTTGATGGCAGCCACCATACTGGTGTTGGTGCTGGGCAACGTCACCCACACCATCAGCGCCACCATGATTTATGCGTGTTCCGCGCTGCTGGGGGCGACACGAGCCTTCGAAATGCCAGCCACCCAAGCGCTCTTGCCTAATCTGATCGCCCCCAACCAGTTGTCCCGCGCAGTGGCGTTGATGGCCTCGGCCCGTGAAGCAACGGTGATCGTCGGCCCGGCGCTCGGCGGGGTGATTTACCTCATCGGCGCTACCACGCTGTATAGCGCCAGCGTAGCCTGCTTTCTGATGTCATTTCTGGTGTTGCTCAACCTGCGCTATGAATACAAAGCACTGGCTCGCACACCGGTAAGCCTGGAAACGCTGTTTGGCGGCATGAATTTTATCCGCCGTAATCCGGTGATTCTGGGGTCTATCTCGCTGGACATGTTTGCCGTGTTGCTGGGTGGCGCTACTGCGCTACTGCCAATCGTCGCCAAAGATATCCTGCATACCGGCCCGTGGGGATTAGGGTTGCTGCGCTGTGCGCCCGCGCTTGGTGCCGTACTGATGTCGGTGTACCTGACCCGACGCCCGCTAACCCGTCATGTCGGAAAAATCATGTTTTCCGCCGTCGCGATGTTTGGCATCGCCACCATCGCCTTTGGCCTGTCCACCAATCTGTTGGTGTCGTTGCTCGCTCTGCTGTTGTTGGGCGCATCCGACATGATAAGCGTCGTCATTCGTTCAACGCTGGTGCAACTGGAAACACCGGACGAGATGCGTGGCCGGGTAAGTGCCGCTAACTCCATCTTCATTGGCACATCGAATCAACTGGGGGAATTCGAATCCGGCGTGACGGCGGCCTGGCTGGGGGTCGTACCGGCTATCGTCGTCGGGGGAATTGGCACCTTGCTGGTCGTCGCGCTGTGGATGAAATGCTTCCCCACACTCACCCAGCGCCAAACGCTTGAGGCCGGAGAAAATGCCTGAGACCGGCCGTAGAAGGGGGGATTATCCTCTTTCACGGCCGCTCTTTAACCTGTGGTTTTCAATCAGGGATGACAATCTCAGGTGCGCCAGGGTGTTGGCTCCAGCATCGCTTTGAGTATATTAACGAACCGTTCCATACGAGCCGCCCGGCCAGCACGTGGCCCCAGTAACGCAACAACATCGGCGTTTGGCAGGCCCCACTCTGGCATGACTTCAACCAGCCGCCCGGCGTTTAAATCATCCGCGACGGCCCACTCGGAACGCTGAATCAGGCAAAGCCCGGCAACAGCCCAATGCCTGACCACTTCGCCGTCATTACTGGTGAAAGCCGGTCTGATACGCACCGTGTTCGTTTCGCTACCATCACGGCGGACAAAACCCCACAACGACGCATCCGCACGGTCTTCACGCAACACCCCGCAGACATGATGGTGCAGATCCCGCGGATACTCAGGCCAGCCGTATTTCGCCAGATAGTCCGGTGCGGCACACAGAATACGGCGGTTGGGTGCCAGTGACCGCAATGCCAGACTGGAATCCGTCAGCGGGCCGACATGGATCAGCACATCCCAATCATCGGTATCCAGCGTACCCATCGGCGCGTCTGACAGCATCAGTGAAGGTTGAATCGTCGGAAACTGTTGGCACATGCGTGCCACGGCTTCGGCCACATAAGCTCGCCCAAATCCCAACGGGGCCAGTACCCGTAGTGGGCCAATCACCTCATTTCGACGCTCGGCGAGTAAGGCGGCAATTCCCTCAATCTGATCAAGCACATCGGCCCCTTTCTCCGCTAATAGAGCGCCTTCTGCGGTCAGGTGATAGCGGTGACTGGAGCGATCGACAAGCTGGACGCCTAAACGCTGCTCAAGCGCTTGCAGCCGTTGTGTAACGGCCGGTGCCGTAACATCAAGCGCCCGTGCAGCCGCCGCCAGAGACGGCGAATTGGCCAGAATAGAAAAGAAATGCAGGTCTCGTGAGGTGATCATTAATACTCATCTTAATGATGGATACAGTTTTGATAAATTCCATTCTAAATGCCAACACAGTAAAAATCTCATACCGACAGAACAAAAATGAGAGCCGCATTTATGACGTGGGACGAAAAACCAACACGCACCGAACAACTGGCGACATTACCGACACCGTCGCTTATCCTCGACGAAAGCATCATGCTGTCCAACATCGCCCGACTGCGACATCGCCCGGAACTGGCTGGTATCACCCTGCGCCCCCACCTGAAGACGGCAAAATCGCCAGAGGTTGCCCGTCGTCTGCTGACTAACGGCACCGGACCGGCAACCGTCTCGACGTTACGTGAGGCCGAGGTTTTTTTTGAATCCGGCATTAACGACATTCTGTACGCCGTTGGGATTGCACCGCAGAAACTCGCTCGCGCCGCACACCTGATAAAAGCCGGTTGTAACCTGACCGTATTGCTGGATTCCATCGAACAGGCGCAAGCTGTCGTTGTGGCCTCTCAAGCCTACGGTGTCAGCATTCCGGCCTTACTGGAGATCGACAGCGACGGTCACCGCAGCGGTTTATCGCCAACATCACCGGCGCTAGTTGAAGTAGGCCGTGTACTGCATGAAGGCGGTGGGTTGCTGCGCGGCGTTCTGACCCACGCAGGAGAAAGCTACAACGTAGCCGGTGCCAGCGCCCACGCCGCCTTTGCCGAGCAGGAGCGTAGCGCTGCCGTGACGGCGGCCGATAAGCTGCGTCAGGCTGGGTTGCCTTGCCCTATCGTCAGCGTCGGCTCCACGCCGACCGCACATGCCGCCCGCAATCTGGCTGGTGTGACCGAAGTCCGTGCCGGTGTCTACGTCTTTTTCGATCTGGTCATGGCCGGGATTGGCGTATGCCGCACTGACGATATCGCCCTGTCGGTACTGACCACCGTTATCGGCCATCAGGCGGCGCGTGGCTGGATTATGGTCGATGCAGGCTGGATGGCGCTCTCACGCGATCGCGGTACCGCCAATCAGGCGGTCGATCAGGGCTATGGCCTCGTCTGTGATAGCAATGGACAAATAATCCCCGACCTTATCGTCACGGCAGCCAATCAGGAGCACGGCATCATTGCATTACGCCCCGGTAGCAACGCTGCGTTGCCACATCTGCCAGTCGGCACACGACTGCGTATTCTGCCGAATCACGCCTGTGCGACGGCAGGCCAGTTCGACACCTATCATGTCATTCCCGCTCAGGCCGATGCGCCGCTGGCGCAATGGTCACGTTTTGGTGGATGGTGAGGACATCAGCATGCTTATGATTAACGAAAAAACCAGTGCCGCATTAGCCAGCCATGCGATGGCTTATGAAGCGGTGCGCGCCGCACTGATCGATGCGGTACACCCTGCTACCACCCTTTTTCCCGTCGTTCACGGCCATGGTTCCAATACCGACAACCGCTTTACCGTGAAGTCAGGCGCAACGCCGGATCTGGCCGGGCTCAAAGTGGGTTCTTACTGGCCGGGTAATGCCACTGATGGCCTGCCGTGCCATAACTCAATCATTTTCCTGTTCGACCAGTCTCGGGGGGTTATTCATGCGGCAGTTGAAGCCGGTACGCTAAACGCTTACCGCACCGCGGCAGCCGATGCGGTTGCCACCGACGTGCTGGCGCGCGACGACGCCTCAGTACTGGCGGTTTTCGGTACCGGCCATCAGGCTCGTTACGATGTTGAGGCAGTGGCACGCCTTCGCCCGATTACAGAGATTCTTGTCGTCGGTCGTTCCGAAGCCGCCACGCAACGTCTGGTGGATACGCTGCGCGCCAGCGCCCTGCCAGCGCGAGCGAGCCTGCCAGAGGCGGCCTGCCGGGCGGCGGATATTATCATCACCGCCACCACTGCCAGAGCACCGCTTTTTGATGCCGCCTGGGTTCGCCCCGGCACCCACATCTCCTCAATGGGGTCGGACGCGGTCGGCAAACAAGAACTGCCAGCAGGCCTGCTGGCAACCGGCCGATTGTTTTGCGATCTTCCGGTACAATCCCGCCGTATCGGTGAATTCCAGCATGCCGATGACGATAAAACTGTGTTCGCTATTGGTGATGTGCTGGCCGGTAAAATCAGCGGTCGGGAAGCGGCATCAGATATCACCGTTTTCGACAGTTCAGGCCTGGCGATTCAGGATTTGTATATTGCGCAAGCAGTGATTAACGCCCACCGTCATCAAGGTGGCGGGTTCGCTCGACTAGTAGAGCCCAAAATGCCCGGGTCGCCGCCGTCATCGCCTGACTACCGGGATGAATAGCAAAAAAGGTGACGGACTCAGGACGCCACGACGTTAACACCTGTGTCAGGTTGCCTTTTTTTGCAGGTCATCCTGACACAGTAAAGTGGATAACGAGGCAACCCCCAGCCCTTGAAGCGCAGCCTGTAACAGTGCGGTCGGTTGGGTAGAGGTGAAAACTGTTTTCACCAGGCTCGATAATCCTCTGAACATCAAACATAATGAAAAACCAGATAGCCATTTCAGAATATGACCTAATAAAAATAACGGACCTAAATAAAAAGCATATTCAATCTAAAAAACCCACCCAATAAATAATACCTTAACGTAATTATATCGCTATAAAAACCAAGAGAATGAGTAACTACCACACATTTTTAGACAAAAAATATAATCATGATAATTATTTTATTTGATATTTTGGCTTAGTATTTAATTACAAAAATAATTAAAAATAAAAGTTATTATTTTGTATAAAGAAGAGATTAACCTCTGATTTTCAGCCCAGAAAAGACACAAACACTTCGTTAACCATATCAACACCAGTCGAACAAGATTTTATCCCAAATTAAAAAACATCATTTAACATTATTGACACAATTATTCATTGTAAATAATATTTGTTACGCAGAATAAACATGCTCTGCGTAATTCAAAAAAATCAATGTGCAACTATAAGGAAAGTTATATGGATAAGGCTCAAGAATTAGAGTTGGCTGTTGCTGAACTGAATGCAGAAAATGCTGAAGCAGAAAATGAAATTCTGCTGGATGTAACTTGCACTGTTTCTAACAAAGAGTGGCAAGAGTAAGAAAAAGTGGCCGCAATGCGGCCACCTTTCTTTAATTTCTTATCTAAACATGACATCAAAATTACACCTCACTTTCAACAATCGAAAGGTATTTATTTATGAACAACATAGTCGATGGAATTGACAGTATCCGTTCAATATCTATAGATGAGTTGAAAGACAACACTGGTTTTCTTTTGATTGATGTAAGAGAAAGCCATGAATATCTTGATGGTACTATTCCCCAGGCACTGACTATAGGTCGTGGTTTTTTAGAAATAGAACTAAAGAAGAGAAAAATAGAATTAGATAAACCAATAGTCCTCTTTTGTGCCAGTGGCTTACGCTCCCGATATGCAGCATTAAATTTAATGCTACTTAATTACTCTAACATTTATTCCCTCCAAGGTGGCTTTGAAGCCTGGAAAGCCCAGGGGAATCCCATCGAGTATCCACTGAGTCTGAGCGAAAATGATAAAAAGCGTTATGCAAGACATTTGTCCCTGCAAGATATCGGTACCGATGGCCAGTTAAAAATCATGCAAGCGAAGGTATTGGTTATTGGTGCAGGTGGTCTCGGCTCATCATGCCTGCTATATCTCGCAGCAGCTGGTGTTGGTGAAATTGCAGTCGTCGATCATGACATTGTCGATCTAAGCAATTTGCAACGACAGGTTATTCATAACGAAAAAATGCTTAAAAAGAAAAAGGTTGATTCTGCATTGCATACGCTACGGGCACTAAATTCAGAAATCACAGTAAATACTATCGATGATCGAATCACACCAGACAATGTTGATGGATTAGTAGACGGTTACGATATCATCGTCGATTGCACAGATAACTTTAACGCCCGGTATATTATCAATGACTCAGCTGTCAAAGCAGGGAAACCCGTAGTCTCTGCAGCTGTGTTTCGCTATTCAGGGCAAGTCATGACACGTTCTAATAACCAGGCCCCCTGCTATCGTTGTGTCTATCCTGAAGCCCCTCCAGCAGAACTTGCCCCATCCTGCACTGAAAATGGTGTTATTGGTGTTATCCCTGGAATGCTCGGGATATATCAAGCAAATGAAGTACTGAAAATTATTCTTGGGATTGGTGATTGTTTGAATGGGAAATTATTAAAAATAGACATGCTTAACAATCAACATCAGTTATTGACTACAAAAAAACGCCCTGGATGCCAATGCCATAATCATTAATGGAGCCGCACAACAATGATTGAGATATCACTGCCCGAATCATTAAAAATCACGAGCAAGATAAAAACGGAAGCTAAAAGCATTAATGAAGTTTTATTTGAAATCAGGAGCATACATCCAGAGGCATTCAAATTAATAGCCATTGAGAAAGATGAAAGCTGTAAGTTAAAACCTTTCATTACACTTTTCATTAACAACATAATGTCAGTTGATAGTAATCCAGTCCTAGCCGATGGCGATCATTTGACATTCGAAGTCGCTATTTCGGGGGGTTAATCTTGGACGCAAAAAAATTACAGAAAGCCTATGTATCAATGCTATATAGTGACCGCTATCGGATAAAGGATGCAGATAAAGAATATCAATATCTTGCTAAAACCATGGACGGCGAAAGACTGCTCGTTGAACGCGCGGCAAGGCAGCGAAATTTACGAACAGTGCTTTATTCAGATATGCACTTTTCCCCACGTTTTTTTAGCAAAGAACAGTTTCTTTCTTTGGTAAGAGCTTATTGTGAATCTGACAGCTTCTGGAACTGGAATAGCCGAACCCTCATCGAAAGTTTTTGCTCATTTGTTGTCGAAAAATCCGATTTGACTGAAGAAGAGAAAACGATATTCCTGATTGATGGCATTTACTCTGGCATATCAACAAACTCAAAAAACTCACCATGGCAATCGGATATAAATCATATTAACGGTAAATCCATAACTGAAGAAATTACTCTCGATAAATATTTTTCATTATCATCATTGAGCAAAGCAGCTCATCTTTCCGACATCAAATTTGAAAATAAAGCAGCGTGTTTACGATTGCACAATGAAAATGGGAAGGTAGCAATTTCACTTAAGGAGACAGCATGAGCTCACTTGTAGGATTAGGCATTGATTATACCCACAGCTATGGTCATAAATTAAGTGAGTTATTGCTATTATCTAAAAAGGGTATTAGTCATCTATCCGTTGTCGCCATTCCAGACATTGCGGTAGCCAAAGCATTTCGCCAGAGCTTCATCGACTATCCCATCATTCACCATTTTTCAGGTATGGAGCCTGCTGGCATTGATGGACTACGGCCTGATGTATTGGAACATCAGAATGGCATCAGTAATGCGCTGAATGCTGCGTGGTGTCTGGAGGATATTGGCATCTGGAACATCGGTCCTTATAACCTCCCCTATTTTGCAGCGCCGGTACTTTGTGAGCCAGTCCTTACCATGGCAATCGACGGGGTCAATCGCATCCAACAAGTCTCCAGCATTCCATTTAGTGCTGAAATACCCTCCTTCAGTATTGCTGCTGGTGATATGACATTAGGTGAGTTCTTTCATCGACTGGTTGATGCTACCCGGTGTGGTGTCGTTCTCGATATCAGCCATGTATTTTCTTATGCCATCTATTGTGGTCTTAAGCCGGAAGATGTCCTGAATAGTTTGCCACTTCACGCTGTCAATGAAATTCATATTGCCGGTGGCAGCGTTCACCCGACACATCACTGGCGATACCGTGACACTCACTCAGAAAAAATTGTTGATGGCGTTTTCCCGCTGCTAGAACAGGCACTAGAAAAGTGTACCAACCTTAAGGCTGTCACCTATGAATTAGGCGTAGGCATCTCATCTGAAGTCATCGTGGCAGATTTAGCAAATATAGAAAATTCCTGTCAAAGAATGAACTTCACCCCTTCATTTTGACTTTAAAAATATAACAACACCGGTTGATGAGGCAATATATGGACATTAACAATACGAATATCCTTCTATTTGATAGTGCAATAAAAAATGAAATCGCACGATTGGCTGAAGTATCGAATAAAGAGATATTAAACCCTCACACCGTCAAAATCGCCAGTTTATTAACGAGTTATCTTTTTTCTTACTCTGGGGAGGATTTCTCCCGCATTATTTCTGCCAGCTACCTTGATGCTTTCTCCCAAGGTTATGACAGCGTAAGACATCGTGCCGCTAAGCAATTTGGACACTGCCATATTGAAGCTCACGCGTATTCTTCTGCTGAAACTGAATTTTCTCATGCACTGCATGCGACGTTGTCCACGTTTTCCGACAGCGCTGAAAAGCCTTATATCCTGGCATCAGTAGGCCATGATTTTGGTCGTCAGCGTTTTCCTGGCTCTTCACCAGCTGTGATCGGTGTCGCCCTATTGTTAACAAACAATACGATCCCAGGAAAAACCCCCATCGGTAATGGCAATATAGAGTTTATTGTCAGAGAATTTGACTACCCAACCCATAATCACACGGGCGAGACCGATTCGGTAAAAGGAACGTCTGCTGCTGTTGTTTACCTCGCGGGGCTGGCAGCCAATCTACGCGACAGTCTTATAAAATCGGGAAGTACGCACGATCACCTTGCGCTGCACGCCGGTATGATATCGCTCAGTGAGAACTATCACGGGTTGTACTTATTTGCGAATGAGCCACTTTCTTACCTGATGCCGCATTGTTGGCATCTGAATGTAGAGAGATCGACGCACATAGAACTCAGGCTCACATTGCCCCAGGAAAACACTGGAGCAAAAATCGGTCTGGTCGCCAGTTTTCAGGGAAGCATCGCACGCACCACCCAACTGACGGCAATCATCGATGGCCAGAAGATTGTCGGAGAAAACGGAACACTGCTCATTTCGCCCGATAAACTAAGTCGTACCAACGAACAGACACTCTATCTTCAGGCTGACGGATTGTTCGATCGGATCACCGTTGCTTCTCAAGCAAGCATCACCACAGACATTACATCCTCAGTCCCCCTTATTAGACCTGATGATGATGTGATTGTCGGTATTTCCGCCAGCCATGACGCATCAGCATGCCTGATGGTCAACGGTAAAATTCGTTATGGTATTCAGCTAGAGCGCCTGACACGGATTAAACATGATGGCAGAAGCATCCTCGATAGTACCCTTGCTGTCGATTATTGCCTTTCAGCGGCTGGTTTGACTTATCATGACGTGAATTGCTTTGCCTATAATATCCAGTCTGCGACGCCTGAATATATCGGCCTTAATCAGCCAGTCCATGCAGCTGATTTCACGCTGTTTGATCCATTCTCTGCCAACGCGGTATTTGCCAGTCATCATCTATGCCATGCCTTTGCAGCCTGGTCTGGTTCAGGATTCGACCAAGGTAATGCCTTGGTCGTTGATGGTTCAGGTGGCACCGTCGTGGGCTGCGACGATCTTCTGTGCAGCGGTCAAGAGTTTGCTGCGTACCTCAATGCTGGTCTAAACGGTATTAAGCCACAATTACATGTCGTATCGCACTATGCTTTTGATCAGCAGGGTTATCGATTGGTCAATAGGGAATACAGCCCATCGTTTAATATAAGAAACGGCAGTTTTTCCCTTGGCGAAGCCTATGCGTCGGTAAGTCAGTTCGTCTTTAACTCCTGGCAGGCCTCCGGTAAGTTGATGGGATTAGCGCCGTATGGCATCCCCGAGTATGCAGATGAAATCGCTATTGAAACACCTTCAGGTATCTCATATGGCTATTCGTGGAAGCAAAAATTCACTGAAAAGAAATCCAATCCTATGGATTATGCCAATCTGGCCGCATCGGTACAGGCAGTGTTGGAAAAAGGCATATTTTCTCGCCTCGAGCGTTACCAGATTACAAATAGCACGCCGTTGGTCATGACTGGCGGAATAGCCTTAAATTCCGTTGTTAATTTCAAAGTCCGTCATCACCTTAAATTAAAAAATTTCTATCTATTCCCAGCACAGCACGATGCCGGTATTTCAATCGGAGCAGCCAGCGCAGCTTATTATAAAAGGCATGGAAGAATCCTGAACGATGCGTTTAGCCACGACTATCTGGGTAAAGTGTACCATTACCGGGACATCGCTTTTGCCACCAACCGCGTTGCCGACAGAATAACCGTTACGCCGATTGACACTACCGCATTAGCGGAACGATTAAACGCCGGACAAATCATTGGGTATTTTTCCTGCAGTAAAGGTTCTGAATTTGGTCCACGCGCCCTTGGCGCTCGTTCATTGCTGGCAAGCCCATGCTCTATCGATACCTGGAAGTTTATTAACAAATGGGTGAAATTCCGTGAAGATTTCCGCCCATTTGCTCCAATGGTCGCCGCTGAACACCTTAACCATTATTTTGAAGGGGATGGTGAACATAAATATATGCTCGAAGTACTGCCAGTGAAGCAAGCATATCGCGACAAGCTCGCGGCAGTCACCCATGTTGATGGTACCGCGCGGGTACAAACAGTCTCAGAGCATGACAATAGCGAAATCCATACATTGTTGAATGCTTTTGGCAAACTCTCTGGTTTTCCCGTTCTACTCAATACTTCATTCAATGTGCGCGGGCAGCCAATCGTTGAAGAGCCACAACAAGCAATAGAGATGTTGCTTTCAACACATATTGATGCCGTCGTCTTTGGTGACCATATCGTTGAACTTCGCCAGTGGGAATTAGATGAAACAAACCTGCAAGGGTTGTTACGTCTTAGCCCTGGTTGCAAGCTACACAGTGCACTAGAAAAAAACGAAATAAAGTACTGGCTTACTCATGACTATCAGGGAAAGTCACAGTTAATTAGCGCACAACTTTATCATTCACTAACAGAGTTGGTCAGAACCCATAGTTTAGTCGATGCACAGAAAATCTACGCCGACCTTCCTTTAACAGTCAGAAAACAGATAAACAAATATATTCAATTGAAGTGTCTGAACCTTGCCCATGATTTTTTAACTGGGAGGAATGATTGTTGAAGACAGCATCCCATCCCAGTTTAAGACGTTATACAGAAAAAGAAGTATTAGCGCTTGCGCTACCATTGCGTAAACGTTTAGGTATTTCAAGACTCACGTCAGTTGGCGAGTTCATTAATCTTCCTGGAATATCCATCGTTAATGCGGTGAGAACGGAGATAAAAAGAGGTCAGATATCATCCACACAAGGTAAAGGTCGTAGCTTAACTGCAGCAACCTGCAGCGCATTGATGGAGGCGTATGAAAGGTACTGTGCTTGCTGGTGTGAGCAGGCTATTTTTAACCATCAGGCAACCGAGGATGATAAAAACACACTACAGCAATTAGGTTTTACGCCAGAGTGCGCCATTGAGCAATGGATAAAAGGGTATGAGTATCATACGGGCCGTGAACGGCTTATCCCGGCTATTGAGGTTCAATTTCCCTATCATGGTCCTGACAGACATCACTCTACTATACAGGCTCATACATCCGGACTGGCCTGCGGAGGAAGTCAGGAAGAGGCCATCTGTTTTGCGATCATGGAATCAATCGAGCGTAATACGACATCCTTGTTCTATAAAAACTGCTTGTCCCAGATATGTGCCGACTTTGTTGACCTCTCGACTATTTCCAGACAATCCACCATGACACTGTGGGAAAACCTTAACAATAAAGGGTACGAAAGCTTCGCGTTGCGTATACACGGCCCCTTGCCAACTTACTATGTCGCACTGTATGACCCCGTCAGTATGGGGCCGAAATTTATGATTGCGGGTTCTGCCTCAGGTTTTACAGAATCTGAAGCGCTGGATGCCGCGATGATGGAAGCGGTTCAGGGGTTGGTCGTAGCTCTACAGGCATCCCGAGAAGACCTAAATCGGCAGGAAAAAAAGTACCGTTCTCAGTCTTTGTTTGATACCTCTAAATTTAGCAAATTGAGGACGTTATTCCACAAACACTATGCTGGTGTCACGATGCCACCATCAGAACAGCCTCCTGCCAACCTGACAGTAGCGACGCAATTTCTTACTGACGCACTCAAAAAGCAAGGGTTAGACGATGTTTACATTGTGGATTTATCGCTAAACGACCTGCCTTTTCATACAGTTAAAGCCATTATTCCTGGCCTCTATGACTGGCACGTGAATCCAGGCCGAGTGGGGTAATTTATGCTTTTTTCACCGAAACGGAAACCGATCGTATTTGGGGGTCCGTCAGTTTCTGCAATTAAAAAACATGATGATGTTATCGAGTATCGCCCGCCGATCCAGGGTGGGGAATTAGCGGCATTGGCGGGCTGTGGTCGCCCGGTATTAATCGCTGATGGTTTATTCGGCACTAAAATGTCTGTAACGGTAGTTGAGTGCCTGGAATTTATTCAGGCAGGTGGTTTATTACTGGGTTGTTCCAGTATGGGGGCACTGCGCGCAGCTGATTGTTATAACGTAGGGATGGTAGGCGTAGGGCAAATTTTTCATGGCTATATTATGGGGTATTACCACTCTGATGCTGATGTGGCAGTACGCTATCACTCAGGAAGTTATGAGGAAATAACGCTTTCATGGGTACATATAGACCATATTACTCGCCATCTTGTGATGCAGAAAAAATTCTCATCACTGACTGCCAGGCTCATTTTGGCAAAAATCCGTGCTATTAGCTGGTATGAGCGTTATATCGACCAGGTGATAGAAATCATTCGCTCTTTTTCACCACAGCTCATAGAAAGTGAATTAAGGTCATTGTTTCATGACAATGCTCTGCATCCGAAGAAACATGATGCGCAACTCGCTATTAACTACCTAACTCAATTTTATCTGGCAAGACGTGAGCAATAAAAATGAAGAATAGTCATTGGTTAAAAGGCATCGGTTATCTGGATAGTACTTTCCGTGCGATGCAATCGACATCAAATCAGTTAAGCCATCTCTTGGTTGGTGCTTTAGGAGGGATGTTTAACTCTGCAGTATCACTACGCGTTTCTATCGCATTCTACTCCTCCATTCTTCTTGAAATTCCTTCAGGCTTACTCGCCGATAAGCTAGGGCATTTTAAAAGTGTTGCACTGGGTAGCTATTTTACTGCCTCCGCACTGCTCACACTATTTTTCTCTCTGACGAGCACTCACGATGCCAGCTTGCAGATATCGCTGTTGATCCTCAGCTCATTTCTCAGTGCTATTGGTATGAGTCTGATTTCAGGGGCCTATCAGGCCATGCTGCAAGATATGATAGATAGTCAAATAATTAAACACGGAGAGGAAAGTAGTCTACGCACCAAAGCGCTTCTGCTTTCTCAACGCTATGGTAAGGAAATTGTATCTATTGTTCCAATTATCTTCCTCCTCATTTTACTTATCATGTATCGTACTATCGGATATGCAGAAGCGATGCTGTTTATTCCGGCAATTATGTTTATTGCCTTAGGTCTCTGGTTATGGCGTTATCCACAGAAAAATAAAACTAAAGAATCAGATAACCAATACCACCATACAAAGGCAAGTAATAAAAACACACTTAAGACATTTATTTACCATCTCAAGGCAATGAGTCGAGAACAGTTGATCATGTTAATGAAGATATCATTGATAATTGTTTTACTTAATTTCTCAATGGTACATGTTCATACTTATCTGATGGTGGCAGAGTTCAGAGAGTATAACATTATGGATATCAGCATTATCTATCTAATTCCATTATTCTTGTTTATTGCCTCTTTTGATGCGGCTCACTATGTTAAAGGCATCATTGTTCCTCGTGCCGCAGCGAAGTTCAATGATAAGACTCTGGTTATGTTATCTTTTGGTAGCCTGGCGTTATTATCTGCTGGTTGTTACCTACTTTATATACATGTGGATGGAATATTTTCACTCATCTTATATGTTTTATTTTTCCGCGCCTGTGTGACAATGGGACAAGATGTGGCCATCAGTAACTTACTGGCTCGTCTTCCTGAAGAGATTCGTGCATTTACGCTTAGCCTGGTAATGAGCTCAGTCATTGTGTTATACGGGGCTTACTCTGTCTATTTAACATTTATCGGCATTGGTGCGGAACCCGCACAAAATGTTTTGATAGAAATCCTTGCGATTGCTTTAATTGGTGGGATTTTTGCCCTGTCGCTAAAAATAGTGCCATTAGATGAACCTGATGCTTCTGAGTTGCAGCCATCTAACTAACAATTGATCGGAAAAAGAACCATGAGTACAGAAAAAGCCAAGTTATTCTCTACCGCCAGAACCGATGTATACCGTCTTACTGAGGATTTTTCCGAGCAACTCCAATGCTTCTTAATTGAGAATAGGGAAAATTTCGCACCGTTTGAGCCATTGCGTACAGAAGACTACTTCTCACTTGAGAATATTCGGCAACGTATTATTGACTCTCAACCTGATTTTAAAGCCAAAAAATGCCTGCTGCTCGTGTTCACGGTTAAGGGAGAATACAAAATCATTGGGAGTATTAATTTCACTAACTTTGTTTATGGTGTATTTCAGGCGGGATATTTAGGTTTCTCCATCGATAAGTCCTATCAAGGAAAAGGGTTGATGCGTGAAGCGCTACAAAGTGCAATTGCCTACGTCCATGAGAACTATGGTCTGCATCGTATTATGGCGAATCATCTCCCCGAGAATATACGCAGCCAGAATATATTGGCAAGCCTGGGGTTCGAGAGAGAAGGATTCGCAAAATCCTACTTAAAAATAAATGGGAAGTGGCAAGATCACGTTCTGAACTCATACATAACCGCTGAAAAATAGAGGGATAAACAACATGGACAAGCGCGAATTAAGCCAATATCTCAGAAAATCCTTTTCCGAGATATTGGCAAAGGTATCTGATATCTATGGACTTAACTCAACAGAGCGATTATCAGATTTTATGGCCGGCATATTGGGTGAATCACACCATAAGCCATTGCATCCTTTACAAAAACCGCGTTTACTATTTTTCCCCGGACTGAGCAATGGACCATGGATTGACGAGTGCGCCAGTGACAAAACCGCGTCAATCGCCAGGCTATTAGCCGAAAATTTTCAGGCAATTAAAGATGAGTTCACCGCTGCAACAGATCAGCTTAAGGTCTATTCCTCCAGTAATCTTTTCAAGAATCTCTCAGAGAAAGATTGGTCATCCATTTCACTCTGGAGTCGTGGAGAGTTCAGTGAAAAAATAATTCACTTTCCCCATTTAAAAAAATTAATTGATAGGGTTGAAGAGAGTCTCTTTCCATGGCGTGGAGAGGTCACTTTTATGCGACTAAAAGGCGGTGCCTGGCTTCCTGAACATTATGACTGGACCAATGCACAAATAACTTGCCACTTTGGCATTAATATTCCAGAAGATTGCGGCCTGGTTGTGGCCGGCGAGGAGCGTCGTTGGGAAGAGGGAAAGTCTATTTTCTTCGATCATAGTTTTCTCCATCACGTCTACAACCATGCGGATGAAGACCGGGATATTCTATTGATAAATTTTTTACATCCTGAACTTACTGACGCGGAAGTACACGGTATTAGATTATTAGGTCCGGTTCTGGCAAAAATAAGCGATTCCGCTCAATAGTACAGCGGTCGGCAAACGAGACAACCACCGTCTCTCAGTGTAAGCAAGTTGGGTAGTAAACGGTGATTATCGTCAAAGGATAGACTGGCCCATTCCTTTTCAAAATCTCGCATCACAGGTTCCCCCCCAATAAATATCCCCGCCTTCTGACGGGGAAAACCGGATAGCCATTATTGCGCCGGACGGCCGTAGTAAGCCGTGAAACTGGCTTTGGCCAGCGTATTGGCGTTGATCATAAAGCCGCCAAGTGCCGGATTCGCGTCTTTAGGCACATCCAGCGTTTTGGTTTTCAGTGCGTACACGGTGAAAATATACCGATGCGGTTTATCACCTGCTGGCGGGCAGACACCACCCCATGCCGCCACCCCGTAGTCAATACGCACCTGGCTGGCACCGGTTGGCAAGTGCTTACCGCTAATCTCGCCTGCGTTAGTGGCAAGGCTTTGTACATTCGCGGGAATATTGATAACCATCCAGTGCCACCAGCCAGACCCTGTCGGTGCGTCCGGGTCATAAACGGTAACGGCAAAACTCTGGGTACCTGCTGGTGCGCCATGCCAGTTCAGCGCAGGGGACTGGTTCTGCCCGCTGCAGCCAAAACCGTTAAATTCAAAGCTGGCAGGCAGCGTACTGTTCGGCGCGATTGCCGGGCTGGACAACGTCAGCGTATCCGCATGGGCTGCGGCAGCAGTCATGATGGCACCAGCAAATAACGAAACGCAGGAACGGGTCATCCGCAAACCGGTTTTCATATCGATACTCCTGTTATTCATGGTAGGCTTGGGCCGTCACTCACCGCGTTTTTCAAACGGCAACGCCTTGACGATGAGTGTCAGCACACACTAAAAACTGTGATAACAATAGTAGCGAACCACCCTTGTTCCCGTTGTTCCGGTTCGTGCAATCTCTACTCCATTTTCACCACGGATAACGATACGGGATGACGCTCACCCACCATCATGCTGCCTTGTCCCTGACGAATCCCGTCGAGCCTATCCCTCGACACGCTGCAACCAGCCCGCTGCTTTTACATCAGATTATTGCCCGTAGCCAATACGCATTGCGCACCGTGGTCATTCGGGCTGACCTGATTGGGCTAGTCGTTTCCGGCACCAAGCAGCTGCTGGCACCGGAAGGCCGCACTGATTTTGCGACGGGAGAAATATTCATCTTGCCACGCGGCACCCAATGGGATGTTGTCAACGACCCCGCGCCACAAGGGCGCTATGTGGCGCAGATCCTCAACCTGCAACCCGAGACGATAACCCATTTTTACCAGTCTTTCGGTCAGTTTGCCGCACTGGAACCGCTACGCCGTGTTGCCAGAGTGGCGGATAACGCCGCTATCAAAACCGCATTTTTACGCACTGTCGATGCACTACGCGATGTAGGCGGTTCAGCCACACTGAGCGAACACCGAATGCTGGAGGTGTTGTTACTACTGGCTGAGCACGCTGGCGTGGTACTGGCCCCGCCAGTGACGATGAACTGGAGTGAGCGCGTGCGTCGGCTGGTGGCACAACGCCCGTATGATGACTGGTCGGCTGGTCGGGTAGCACAGGCGCTCTCTACCACCATCAGCACCCTGAACCGCCGACTGGCGCAGGAAGACAACACCATTACCCGCTGCGTACGCGAAACCCGGCTGGAAACCGCCATGGTGCTATTACAGTCATCCGAACGCTCGGTTGCCGCCATCGCCCTTGATGTCGGTTACGAATCTCACAGCAAATTCACTGCCGCTTTCCGCCGCCGCTTCGGCATCGTGCCATCGGCATTACGCAGGTGAATGACTTTAGACAGATTTTTATTATCTGGAATACGGTAAAATTATTTCACCCACCCAATAAATAAATTACCCATAATAGTAGGATGTTTTATGAAATCTCTATTCGCTCTGGTCGTAGCCGTAACCACTATAGGAACGGCCCAAGCCAAGACGCTCCCAGAAAGCCTTCTGCACTGTGACAGTAATTTTTTCAGCGAACTCTATAGCCAGCAGTCCACGTTTAAAAATGTTGTACCACTAACCACCGACAAATCACAGCACGCCTGGTTCACACCCCCCAAAGGTGGCGGCGATATGCTGTGGTTCTCGCAACCGGTTCGTGTAGGGCAATTAACACTCTCCGGTTATTGGTCGGAAAAGAGTGACCTTGCAGAGCTAGGGAAATATTATTTCTGGGGATTAATTATCGAGGAATCACCGAAAGCAGTGATGGCGGCATTACCGGAAGCTAACTGGCAGAAAGCGGGCGACGAATATATCTCTAATCCAATGATTAAACGTCCTGATGATCATGAATGGCGATCAAATCTAGGTGCAGCCAGTGGCATTGCTCCGGCCAAAGGCAGCATAGAAAAACTTGCTCTACTGGACACGAATAATGGCAAAACCCGGTTACTCTGTTCGGTGCAAGGCAGCGTAACCCAAGGTGATTTACTTCCACTGCGACCGGACCTGGCTGGAAACAAATAATGAAATACTTAATTCTATGTACTGCATTAACGCTACTTGCGGGCTGTTCCAGCTCTAATAAAGTACCTACTGTTGGTCCACGCCCTGCGGGGCTACTAAAGATGCTTGAAGACAGTACGGGAGGCACGTATGCCGACATGCGTAGTATTTCAAGCTATCAGAACAACACACATTTGCGCCGTTTCTTTCTCATTAATAACTATATAGGGCCCAAACGAGTGCAAACCGAGCCACCTATTTATGTCTCCAGCTCGCGTGTAATTAACGTTGTTAACTGCGATACTCAAGAGCGTGCACAGTTTGAGCGCATCTACTTTTCTCAGTATTGGGGGCAAGGTGATGCCATCTTAAAGCGAGAGACTGTCGGGCAATGGGAAAAATATCCAAAAGAGTCATTAATCGGTATCGTCGCTGATAGCATTTGCAAGATTGATCCAACCCATCTGAAGCCAGAACCACCAAAGGATACACGCGTCCCTCTACTCGGCAATATGTTATAAATACGCCTATTTTTAATTCTGCGTACCTTTGGAAATTCTGGAGTTTCAGTTATTCGCTGAGACTCACCTGGCTCCGGGCTATTTAGGGTTCATAGGGCGCTTGTGCTCCTCTAACAAGCGCCCCATGATTCCCAGTCCAATGCTTAACAGGTAATTATCCAGTATTTCTTTCATCTGATTAAAACGTTCAACAAGCACACCTGTACCAACGCTACCCAATTGCGCTCGACGATGACTACCGGCACACTGGTGATGAATTAGTCAAATCCGGAGAGACAAGATGCCAGACCATCCTTCAATTGCGCTTATTGGCCCCGGTGCTATCGGCACCACTATCGCGGCGCTACTGCATGACGTTAACCGTACGCCAGTCCTTTGCGGGCGCACCGCGCATCCTCAGTTAGTTCTGCGCCACGATGACGGTGAAGTGGTGGTGCCGGGCCCGGTACTGAGCAACCCTGCGACGATCAATCATCCATTCGATTTGGTGTTTCTGGCGGTGAAAACGACCCAGGTGGCTGACTGCACCGACTGGCTGGCGACACTGTGCGATGAAAATACCGTCGTGTGTGCACTGCAAAATGGCGTCGAGCAGAAAACCCAACTGACTCCTTTGGTCAACGGCGCACAGGTACTGCCATCAGTCGTCTGGTTCCCGGCACAACGCGAGCCAGATGCCTCTGTCTGGCTGCGCGCCAAACCACGTCTGACACTGCCGGATGTGCCTCAGGCACAACGAGTCGTTGATGCGCTCAACGGCACACGCTGCGCAGTGGAATTGTCATCGGACTTTACCTCGGTAGCCTGGCGCAAACTGCTGCAAAATGCCGTCGGCGGCCTGATGGTTCTGGCGAATCGCCGTGCCGGGATGTTTTCACGTGACGATATTACTGAGCTGGCGCTGTCCTATCTGCGTGAATGTCTGGCGGTCGCACGTGCGCAAGGCGCGGTACTTGACGATAGCGTTCCTCAGGAGATCGTTGATGTTTTCCATCATGCTCCTGCGGATTTAAGCACCTCAATCCTCGCCGACCGCCAGGCTAATCGCCCGCTGGAGTGGGATATCCGCAACGGCGTGATCCAGCGCTACGGTCACCTACATGGTATTCCCACCCCCATCAGCGATGTACTGGTCCCTTTGTTGGCAGCAGCAAGCGAGGGGCCGGGTTGACGGCAGGCAGACCACGTATACGGACGTACCCAGCTCAGCCTATTTCAGGGCAAGGCCAAAGTCATTAGCAGACATTACTGATTCTGGGCTGCATTAATCGATGGGAAGCAAATCGATATAACCAGCCCACGGTAGTGGACTGGAATCTTTCTGACAACAACCCTCTGACAAAAATATTGTTTTACAAAAATAAAATCCTCAACCAAGCAGATCATCCCCCTTAAAAATAACCTGAAATGACCGATTATCATGGCTGTTGCCCAGAGCAATATATGCCAGAACGATTACAATTATTTTAGGAATTCATGAGCCGCATTCAGGAATGACGAGCAGGATGATGAGTCTGCTATTTGACCATGTGTGCTTAGTCAGCCACGAACCTCTCGCTGGCAACGAATTCGGGTGCAGAAAAACTCTCTGCCAGGACGCTACTCAGAGGATGTCCCCATGAAATCGATAAGATCCATCCTGCTTTTTTTGCTGCTTGTCGGTCTAGGATCTGTATTAACGCAAGGTGCTGTCAATTGGTGGTCAGGGCAGCAGATGCTCAAGCAGGCCAACAAAATCTTCACTGCCAAAGACATCACTGCGGATATCCTGCCACCGCCGCTATACCTGATTGAGGCCCGGCTGACGTTATCGCAAGGGCTTGATGGCTCGCTATCACCGGGCGAAGCGACAAAAACGTTCGACAAACTGGCCCAGGACTATACAACCCGCGTGGACTATTGGCGCAAGACGCCGACCTTCGGTATTGAGCAATACCTTTTGGGAGAACAACATGATGCCGCGCTGAAATTCCTTGAGGCCGCACGCCGTGACGTACTGCAACCGCTGGCCGCCGGCAATAACGCAGCCGCGCGCGCGGGACTGGCTGGCGTACACAAGCTCTATGAAGCGCATCGCACCGCGGTGGACAAGACGGTGGAGGTTTCCAACGCTTTCGCTGATAAAAATTTAGCGGCCTTTGATGCCATCGAAGCATCAAACGCCAGAACAAGCATGGGCGTACTCATCGGTGCGCTATGCGTGTGTTTAGCCCTTTACATCGGTGCACGCCGTCGTCTGCACACCGCAGTCGCCTCACCGTTATTGAATGCCTGCGAAACTGCACAGAAGATTGCGGGGGGTGACCTGACCTGCCACATCCACGTACATGGCCGCGACGAAGCCCGGCAGATGCTCAACGCGTTGGCAGAAATGAAGGATAGTCTGCTGAGTATCGTCTCTATGGTGCGTACCAGTTCCGACGCGATTTTCACCGATTCGATGCTGATATCCACAGGCAACGTTGATCTGAGCAAACGCACGGAAGAGCAGGCTTCCAGCTTGCAGCAGACTACAGCTTCAATGATGGAGATTCGCTCTGCGGTACAAAAGAATGCGGAAACAGCTGAGCAGGCCACCATGCTGGTGTCATCAACCCGTGATACGGTGCAACAAGGTGGCGACGTGATGCATCAGGTAATATCAACCATGCAAGACATCACTACCAGCGCCCAGCAAATCACGGAGATCATCGCTATCATCGACGGCATCGCCTTCCAGACTAATATCCTGGCCCTGAACGCTGCGGTTGAAGCGGCTCGCGCCGGTGAACAAGGACGCGGTTTCGCCGTTGTTGCGGGCGAAGTTCGCTCACTGGCCCAACGCAGTGCAGAAGCTGCTAAGGAAATCAAAAAACTGATCAGTTCCAGTATGGAAAAAGTCGAAAACGGCTCGCATCTGGTTGAAAGCGCTGGCGCATCAATGGACAGCATCGTTTCACAAGTACGCACAGTCTCGGACTTCATCACAGAGATCAGTTCCACGGCAAAAGAACAGGTCTCCGCCATCAGCCAAATCACCGATGCCGTAGGGCAGCTCGACCGCGTGACACAACAAAACGCATCGCTGGTCGAAAAAGGTGCAACAACGGCGAAAAACCTCACCCACCAGTCGCAATTGCTTGCCGGGTTGGTGGGACGATTCCAACTGGAAAACACGACAACGCTGGCCAATACCGAACATGGATACCTGACAGTCGTGGATCAGGCAACGCCTCTGTTGACGTCCAGCCAGAGCTCTTCAAGGGGAAGAAACGCTACACGCAAACACTCAGAACCTGCGGCCGAACATTGGTCAACATTTTGATACAGACGCCACTGAGACGGCATCACGTTCAGAACGTCATATTTGATCATTGAGGTATAGCTGGCAACAATGGGAGAAGTGTTGCCAGCTATGCAGTCCAGGCCTCGATTTGCATCGATAACCACGTCACCGCCATCACCAAACGCGATTGTTTCGAGCACGCTCGAAGAATGCGGCGTCCCCTCTTGTTTTCCTGCCTCGAAGACTCCGTTATCATGCAGCCTGCATACGAATGAAAGCCACGCAGGTCGGCTATGTGCCCAATCACCGGGTGATAACCAAACCGGCCAGCAGTACAACACAGGATTTCATGCGCGCTAATGAGCATCGCCGGTATCATTAACGCATTAAAATTTAAGAAGATGGACATCACAACGCGATGAGTACACCAGAGAGTTTAGACGCCCACACCCCCATGATGCAGCAGTATCTGAAGTTGAAAGCCCAGCATCCCGATATTTTGCTGTTTTACCGTATGGGCGACTTCTATGAGCTGTTTTATGACGATGCCAAACGCGCGTCACAATTGCTGGATATCTCGCTCACCAAACGTGGCGCGTCAGCGGGTGAGCCGATTCCAATGGCCGGTGTCCCTCATCACGCGGTAGAAAACTATCTGGCCCGGCTGGTGCAGTTAGGCGAATCCGTAGCCATTTGCGAACAAATTGGCGACCCGGCGACCAGCAAAGGGCCGGTAGAACGTAAAGTGGTGCGTATCGTTACCCCCGGCACCATCAGTGACGAAGCGCTTTTACAGGAAAAACAAGATAACCTGCTGGCCGCTATTTGGCAGGAAAACCGGGGATTTGGTTACGCCACGCTGGATATCAGCTCCGGTCGTTTTCGTCTGGTAGAACCGGTTGATAAGGAAACCATGGCGGCTGAGTTGCAGCGCACCAACCCGGCGGAACTGCTCTATCCGGAAACGTTTGAAGCGATGTCCCTGATTGAACACCGCCACGGGCTGCGTCGCCGTCCGTTGTGGGAATTCGAGCTTGATACCGCACGCCAGCAGCTCAACCTGCAATTTGGCACCCGTGACCTGACCGGTTTTGGCGTAGAGCAAGCCCGACTGGGCCTGCGTGCTGCGGGTTGTCTGTTGCAGTACGCCAAAGATACCCAGCGCACATCGCTGCCGCATATCCGTGGCATCACCATGGAACGCCAGCAGGACGGCATTATTATGGATGCGGCAACCCGCCGTAATCTGGAGCTGACGCAGAACCTGTCTGGTGGGGTCGACAACACACTGGCCTCCGTTCTCGACTGTACCGTGACCGCGATGGGCAGCCGTATGCTTAAGCGTTGGTTGCATGCCCCTATTCGCGATACTCAGGCGTTGCTGCAACGTCAACAGGCTATCGGCGCGCTGCAGGATACCGCCGCCGAACTGCAACCGTTTCTGCGGCAGGTCGGCGACCTGGAACGTATTTTGGCGCGTCTGGCGTTACGCTCCGCACGCCCGCGTGACTTAGCCAGAATGCGCCATGCGTTTCAGCAACTACCGGATATCCATGCCCTGCTGGAAACCGTCAACGCCGAAGCCGTACAGCAGCTGCGCGCCTATGTCGGCCATTTCGATGAACTGCGCGATCTGCTGGAGCGCGCCGTGGTAGAAACACCGCCGGTGTTGGTGCGCGACGGTGGGGTTATTGCCAGCGGCTACAACGACGAGCTGGATGAATGGCGCATGCTGGCTGACGGCGCCAGCGATTATCTGGATAAACTGGAGATCCGTGAACGTGAGCGGCTCGGTATTGATACGCTGAAAGTCGGCTTTAACGGTGTACACGGTTATTACATTCAGGTCAGCCGTGGGCAAAGCCACCTGGTACCGATGAACTATGTCCGCCGCCAGACGCTCAAGAACGCCGAGCGTTACATCATTCCCGAGTTGAAAGAATACGAAGATAAGGTACTCACCTCAAAAGGCAAGGCGCTGGCGCTGGAAAAAGCGCTGTATGAAGAGCTGTTCGACCTGTTATTGCCGCATCTGGCGGAACTCCAGCAAAGTGCGGCAGCACTGGCGGAACTGGATGTGCTGAGCAATCTGGCCGAGCGTGCCGACACACTGAATTACGTCTGTCCGACCCTGAGTGACAAACCGGGGGTCAGAATCAGCGGCGGCCGTCACCCCGTCGTCGAGCGGGTACTGAGCGAGCCGTTTATTGCCAACCCCTTGTCACTGTCACCCCAGCGTCGACTGCTCATCATCACCGGCCCCAATATGGGCGGGAAAAGCACTTACATGCGCCAGGCGGCGTTAATTGTCTTACTGGCACATATTGGCAGTTACGTCCCGGCCGAACAGGCCGTCATTGGCCCGGTTGACCGTATCTTTACCCGCGTTGGTGCTGCTGACGACCTCGCGTCTGGCCGATCCACCTTTATGGTGGAAATGACGGAAACCGCCAATATTCTGCATAACGCCACCGAACACAGCCTGGTTCTGATGGATGA
Source organism: Dickeya zeae NCPPB 2538 (assembly GCF_000406165.1). Classification (NCBI taxonomy): domain Bacteria; kingdom Pseudomonadati; phylum Pseudomonadota; class Gammaproteobacteria; order Enterobacterales; family Pectobacteriaceae; genus Dickeya; species Dickeya zeae. Next base: position 999,316 of record NZ_CM001977.1, on the reverse strand, counting down.
AATCGGGCGCGGCACTTCCACCTATGATGGTTTGTCGCTGGCCTGGGCTTGTGCCGAAGCGCTGGCAAACAACATCAAAGCCATGACGTTGTTCGCCACCCACTACTTCGAGCTGACCAACCTGCCGGAGAAAATGGAAGGGGTGATCAATATCCATCTTGACGCACTGGAGCACGGCGACACGATAGCCTTTATGCACAGCGTACAGGAAGGGGCGGCCAGCAAGAGTTATGGACTGGCAGTGGCCGCACTGGCTGGCGTCCCCAAAGAGGTCATCAAACGGGCCAGACAAAAGCTGAAAGAACTGGAGTCACTGGCTGGTCATGCCTCCGCCAGCCATGTTGATGGCTCGCAACTGGCGCTACTCACGCCGGAAGAGCCGTCACCAGCGCTGGAAGCGCTGGAGTCTATCGACCCCGATGCGCTGACGCCGCGACAGGCGCTGGACTGGTTATATAAATTAAAAGGCATGCTGTAACGGTAACACACCGAGCGGAGAACTGTGCGACTCGGGTTCTCCGCTCACGCAAGCCGACTCATTCGGCTCACGTCGTTGTTTAAAAAATAAAATTAAAACAATGAGATTAAGACGATGAAACAGGATAAGCGATCACACGGGAGTGGGAGTAATAGCTCACGCGGATAGCTGCTACCCCTTGCGTGGTCGTCACCGAAAGCACATACCCATACGGCTGTTTCGTTATAGGACGCTCTGCCACGGTAGTCCCCGCCCTCGTGTCGACATTCGAAAGCCAGCTAATGCAGTCGGGTGCGGCCAACTTTTCCTGCTTATCTACCGCCAAAAGCCGGTAACGCGCAGCCGTCGCCAGCGGATGACCATCATCACCCAACACTTCCAGATCATTGTTCGATGGGCGGAAATAGCGCTTCTCACCATGACTATCGGTCAACACCAGGCGCTCGGCAGTGCGACTCCAGCGACCGGACTCTGCAACCGTCGTCTTACCATCAGCCCCGGATGGATAGCTCTCCTGCATAACAAAACTGCCATCCGCACTCAAAAAAAGCGATGTGTCCGCCTCGCCGCAGGTACCACAAGGCAGCTTACCGCGATAATACTGCGCCATCGGGCGTAGCGGCTCATCCTGAACCTGAGAACGGGAATGACATCCCATCAGCCCCGATAACAAAACAACAAGCATCACCCCTGTCGCCAGTTTTTTCATCCTTATTCTCCTGCTGTGTTGTGCTGGCATGCCGTCAGATCATCCCTAACCTTGTGCAATTTGCCAGTCACTGAACGACAATTCCAGATTATTCTGATCGTCGGACAGCCAAATAGTTCCCTCCTGCAACGTCGCTTGTAACGTCATGGTGCGTCTGGCTAACGCGGCCAGGCTCGCCAGTTGCTGATCATCCAAAAAACGTACCGTCAGGTTAGTCAGGGCTCGCGCTTTATCGGCCATGCTTTGCCACCACACCCGGGCAGCACGCTCACCGTAAGCATAGAGCACCACGTCAGGCGACAGACTGCAGGCTTTTTTCAGACGCTTCTCGTCCGGCAACCCTAGTTCAATCCATAACATCAATTGACCGTCGTCGCTGTGTCGCCAGATTTCTGGTTCGTCATCCGCGCACAATCCTTTAGTAAAACGCAGTTGCTCATCAGCATGACAGATCCATGCCAACAGTCGCAGCATCATGCGTTGGTCGGTTTCCGAAGGGTGCTGAGCCAGCGTCAGGCTGACATCCTGGAAAAACGCGCGATCCATATCGGCGATGTTAACACTGGCTTTATAAACCGTTGCTTTTAAGGCCATTCTCTACCCCTTGTCACAGAACCGGTAGTCTACCCCAGCAGCGACCGACATCACAGTCGCGCGCGTCAAACCGGTGGTAACGGCAGAATATGCTGTTGCATTATGCTGATAACCTGCCGGGGCCTATGCTATAGTCGGAAAGAAGAGGAGAGTTTATCTTCGTAGAATTACATTGCAGTCGCGATAACAACGAAGGGTGCATGAATCTCTACCGGGTTAAGCTCTAAGGGAGGATATTGTGCAACAATACAGTGAATTAGTACGCCGTCTGTACGCGGAGATCGCCAGTGGTGATCTGGGGTATATACCCGACGCGCTGGGTTGTGTGTTGAAAACCCTGGATGGCATCGCGACAAACAGCGAGTTACCATCCTCTGTCAGGGAACAGGCGGCCTATGCCGCCGCTAACTTATTGGTGAGCGATTATGTCAATGAGTAATGAATATCAACCCATTAATTGTGATGACTACGATAACCTGGAAGCCACCTGCCAGCAGCATTTGACGTTAACGGTAGAACTGCGTAACGGCGAAGTCGTGGTGGGTAAAGCCAGCGATATGATCTCTCGAAAGAACATCGAATATCTGGTGATTGATGACGCGGGCCAACAACGCGAACTCCGTCTCGACCATATCCTCAGCTTCAGTCACCCAGAGATTGGAAAAGTTGTCGTCAGTGAACCCTGACCCCCTTCCTCGCAACACGAACGGACAACCTTAGGTTGTCCGTTTTCATTACGCTTTGCACCAGTCGATAAACCATTCGCCATCAATAAACAGCTTGCCGTCATCCGGCATTGCCTGCCCATCACGCGTCACGAACCGCCCCACCGCGGCAATCAACTGCTCGTTGTAAAATATCAGCGGTGTACGATCGCGCAACCACGGCGGTACACCCAGCTCCTGCCACAACTTCTTTATCGGACGGCCGTGCTCGCGCCCAACTATCTGTACATAGCCCTGAAAACCAAAACGTACCGTCACACTTTCATCGCGACGCGGCTGCCGCACCCGGGTCCCTGATGTCGAGAGCGTCAGTTGCCCGAGACCATCCGGTAGGGATAACGGCGCGACGGTCGGTTGCCACGGCAACACATAATCGGTTACCGGCCGCATTATCGGCAGCCAATAAAGATAACGACGAAATCGTCTGACCTGCCATGGGCCAAGTTGTAACTGCGGGTTGGCATCATCACGGCTGAGTGCCACCTCGTGCCATAATCGCATCAATTGCTCGCGGGACGGCATACGCGCCCCCTGCTCAGACAGCCAGCGACGCAGCAACGCAAATCGCCGGGTCGCGCTCATGGGGATCAGAGCATCCACACTTAATGCGCCATCGGCATTACGCAACGTTGCCAGCGACTCCGCCAGCAATTCATCCAACAGTTGTTCCTGCTCGGCACATAATGCCGCACTGCGCGCTACGGCAGAGGGGAAATGGGGCCAGCGCTGCCTGAGCACCGGCAGCACTTGCCGACGCAGAAAATTACGGTCGTAACGCTCATCGGCATTACTGTCGTCCTCCACCCAAACCAACTGCTGCGACCTGGCATACCCCTCCAGTTGCTCACGACTGATTCCCAACAGCGGTCGCAACAACGACACACCGTTCAGGGTGGCGCTTGCCGCCATCGACGCTAATCCCGCCGGGCCGCTGCCGCGTTTAAGCGCCAGCAGAAAGGTCTCGCTCTGATCATCCTGATGCTGGGCTGTCAGCAGCGTTTCCCCTTCACACAGATGTTGATGCAAAACCTGATAACGCGCCGTTCGGGCCGCCGCTTCAATACCGCCATCTCGTGCATCCACCTTCACAGCCAGCACATCAAACGGCACCTGCCAGTTAATACACTGAGTACGACAATGCTCGGCCCACGCATCAGCATTCACACTCAAACCGTGATGCACGTACACCGCCCGTAACGACAGGGCGTGAGGCAAACGCAGGCGTATCATCACATGTAGCAGCACAGTGGAGTCCAGACCGCCACTGTAAGCCACCAGATAACGGCCGCCGGTAGCGAGCTGTTCGCCAACGGTGGCCAACAGTGTGGAGGAAATATCGGTCTCAGCGTTCATACAATTCGAGCGGTAACCCATCAGGATCAGCGAAAAACGTAAACCGACGCCCGGTATACTCGTCCGTCCGTACCGGCTCGCAATCTACGCCTGCAACGTGCAATGCAATTACCGCCTGTTCGATATCGTCAACCGCAAACGCCAGATGGCGCAGCCCGCAGGCTTCCGGTCGGCTAACCCGTACAGGAGGTGAGGGAAATGAAAACAGTTCGATCAGGTAGCAGTCATTGAGCGCCAGATCCCCTTTCCAGGAATCACGGGCTGCCCGGTAAACTTCTTGTTGCAGCGTAAAACCGAGCACATCGCAATAAAAACGCTTACTACGCTCATAATCCGAGGCAATAATCGCGATATGGTGAATATCCAGCAGTGTCAGCATAAGGTTGGTTCTCCGAAAAGGCGTACCACCACGCTTGTCGATACGATGCCATGAAACAAGGGGAAAGGGTCTAATCAGGTAATTCGAGCAATCACCTTAATGGAAATCAGGCATCGCCTAAAACCGTTACTAACATAACAAAAAGTCCGCGATCGTTCCCAATCGCGGACTTTTCTGGCGTCAAATGAGCTAAATCAGCAGTAGCCGTAGTTCATCAAACGCTGGTAACGACGGTTCAACAGTTCCTGTTCGCTCAGTGTATCCAGTTCTTTTAAGTCAGACAGTAACTGAGACTTCAGAGACGCCGCCATCGCAACCACATCGCGATGAGCAGAGCCCAGCGGTTCCGGGATAACGGAATCAATCAGCTTCAGCTCTTTCAGGCGCGGTGCGGTAATGCCCATGGCTTCTGCTGCCAACGGCGCTTTATCGGCGCTCTTCCACAGGATCGACGCACAGCCTTCCGGCGAAATCACCGAATAGGTACTGTATTGCAGCATGTTAACTTTATCGCCAACACCGATGGCCAGTGCACCGCCGGAGCCACCTTCCCCGATAACAGTACACACGATCGGCACACGCAGACCAGACATTTCACGCAGGTTGCGGGCAATCGCTTCAGACTGACCGCGTTCTTCCGCGCCCACGCCCGGATAGGCGCCAGGGGTGTCGATAAAGGTGATGATCGGCATTTTAAAGCGCTCGGCCATCTCCATCAGACGCAGTGCTTTACGGTAGCCTTCCGGAGCCGGCATACCGAAATTGCGGCGAATTTTTTCTTTGGTTTCGCGGCCTTTCTGATGACCAATAATCATCACTGGCCGATCATCGAGACGGGCAATCCCGCCGACGATCGCTTTGTCATCGGCATAAGCGCGATCACCTGCCAACTCATCAAAGTCGGAGAAAATATGCTGAACGTAGTCCAGGGTATAAGGACGCTGCGGATGGCGAGCCAGTTGGGCAATCTGCCAGGCACCCAGATCGGCGAAGATTTTACGCGTCAGTTCTACGCTCTTTTCACGCAGACGCTTTACTTCCTCGTCCAGGTTAATATCCAATTTTTCATCTTGGCGACTGACTGCGGTCAGGGAATCAATCTTCGCTTCCAACTCTGCAATCGGCTGCTCAAAATCAAGAAAATTCAGACTCATAGTATTCCTATTTTAGTCAAATTCCAGCTCAACCTGTTCATTACCAACCAGGGTGCGTAAATCATTCAGCAACACGTCGGTAGGCGTCACACGCCATGCGGCACCAAAACGTAGCCGGGCGCGCGCATCCTGACGCTGGTAGTAAAGATGCACCGGAATCGTCCCCGATCGATGGGGTTCCAACGACTGACGAAGACGGTTTAACAACTGGTCATCAATTTGCCTGTCAGTCAGCGAGATAGCAAGCCCACGCGCATATTTTTCACGCGCTTCGCTGATATCCATTAACTCTCTGACTGTCATTTTAAGTCCACCGCTGAAGTCATCAAAGCTGACCTGTCCGCTGGCTATCAAAATGCGATCCTGTTCCAGCAGGTGCTGATATTTTTCCAGCGCATCGGTAAACAACATAACTTCCAGACGACCGGAACGATCATCCAGCGTGCAGACCCCAATGCGGTTACCCCGCTTGGTCACCATCACCCGGGCGGCAAGCACCAGCCCAACGGCAGTGGTCATTTTTCCCCGCTCCGTGGGATGCATGTCTTTCAAACGCACGCCCCCGGCGTAACGTTCGATTTCCTTCAGATACTGGTTGATGGGGTGGCCGGTCAGATATAACCCCAGCGTTTCCCTTTCCCCATCCAGCACCACCTGTTCTGGCCACGGCGGCACGGTACTGTAGGATTGCTCTACCTGTTCGGGGGTTTCCGCCAGTACGCCGAACATATCCGCCTGACCGATAGCCTCCGCCTTCGCATGCTGATCGGCGGATTTCATGGCATCTGCCAGCGAATTCATCAGCGCCGCCCGATGGGGACCAAGACGGTCAAACGCGCCGGACATAATCAGCTTTTCCAATACTCGTCGGTTCAGCTTCTTAATATCCGTACGAGCGCACAGATCAAATAAATCGCGGAAATAACCGCCATTGTTGCGCGCATCGATAATCGCTTCGATCGGCCCTTCGCCCACCCCTTTGATGGCGCCGATGCCATAGACAATCTCGCCGTCATCATTAACGTGGAAATGGTACAGCCCACTGTTAATGTCTGGCGGCAGGATCTTCAATCCCATACGCCAGCATTCATCCACCAGCCCGACTATCTTATCGGTGTTGTCCATATCAGCGGTCATCACCGCCGCCATGAACTCTGCCGGGTAGTGCGCCTTCAGCCATAGCGTCTGGTACGATACCAGCGCGTAAGCAGCCGAATGCGATTTGTTAAACCCGTAACCGGCGAACTTTTCCACCAAATCGAAGATCTTCATCGACAGTTCACCGTCGACGCCCATCTTCTCAGCACCCTCTTTGAATACCGAGCGCTGTTTGGCCATCTCTTCAGGTTTTTTCTTACCCATCGCACGGCGCAACATATCCGCACCACCGAGGGTATACCCCGCCAGTACCTGGGCAATCTGCATCACTTGTTCCTGATACAGAATAATACCATAGGTCGGTTCCAGCACGGGTTTCAGCGTTTCATGCTGCCACTGGATATCCGGGTAGGAGATTTCTTCACGCCCGTGTTTACGGTCGATGAAGTTATCCACCATCCCCGACTGCAGCGGCCCCGGACGGAACAGCGCCACCAGCGCTATCATGTCTTCAAAACAGTCCGGCTTGAGACGCTTGATCAGGTCTTTCATGCCGCGCGATTCAAGCTGGAATACCGCTGTGGTTTCCGAACGCTGCAGCATATCGAAACTTTTCTTGTCGTCCAGCGGAATGGCGGCGATATCGACCGGTTCCAGTCCTTGTTTTTCACGCCGGGCGTTGATCATCTCCAGCGCCCAGTTAATGATGGTCAACGTGCGTAAGCCGAGGAAGTCGAACTTCACCAGACCGGCGTATTCTACGTCGCTCTTATCAAACTGGGTAACCGGGTGATTGCCTTCCTGATCGCAATAAAGCGGCGCAAAATCGGTGATTTTGGTCGGCGAAATCACCACCCCACCGGCGTGTTTACCAGCGTTACGGGTCACCCCTTCCAGCTTGCGCGCCATATCGATCAGCGCTTTGACTTCCTCATCCGCCTCGTAGATCTCACCTAATTGCGGCTCGGCCGCAAAGGCTTTCTCCAGCGTCATCCCCGGATCAGGCGGCACCAGCTTGGAAATTCTGTCGACAAAACCATACGGATGCCCCAACACGCGGCCCACATCGCGGATTACCGCCTTGGCCGCCATGGTACCGAAGGTGATGATTTGCGACACCGCATCACGGCCATACATATCCGCGACGTGGTCTATCACCAGATCGCGTTTTTCCATGCAAAAGTCGACGTCGAAGTCAGGCATCGACACACGTTCCGGGTTGAGGAAACGTTCGAACAGCAGGTCAAACTCCAGCGGATCCAGATCGGTTATTTTCAGTGCATACGCCACCAACGAGCCTGCGCCGGAGCCTCGTCCCGGTCCTACCGGTACGTCGTTATCCTTTGACCACTGGATAAACTCCATCACAATCAGGAAGTAGCCGGGGAACCCCATCTGGTTGATGACGCCGAGTTCGATATCCAGACGTTCATCGTATTCCGGGCGGCGCTGAGCGCGTACGTCTTCATCCGGGAACAGAAACGCCAGTCGCTCTTCCAACCCTTTTTTGGCGCACATCACCAGATAATCTTCGGTCGACATGTCACCCGTCGGGAATTGCGGCAGGAAATACTCACCGAGCCGGATAGTCACGTTACAGCGTTTGGCGATCTCTACCGTATTAATCAGCGCCTCAGGGATGTCGGCAAACAGCTCGCACATCTCGTCTTCGCTACGCATGTACTGCTGCGGGCTGTAATTGCGGGGGCGCTTAGGGTCATCCAGCGTAAAGCCGTCATGAATCGCTACGCGGATTTCATGTGCATCAAAATCATCCTGGCTGATAAAGCAGACGTCGTTAGTCGCAACGACCGGCAGGCCATGCGCGGTCGCCAGTTTTATTGCCGCATGCAGGTAGCTTTCTTCATCCGGTCGACCGGTACGCGTCAGTTCGAGGTAAAAACGCTGAGGAAAATGTTGCTGATAAAACGCGACGCACTGCTCCACCAGCACCTGATTACCGCGCAACAAAAATTTGCCGATATCACCATGACGCCCACCGGACAGCAGCAGTATCCCGGCCTGATGTTCCACCAGCCATTCACGGTCAATAGTCGGGCCATCAGCGCCATACCCGCGTTGATAAGCCCGCGAAATCAGCAACGTCAGGTTCTGATAACCTTCGTTATTCATCGCCAGAACGGTGAGATGCGCCAGTTCATCACCTAACTCTTCGCTCTGCAGATAAAAATCTGCCCCGATGATCGGCTTGATACCGGCGCTATGCGCGCCACCATAGAACTTCACCAGCCCACACAGGTTGGTAAAGTCGGTGATAGCCAGCGCTGGCATCCCCAGCGCAGCGGCTTTTTTTACCAACGGGCCGGTCTTTGCCAGCCCATCGATCATGGAATAGTCACTGTGAACACGCAGGTGAACAAAACGTGGTTCGGCCATTTCCGGATCCCATAATCTTTTCAGTAACTCGCCTGATGCATACTCTCAGGCACACGATGCGTTTACGTTACAGGCGCTTGTGTTACATACGGTTGCGTTACGCCAGACCCAGCACCCGCTTAACCGGGGCAAAACTGCGCCTGTGGTGAAGGGTGGCGCCCAACGTCGCCAGCTTTTCAAGATGATATGCCGTAGGATACCCTTTGTGCTGCGCAAATCCATACTCTGGAAATTGCTGGTCCAGCACTTCCATTTCACGATCCCGCGTCACTTTAGCCAGAATCGAGGCCGCACTGATTTCCGCCACTCGACTATCGCCCTTAACCACCGCCTGCGACGGCATCGGCAAAGCCGGACAACGGTTGCCGTCTATCAGCACAAAATCTGGCGTAACAGGCAACGCAGCCACCGCACGCTGCATCGCCAGCATGGTAGCGTGCAGGATATTAAGCGTGTCGATCTCTTCCGGCTCGGCACGACCCAGACTCCAGGCCAGCGCCTTTTCGCGAATCTCATCATATAACGCCAGACGACGTTTCTCGCTGAGCGTTTTGGAATCTGCCAGCCCGACGATCGGCCGACTCGGGTCCAAAATCACCGCAGCCGTTACCACTGCGCCAACCAGCGGGCCACGCCCAACTTCATCCACACCGGCAATACAACCTGCCGGTGGATAAACAAAAACTTCACTCATGACCGCCACAGCTCCAGTACTGCTTGCGCCGCCTGTTCATCGGCGTCGCATCGAATCTGCTCATGCAAATGTAAGAATGTCTGCTGCAAGTGTTGCGCCTCATCGCCGCCTTCAAGCCAGGGCAATAACGCCGCCGACAGTTTGTCAGGCGAACAATCATCCTGCAGTAATTCTCTGACCAGTTCGCGTCCTGCCAGCAAATTGGGCAATGAAACCCACGGTGTTTTCACCAGTCGTTTCGCCAGCCAATAGGTAAAGGGCTTCATGCGGTAACCGACGACCATCGGGCACTTCGCCAGCATACACTCCAACGCAGCCGTACCGGACGCCAACAGCGTGGCATCACAGGCTATCATCGCTTCACGCGCCTGCCCATCCAGCAGTCGAACTGTCATATCGGGTGCAACGTCAGCTTTGATTTTTTCAAACTGCTCACGGCGACGCGAGTTAACCAGTGGTACGACAATCTCCAGTTCCGGATAGGTTTGCCGCAGCATCTGCGCTGTTTTCAGGAAATCCGCACTCAGCATGTCCACTTCGGCACCACGACTGCCTGGCAATATCGCCAGACAACGCCCCTGCTCCGGCAATCCCAGCGCACGCCGGGCCGCCGCTTTGTCCGGATGCAACGGCATCGCATCCGCCATGGTGTGACCAATAAAACGGCAAGGGACATTGAAACGGTCATAAAAGGCTTTTTCGAACGGCAGAAACGCCAGCACCAGATGTGTCGCTTTACCTATCGTGAAAACGCGCTTTTGTCGCCACGCCCATACCGACGGACTGACATAGTGGATGGTTTTAATACCATTGCGCTTGAGGCGGCCTTCCAGGGTGATATTGAAATCAGGCGCGTCGATACCGACAAACACATCGGGTTGCAGTTCGCTGAAACGCTGCGTCAGGTCACGACGGATTTTCAGCAAGCGGGGCAGGCGCTCCAGCACTTCAACTACGCCCATTACCGCCAGCTCTTCCATCTCATACCAGGCTTCGCAGCCTTCTGCCTGCATCAGTGGCCCCGCCACACCGACAAAGCGGGCATCAGGCACGTGCGCTTTTAGCGCACGAATCAAACCGGCACCAAGAATATCGCCGGAGGTTTCTCCGGCGACCAGTCCGATAGTCAAGGGACGTTGAGTCATGTCTTATCGAATAATGCCGCGCGTTGAGCGGGTAAAGAAATCAAGATAGGCCTGTACCGCTGGATGCTCTGCCGCCAGAGCCTCAAGGTCAGCTTTTACCTCATCCAGCGTTTTACCGCTGCGGTAGATCAACTTGTAAGCATTGCGGATAGCGTGCAAAGTCTCTTTCTCAAACCCACGACGCTTAAGCCCTTCAATATTGATACCAAATGGCGTGGCATGATTGCCTTGAGCTATCAGATACGGAGGGACATCCTGCGCTACGCCAGAGCAACCGCCCACCATTACGTGCGCGCCGATGACGCAGAACTGGTGCACCGCTGTCATACCGCCGATAATCGCGAAATCATCAACGCTGACATGACCACCCAGCGTAGCGTTATTCGCCAGAATGCAGCGATTGCCGACAACACAGTCGTGAGCAATATGGGTATTGATCATCAGCAGGTTATCGTTACCGACTTTAGTCAACCCACCGCCTTGCGCGGTACCACGGTGAATGGTCACACTCTCACGGATACGGTTACGATCGCCCACTTCAACACGGGTCGGCTCACCGGCGTATTTCAGGTCCTGATTGACCTCACCGATCGTGACAAACTGATAAATCTCGTTGTCACAACCGATTTTGGTAATGCCGTTAACAACGACATGGGACTTCAGTACCGTACCTGCACCGATCTCAACCTGCGCACCGATATGGCAAAATGGACCAATATGCACACCGGCACCAATAACAGCGCCGTCTTCAACAATGGAACTGGGGTGAATAAAGGCGGTTTGATCAATCACTAATCAGCCCTCCCGACGACGAGCGCACATCATTTCCGCTTCACAAGCCACTTCACCATCAACTTTAGCAACACCTTTGAAACGCGCAATACCACGGCGCTCCTTGATGAACTCAACTTCCAGAATCATCTGGTCGCCCGGCTCAACCGGACGTTTGAAACGTGCTTCGTCTATGGCAGCGAAGTAATACAATTCACCCGGCTCCAGTTTACCCATGCTCTTAAACGCCAGAATACCGGTAGCCTGCGCCATAGCTTCCAGAATCAACACTCCGGGGAAAATCGGTTTGCCAGGAAAATGCCCCTGAAAGAACGGCTCGTTAAAAGAAACATTTTTTACCGCTCGCAGGAATTTTCCTTTCTCAAAATCCAGTACACGATCCACCAGCAAGAACGGATAGCGGTGTGGTAGTAGATCCAGAATCTCTTCGATATGCAGAGTATGCGTGTCTGTATTCAAAATACTCTTCCTGTCAATAAAAATTGATAGCATTAACAACACGGCCTGCGTATTCCCCAACAAGGGAGGAACAACATGCAGGCCGCAAACAAAAATTGCGCACGTCGGCGTGAGTCTTACACCCGAAACACAGGGGGACGAATACGAACGATTAGCGGTCTTCGAGCTTACGCTCGACAGCCTTGAGTCGTTTACTCATTTCATCAATATTCATCACCAGCGCGGCTGTTTTGCGCCAGACTTTGTTCGGTTGTAATGGGATCCCGGATGAATAAACGCCCGGCTCGGTGATCGGCCGCATGACCATCCCCATCCCTGTGACTGTAACCTTGTCGCAAATCTCCATGTGACCATTGATCACACTGGCACCGCCAATCATGCAATACCGGCCAATCTTCAGACTGCCCGCCATGATTACCCCACCAGCAACTGCGGTATTGTCCCCAATCACAACGTTGTGTGCAATCTGACATTGGTTATCAATGATGACACCGTTACCAATAATGGTGTCGTCCAGCGCCCCTCTATCGATAGTAGTGCTGGCACCGATCTCAACACGATCGCCGATGATGACCGTTCCCAACTGGGGAATTTTGATCCAATTGCCACGATCATTAGCGTACCCAAATCCGTCGGAACCGATGACCGCACCAGACTGAATCAGGCACTGCTCACCCAATACAACGTTATGGTAAATAGTCACATTGGCCCATAAACGGGTGCCCGCACCAATACGGGCATGCTTACCGACGAAGCAACCGGCACCAATCACCACGCCGTCACCCAGCTCAACGCCGGATTCAATAACTGCGTTAGCCCCAATCGAAACCCCATCTCCTAAACGCGCATCAGGAGCAATCACCGCTGAAGGTGCGATCCCCTGTGCAGGCGCCGGCGTTGTATCCATCAACTGCGCCATACGCGCATAGGCCAAATAAGGATTCTTTACCACAAGCGCAGCGGCATTATTGCAGAACGGCAAATCCGCTTGCGTCAGTACCACCGCCGAGGCCTGGGTGCTGCTCAGTTGTTCACGATAGCGGCTATCGGATAAAAATGTAATCTGTCCAGCTTGTGCTGAATGCATAGAAGCAACAGCGGTGATGACGATATCGCCATCACCGTGTAATTGTGCATCCAACTGTTGAGCCAAGGCGTCCAGTCGAATTGAAAACATGGATTATTTAACCTGTTTCAGCACGTCAGCAGTAATGTCTTTCGCATTGTCGGCATAAGCAACCGCGTTAGCGTCGATAACCACGTCATAACCTTGCTTGGTGGCAACCGCTTTTACCGCGTCCTGAATACGGCTCAGGATTTTGTTGCGTTCTTCCATCTGACGACGGCGATTGTCTTGATCGAAAGCCTGAGCTTTGCTGGAGAACTGCTCACGCTGAGCCATCACGTCGCTTTCCATTTTGGAACGATCGCTGGCTTTCATGGTAGAACCATCACGCTGCAGCTTCTGCATTTTTTCCTGCAGAGAACGTTCCATGGACTGCAATTCTGTAGCACGGCCTTTGAACTCGTTTTCCAGCTGTTTGCTTACGGCTTCACGCTGCGGCAACTGTTGGAAGATGCTGGAAACATTGACAATCGCAATCTTATCAGCAGCCTGAGCACCAGCAGAAACAGCCAGCGTTAAACCCACCCCTGCGGCATACAACCACTTTTTCACGTTAAAACTCCTTACCCTAAGTATTTCTGCGCTGAACGCGCTTATCGTAATCACGGCATCGGCAGTCAAGCTATATGCTCAAATCGCCACCGGATGCCGATACATCTTCCTTTCAAACTCAAACCTACGCAGCCCGTTTACCAGGTCTTACCAATGTTAAACTGGAACTGCTCGGAGCGATCCCCATCATACTTCTTAAACGGCTGAGCGTAAGAGAAGACCAATGGCCCCAGAGGTGAAACCCACTGCACGGCAAGACCCGAAGACATACGGATGTTGCCAGGCTTACTGTAATCCGGTATGCCAGCGGCCAACGTCTGGGCGGTATTTTCCCAGTGCGTATCCCACACGGTACCGGCATCAACGAAGAACGACGTACGCACTGAGCTGGCGTACTTATCGCTAATAAACGGCGTTGGGACGATTAACTCAGCACTGGCCACCGCCATCGCGTTACCACCCACCGCATCAGTCGAGTTGGCGATGCTACACGATGACACATCCGATGTTGAACAAGACCCAGCGGTATAGTAGGCCGCTTTCGGACCGATGGTGTTGGAACGGAAACCACGAACAGTGTTGGAACCGCCCGCAAAGAAGTTATCGTAGAACGGCACTTCTTTGCCGCTCAGACCATCAGCATAACCCGCTTTGGTTTTCGCCAGCAGCACCCAATTGTGACTCTCGCTCAGCGGGAAATAACTGGCGGAATCAAAGGTCGCCTTATAGTACTCGTTATCCGAACCCGGCACCGTCACCTTGGTACTCAGGTTGACACGGTTACCTGCGGTCGGGAAGTAGCCACGGTCAAGGTTGTTGTAAGTCCATCCTGGCGTCAGGAAGAAATCGTTGGCACTAAAGCTGGCGCTAGACGTCGAGTTAGGATCAGGATCGACGCCCGCCTTATTCAGATAGCGCCACATTGCAACCTGAGGTTTCATATCCGACAACGAGTTATGCACGTAGTCCAGACCCAGGCGTAACGAGTTGTTTTCGTTGATCGGGAAGCCCAGCGTTGAACCGACACCATAGCTTTGGTTGGTATAGTCGGCCAGATCAGCATTCAGCGCTTTGAAGTTGTTGTAGAAAACACGGCCACCGAGACTCACGCCATCTACCGTGAGGTACGGATCCGTCATCGACAGTTCAACATAGGTCTGGTAGTCGTTACGGGTACCGCTAATCCCTACCGAGTTACCGGTTCCCAACCAGTTGTCCTGCTGCACGCCAGCCTGGAAGCTGATGCCGCTTTCTGTACCAAAACCAACGCCGAAGTTAAGGCTACCGGTATTACGTTCCTTAACTTTGTACACTACGTCGACCTGATCCGGGGTTCCGGGCACGCGCTGGGTCTCGGTGTCGACACTTTCGAAATAACCAAGACGATTCAGTCGCTCTTTACCCTGCTGCACCAGATCGTTGCCAAGCCAACCGCCTTCCATCTGACGCATTTCACGGCGCAGTACGGAATCTTTGGACACATCATTGCCTTCAAAACGAATACGACGCACGGTGAAGCGGTTACCCGCATCAACATTGATGTTCAAGCGTACGGTCTTGTCGGTATCGTTGATTTCCGGCTGAGTCACCACGCGGGGGTAAGCATAACCGTAGCGTCCCAGCAGTTTTTTGATGTCCTCTTCCATCCGGGTTACTTTGGTGCCGTTATACAGCTCCCCCGGTTGAATGCGGGTTAAATCTTCAATTTCAGTGGCGTGTCCCACCAGGTTGCCACGCACTACCACACCCGAGAGTTTGTACTGGTTGCCCTCGGTAATGTTGACAGTGATGTAAATGCCTTTTTTATCCGGCGTCAGGCTCACCTGCGTTGAGTCGATATTGAAACGCGCGTAGCCGCGGTCGAGATAGAAACTGCGCAGCGTTTCCAGGTCACCAGACAGTTTCTGCTTCTCGTATTTGCGATCTCCCACCACGTTCCACCACGGTACTTCATCGCGTAACTGGAAACGGGAAATCAACTCATCGGAACTGAAAGATTTATTACCGACAATATTGATTTGCTGGATTTTGGCGGATACCCCTTCGGTAAACACCAGTTTGAGATCGACACGATTGCGAGGCAGCGGCGTCACTACCGCCTTCACTGTGGCGCTATATTTACCTACGCTGTAGTAGAAATCTTCCAACCCTTTTTCAATGTTGGACAAGGTGGTGCGGTCCAGTGCTTCACCGACGCGCACACCTGATGCCTCAAGGTTCTCCTTGAGCATTTCTTCCTTCACCGCCTTGTTGCCGGAGAAGGTCAGGCTGGCAATGGTCGGACGCTCTTTGACCTGAATCAGCAGCGAATTCCCATCACGCAGGACACGGACATCCTCGAAGTTCCCGGTCGCAAACAAAGCCCGAATGGTGTTACCGATATCCTCGTCAGTGACAGTATCCCCCACCCGAACAGGCATGCTGAGCAATGCCGCACCGACGGCAACCCGCTGCAGGCCCTCGAAATGAATATCTTTCACTACGAACCCGTCTGCACCGTATACGGTGGCGCTGCTAAACAGCAGCGACGCTATGAGCAACTTTTTCATCGCCATCGTTGTTATGCGTTTTTCCTAACCTAATCCACGCCTACAGGCGGGAGAAATCATTGAAAAGTGCAAGCCCCATTAACATCACCAGCAACACCGTGCCAATGCGATAACTGACGTCCTGCACACGCTCGGAAACCGGTCCACCCTTTAGCTTTTCGATCGCCAGAAAGAGCAGATGACCACCATCCAGTACCGGCAGCGGGAACAGATTGATAATCCCCAGATTGACGCTAATCAACGCCAAAAACATCAGGTAATACACCAATCCGTAATCTGCTGACATGCCCGCCCCCTGTGCGATAGAAATCGGACCGCTCAGGTTATTCAGCTTCACGTCGCCGGTAATCAACTTACCCAGCATACTGACTGTCAGTTTCATCAACAGCCAGGTTTTATTCCCAGCTTCATAGATGGCGCTGAACGGCCCATACTGGCGCACGGTTTTGTACTCATCAGGCAAAGGGGTTACTTTCGGCACCACGCCGGCAAACCCTTCCAGCCGCCCTTTTCCCACCGTTTTACTATCAGGTGTTAGCGTAACGGACAGCGTATCTCCGCCTCTTTCCACCTCCAGCGTAATCGGTTTGCCAGGGTTATCACGCACGGCAATGACAAACTGCTGCCAGCGAGCCAGCAATTGACCATCGACTTTAACGATCCTGTCCCCGACTTGCAAACCCGCTTTTTCAGCGGCAGAACGGGGCTGGACCTGAGTCAACACCGCTTCAACCTGAGGCCCTTTCGGTACAATCCCCAGCGACACCGCCGGATCCTGCCGTTCAGGATCGAAATGCCAGCGTTGCAGATCAAGCCGTTTGCTCTCTGTACTGGTAGAACCTAACGGTGCGGTTTCGAAAACAACGTCAGGTTCGCCAATCCTGCCAATCAAGGCCAGACGCGCGCTATCCCAGTCAGGCGTTTCGATGCCATCAATTGACTTTAGTTCCATTCCCGGTGAAATTTGCGCCTGTGCGGCAATCGATCCGGGCAAAACCTCACCCACTACCGGACGGATACCCGGCACACCAATGATAAACACCAGCCAGTAGGCAATGACAGCAAACACGAAGTTGGCAATCGGTCCGGCACTGACAATAGCCGCACGCTGCCAGACCGTTTTGTGGTTGAATGCCCGATGCCGAAGTTCTTCAGGGACCTCATCGACCCGACCATCGAGCATTTTCACATAGCCGCCCAGAGGAATCAGCGCGATGACATACTCGGTGCCCTGACGATCATGACGGCGCCACAATGCCTTCCCGAAGCCGATGGAGAAACGTTCGACGCGAACGCCGCAACGGCGGGCAACCCAGAAATGCCCAAACTCATGCACAGTGATAAGCACACCGAGTGCGACGACGAATGCAGCCAGGCTCCAGAGAATATTCAGCATAAACCGACTCTACCTGTATTCCTAAACAGCCTTGAACAATAGCAGCATCAGACAGGCAAATACCGGTATGGCTGCAGTCAGGCTGTCAATACGATCCAGTACCCCACCGTGACCCGGGATCAGGTGACTGCTATCCTTGATACCGGCCTCACGCTTGAACATGCTTTCAGTCAAATCTCCCAATACCGAAGCCAGTGTCGCGACAATAGAGCACACCAACAGGGTAAAGGTTGAGATAGACAATGGCGCATAATGGCTAAACAGTAACGCAATCATTGCAGAGGTTGCCAGTCCGCCGATGAATCCTTCCCAGGTTTTTCCCGGTGACACTTTGGGTGCCAGCTTACGCCGACCAAACAGCTTGCCAAACAGATAAGCACCACTGTCAGCGCCCCACACCAGCACCATCACATACAGCAACCACCAGGCACCGCTAAAAGGATTGGATTCATATTCGAATTGGCGCAGCGCCAGCATACCCCAGAAAAACGGCACGATAGTCAGCAGGCCAAAGCACAAACGCAGTACGCGGGAATGGCGCCACATCGCAGCGGAGGAGGGATAAAACAGCACCAGCAATAGCGCCACGCTCCACCAGGCAAGAGAGATCCATAGGGACAGGCAGACCGGCACAAACGTGATGGAATAGTGGTAATCCGGTAAGGTCAGCATCATCGCTGCCAGCAGGAAACCACAGGCAATGGAAAGCCAGATTCGCTGTGAGTAAGAAACCAAACCAGCCAGTTGGCCCCATTCCCAGGCAGCCAGCATACACACAGCCAGCGTCACCAAAGAAAAAACCAACGGCGGCAGGAAAAAAAGCGCCGCAATAACCAAAGGAATAAGAATCAGCGCAGTAATCAGGCGATACTTCAGCAAAAATCCCCCCTACGATGCATCTGCATCGTCAGGCGTAGTTCCCCCAAAGCGACGCTCACGTTGAGCAAAGGCATGAATGGCACCTTCAAAGGTTTGTTCGTCAAAATCCGGCCAGAGAACATCGGTAAAATAGAGTTCTGCATACGCAATCTGCCATAGCAGGAAATTGCTGATGCGATGTTCTCCACTGGTTCTTATTAGCAAATCGACCGGAGCCAGATCGTTTAAGCACATGTAACGATTCAGAGTCGACTCATCAATGGTATCAGGACGCAGTAACCCTTCCTGAACCTGCTCGGCGATTTTTCTGACCCCGTGGATAATATCCCAACGCCCGCCATAATTCGCAGCAATATTCAGAGTCAGGCCCGTATTATTTTCTGTCATCGCTTCGGAACGCTGGATCAGTCCCTGTAATCGACTACTGAATCGACTAATATCACCGATAACTCGCAAACGGACATTGTGCTTGTGCAGGCTTTTGACTTCGCTATTCAATACGCGCACAAACAGCTCCATCAACGCAGAAACTTCCTGCGCCGGACGGTTCCAGTTTTCGCTACTGAATGCGTATAGCGTCAAGGCTTCAAGGTTCTGGCTGACCGCATAACTGATCGCTCGGCGTACTGACTTCACTCCTGCCTGATGACCGGAGATCCGCAGCTTTCCCCTCTGTTTAGCCCAACGACCATTGCCATCCATGATAATTGCGACATGGCGGGGGCCGTTAGGTAACAACTTTTGATTACCGTGTTGATTTTCGGAGGGCATAGCGTGTATTGATTTCCTCGAGCAAGAAAATGATTATCCAGTCGCAGCCAAACCTGACAGCATAAAAAAAGCTGTGAACACACAGCTTTCATCACCGTGGTATTTTATTAATAACCACCTGCATCAAGCGGCGCAGACTATACCATTTCAGGCGCATGTGAACAAACACACCCGCGTCAGGTCACTGATAACGCCGCAATACATTTTCTGCGGCTTGTCTTGCCCAGGTATCGATAGACAACACATCATCAACGCTTTGCGGTTCAGGTAATGTCAGTTGTTCCATCACGCACTGATTGACTGCGGCGATATCGGTAAACCGAATACCGGATTGTAAAAATGCCGCAACCGCAATTTCATTTGCTGCATTGAGAGTCGTCGTGGCAGCCTGCCCTTGATTACATGCCTCAATCGCCAGGCGCAGGCAAGGGTAGCGCTGAAAATCCGGCTCAGAGAAGGTCAACGCGCCCAGGCGGCTGAAATCAAGTGCTGCCGCACCGGAAAAAACACGATCAGGATAAGCCATCGCATAGGCTATAGGGGTTCGCATATCGGGTGTACCCAATTGCGCCATCACACTGCCATCCCGGTAGCGCACCATAGAGTGGATAACGGATTGGGGATGGATAACCACTTCCATCTGTGATTCCGAGGCATTAAACAGCCATCGCGCCTCGATATATTCCAGTCCCTTATTCATCATGGTGGCGGAATCCACCGAAATCTTTCGCCCCATAGACCAGTTTGGATGGGCGCACGCCTGTTCAGGAGTGACACTCTCCAATGCAGCAAGCGGAATCTCACGAAATGGCCCACCCGAACCGGTCAGCACCACTCGCTCAACCCCGTATTGCGTTAACGAAGCATATCCCAGTTGCCGCTGGATTGGCTCAGGTAAACTCTGAAAAATCGCACTGTGTTCACTATCAACTGGCAACAGTCTCGCCCCGTTCTTCGACACTTCGTCCATGAACAGGCGACCACACGTCACCAGCGATTCTTTATTCGCCAGCAGAACTTGTTTACCCGCACGAATGGCCGCGAGTGCCGGCAATAGCCCTGCTGCACCGACAATCGCCGCCATCACCTGATCGACCCCATCCAGCGCAGCCAGCTCGCAGGCAGACTGTGCGCCTGATAACACAGCCGTCCGACTCCCCGCGTCACGTAAGCGGATACGCAGTTCATGTGCGGCATCTTCATCCGCCATTGAGGCATACGCCGGGCAGAACTCCAGGCACTGTTCCGCCATCAGGGAAACATTACGCCCGGCGACCAATGCCATTATCGAAAATTTGTCTGGATTGGCCCTGACCACGGCCAGTGAACTAACGCCAACAGAACCGGTGGAGCCGAGGATTGTCAGTTGCTTCATGAATATGACCTGATAAAGCTGGGGTTGATGACAGGCGTGGTGCCAGTCTGTAACGTCAGCGCCGGCCTGTCGATGAGGCTGGTGTGAAAATGCGTGGCGTTACACAAAACATCCCGCATCAAAAAAGCTGAAAAACAAAACGCCGCGGAAGGGGCAGACAACACTGCACACCTGCCAGCGGCGCTGTACCGAATCGATGAATCAGAAATCCATCAGTTCTTTTTCTTTCTCCGCCAGAGCGGCGTCAATCTTCTTAATAAAACCGTCAGTCAGTTTCTGGACGTCATCCTGAGCGCGACGCTCTTCGTCTTCGCTGATGGTTTTGTCTTTCAGCTGCGCCTTGAGCTTGTCATTCGCGTCGCGACGAACGTTACGCACCGAAACTCGCCCTTGCTCTGCTTCACCACGCACCACTTTGATCAGATCTTTACGGCGTTCTTCCGTCAGCGGCGGCAGCGGAACACGAATAACCGTACCGGCAGACATCGGATTCAGTCCAAGGTCAGATGCCATGATAGCTTTTTCCACCGCCGGGCCCAGGGTCCGGTCAAATACGGTGACGGCCAGCGTACGAGAATCTTCCACCACGATATTGGCTAACTGGCGTAACGGGGTTGCGCTACCGTAATACTCCACATGGATACCATCCAGAAGATTAGGGGACGCTCGGCCAGTACGCACTTTGCTGATCTGGTTTTTGAAAGCCTCTACGCATTTATCCATGCGAGTTTCGGCGTCTTTTCTGATTTCATTAATCACGTTGTGAACCCTTGAAAACTGGTTGCCAGTCAGGTCACGCACGGCTTGCATGACCCAGCGAATCATCGATTGCCAGCAGCAGGCTGGCAATATAGGCGCAATCTTGTGTCACCAAAACAAGATATTACCTTAAATTAGACGTTAGCCGTTATTACTGATCAACGTCCCTTCTTTTTCGCCCATCACGACACGACGCAGCGCCCCTGGCTTGTTCATATTGAACACACGGATTGGCAGATTATGGTCGCGCGCCAGCGTAAAGGCGGCCAGATCCATGACTTTGAGCTCACGCTCCAGGACTTCCTGATAATTCAGTGATTCGTAGAGCGTTGCATTAGGATCTTTAACCGGATCAGCTGAGAAAACGCCGTCTACTTTGGTGGCTTTCAATACCACGTCGGCTTCGATTTCAATGCCACGCAGGCAAGCAGCAGAGTCAGTGGTAAAGAAGGGGTTGCCAGTACCGGCAGAAAAAATCACCACACGGTTGTTACGCAGCAGGCTGATAGCTTCAGCCCAGCTGTAATTGTCGCACACGCCATTAAGCGGAATGGCCGACATCAGACGGGCGTTGACATAAGCACGATGCAGCGAATCACGCATCGCCAAACCGTTCATCACGGTGGCCAACATCCCCATATGATCGCCCACCACGCGGTTCATGCCTGCTTTGGCCAAACCCGCGCCGCGGAACAGGTTACCACCACCGATGACTACACCGACCTGAATGCCCAATTCAACCAACTCTTTTATTTCCTGGGCCATGCGATCGAGGATGCTCGCATCGATACCGAAACCTTCAGCTCCCTGCAGCGCTTCGCCACTCAGCTTCAGCAGGATTCGTTGATATACGGGTTTTGCGTTGGTTGCCATGGTGTTCTTGTCCTAACAGGCTGTCATCGTACTGGGGGTTATTACTGCCACACCCGGCGCACCATTGATAAGGGGCCAGATGCCATGAAATTGCTTGTATCACGAATTACGGGTATCGCGAATAGCTTGGCTGGATAAAAAGGAACCGCCAACTGGCGGCTCCCTTTTTATTAAGACTGTTTGCTCATTGCTGCGACTTCAGCAGCAAAGTCAACTTCAGCTTTCTCGATACCTTCACCCACTTCGTAGCGGATGAAGCTGCTTACAGAAGCGTTGTGCTCTTTCAGCAGTTGGCCAACGGTTTTGTTCGGGTCCATCACGAAATTCTGACCGGTCAGAGAGATCTCGCCGGTGAATTTACGCATACGGCCTTCAACCATTTTCTCAGCGATTTCGCGCGGCTTGCCGGACTGCATGGCGATATCCAACTGGATCTGATGCTCGCGGGCAACCACGTCAGCCGGTACGTCTTCAGCGTTGACGTATTCCGGTTTGCTGGCAGCAATGTGCATAGCGATGTGCTTGATCAGCTCTTCTTCAGCACCGGTAGCAGCAACCATAACGCCGATGCGAGCACCGTGCATGTAAGAACCCAGCGCGTCGCCAGTCATCACTGCGATACGACGGATGTTGATGTTTTCACCGATTTTCGCTACCAGCGCAGTACGCTGTTCTTCGAATTTCGCTTTCAGAACGTCAACGTCAGTGATGCGTTCGTTCAGTGCAGCGGTAGCCACTTCTTCGCCAAACGCTTTGAAGCCAGCGTCTTTTGCTACGAAGTCAGTTTCGCAGTTCAGCTCAACGATGATGCCGTATTTGCCGTCAGCGGCAATTTTGGTCAGGATCACACCTTCAGCGGCAACACGACCCGCTTTTTTCGCAGCTTTAGCCTGGCCAGATTTACGCATGTTGTCGATTGCAAGCTCGATGTCGCCGTTGGCTTCAACCAGAGCTTTTTTACATTCCATCATGCCTGCGCCGGTACGTTCGCGCAGTTCTTTTACCAGGGCAGCGGTAATTTCAGCCATTATCTTTTCCTCGGTTATCTCGTGGCGGAGATAAGTAAGAGATAAGTAAAAAGGGGGCCCGACAAGGCCCCCTAACCAACATATGTCAATACCTGGTTAATAAGGGCTCAACAGAGCTGGCCTTATTATTCAGCTTCGACGAAGCTCTCTTCTGCCTGAGCAGCCAGATCCTGAGAACGGCCTTCACGGACAGCAGCAGCAACAGCATTCAGGTACAGGCTTACTGCACGAATGGCGTCGTCGTTACCAGGGATGATGTAATCAACGCCATCCGGATCGGAGTTGGTATCAACAATTGCAAATACCGGGATACCCAGGTTGTTTGCTTCTTTGATAGCAATGTGTTCGTGATCGGCGTCGATAACGAACAGCGCGTCAGGCAGACCGCCCATGTCTTTGATACCGCCCAAGCTGTTTTCCAGCTTGTCCAGTTCACGGGTGCGCAGCAGCGCTTCTTTTTTGGTCAGCTTGTCGAACGTGCCGTCCTGAGCCTGGGTTTCCAGATCTTTCAAACGCTTGATGGACTGACGAACGGTTTTCCAGTTAGTCAGCATACCGCCCAACCAGCGATGGTTCACAAAGAACTGGTCGCAGTTGTTAGCAGCTTCTTTTACCGCTTCGCTTGCTGCGCGCTTAGTACCAACAAACAGAATCTTGCCTTTACGGGAAGAAATTTTGTTCAGCTCAGCCAGGGCTTCGTTGAACATCGGTACTGTTTTCTCAAGGTTGATGATGTGAACTTTGTTACGAGCACCGAAGATGAACGGCTTCATTTTCGGGTTCCAGTAACGTTTCTGGTGACCAAAGTGTACGCCAGCCTTGAGCATGTCGCGCATGGAAACAGTTGCCATGATTACCTCTATAGATTAAGTATGGGGTTATGCCTCCACGTGTCCCATTACACCGACCAGAATGGAAAAACCATTACAGGCACCCCGGCGAATGTGTCGACACGTGTGTGTTATACACATAGTGAGTTCAGTTTGAACCGACAGGAACTCAGTCATCTGAAATTCCAGCCGGAACACCGGCGCGCTTTATACCATAAACCGCCCACGGACACCAACTTTTGTTGCATTCTACCGCCGTACATCCTGCCGACGATGACAGTCCCATGAAGGAATGATGATTTGGCAGTGTCAGGCTGGGCTGATACCATAAATCACTATTTACTGACCCTCTTTCGTCGAAATGACGATACCTGCGGACTGAATGCAATGGCAATTTCAATAAAGACCTCTGAAGACATCGAAAAAATGCGTGTGGCTGGCCGCCTGGCGGCGGAAGTGCTGGAGATGATCGAGCCCTATGTGGTGCCCGGCGTGAGCACCGGTGAACTGGACCGCATTTGCCATGACCACATCACCAACAAACAAAATGCGATTTCCGCCTGCCTCGGCTATCACGGCTTTCCTAAGTCCGTCTGCATTTCTGTCAATGAAGTGGTGTGTCACGGTATTCCGAGCGATGATAAAACTCTCAAGGACGGCGATATCGTCAACATTGACGTTACGGTGATCAAAGACGATTTTCACGGCGATACGTCCAAAATGTTCATCGTCGGCAAACCGACGATTCTGGGGGAACGCCTGTGCAAAGTGACGCAGGAGAGCCTGTATCTGGCACTGCGGATGGTAAAGCCGGGTATCCGGTTGCGCACTCTGGGCCGCGAAATCCAGAAATACGTTGAAGCGCAGGACTTCTCTGTGGTGCGCGAGTACTGTGGGCATGGTATCGGCCGGGGTTTCCATGAAGAACCGCAGGTACTACATTATGATGCCGACGACGGTGGCGTCGTGTTACAACCGGGTATGGTGTTTACCGTAGAGCCTATGGTTAACGCTGGTGATTACCGCATTCGTACCATGAAAGACGGCTGGACGGTAAAAACCAAGGATCGTAGCTTGTCGGCGCAATACGAGCATACTATTGTGGTGACTGAAAACGGCTGCGAAATAATGACGTTGCGTAAGGATGACACCATCCCCAACATCATCACGCATCAGGAATAATTGAGCATAAGCCGGCTAGCGCCGGCTTTTTTTTGTTTATGGTGGCGCAACATGATCGATAACAACTCCCCGCATGATATCACCGGCTCTCCGCCCTCCACGGCTCACCCTATCCCCGCTTCACCGCTGACTTTCACGGATGACATGCTGAAATGCCAGACGCTGAAAACCCATATGGAACAGTTCCAAAACTGGCTGTCGGAGGAGTTCAAAGCGGGCGTGAGTGCAGAAGCCCTGATTGATGCCCGCACGCTATTTATCGACCACCTGATGCAACGGCTGTGGCGGTTCTATGGGTTTGAATGTACGCCGCAAACTGCACTGGTCGCGGTAGGTGGCTACGGGCGAGGAGAATTGCACCCCCTGTCGGATATTGACCTGCTGGTGCTAAGCCAGCACAAACTCACCGATGTGCAATCCCAGGCGATCGGAACGTTTATCACTCTGCTGTGGGACTTGCGGCTGGAGGTCGGCCACAGTGTGCGTACGCTGGATGAATGTCTGGAAGAAGGACGGGCGGATATTTCCGTCGCCACCAACCTGATTGAATCCCGTATGATTTGCGGCGATGTGGCTCTGTTCCTCATGCTGCAAAAGCACATTTTCAGCGATGCGTTCTGGCCATCAGAAACCTTCTTTCCCGCCAAAATAGCAGAACAACGCGAACGCCATCAGCGCTACCACAGCACCAGCTACAACCTTGAACCGGATATCAAAAGTAGCCCGGGCGGATTGCGAGACATTCACACCCTGCTCTGGGTCGCTCGTCGCCACTTTGGTGCGACATCGCTTAACGAAATGGTGGGATTCGGGTTCCTGACGGAAGCTGAGCGTAACGAGCTCAACGAGTGCCAGAGTTTTCTCTGGCGTATTCGCTTTGCTTTGCATCTGATCCTGCCGCGTTACGATAACCGCTTGTTGTTCGACAGACAGCTCAATGTGGCACAGCTGCTGCAATATCAGGGCGAAGGCAACGCGCCAGTTGAGCGCATGATGAAGGATTTCTACCGGATGACACGCCGGGTCGGTGAACTCAATCAGATGCTGCTGCAACTGTTTGATGAAGCGATACTGGCGCTGGATACCAGCGAGAAACCCCGCCAGTTGGATGAAGATTTTCAGTTACGTGGCCAGCTTATCGACCTGTGTGACGAAACCCTGTTTGAGCGCAAACCTGAAGCCATTATCCGCATGTTCCACCTGATGGTGCGCAATCAGGAAATCACCGGAATTTACTCAACCACGCTACGGCATTTACGCCACGCGCGCCGTCACCTGAGTCAGCCGCTGTGTACCATACCGGAAGCTCGTAGCCTGTTCATGAACATTCTGCGCCACCCGCGCGCCGTCAGCCGGGCGCTGTTGCCGATGCATACCCACAGCGTCTTGTGGGCCTACATGCCATTGTGGGGCAACATTGTCGGGCAGATGCAATTTGACCTGTTCCACGCCTACACCGTGGATGAACATACCATCCGGGTACTGCTGAAACTGGAAAGCTTTACCGAAGAAGCGACCCGCGCGTCCCACCCACTGTGCGTAGAGCTGTATCCACGTCTGCCGCAGCCGGAATTATTGCTGCTGGCAGCACTATTCCATGATATTGCCAAAGGACGTGGTGGCGACCACTCGGAACTGGGAGCCAAAGACGCGCTGGAGTTCGCCGCACATCATGGGCTGAACTCACGAGAAGCGCAATTGGTGGCCTGGCTGGTGCGCTGCCACCTGTTGATGTCAGTCACCGCTCAGCGACGCGATATTCAGGACCCTGCGGTCATTCAACAGTTTGCCGAACAGGTTCAAAGTGAAACCCGGTTGCGTTACCTGCTGAACCTGACCGTAGCCGACATCTGTGCCACCAACGAAACGCTGTGGAACAGTTGGAAACAAAGCCTGTTGCGTGAACTGTATTTCGCTACCGAAAAGCAGCTACGCCGCGGCATGCAGAACTCGCCAGACTTGCGCGAACGGGTGCGTCACCATCGTTTGCAGGCGCTGGCGTTACTGCGTATGGACAATATCGACGAAGAAGCGCTCTACCACATCTGGAGTCGCTGCCGTGCAGACTATTTCCTGCGTCACTCGCCCAATCAACTGGCCTGGCATGCCCGCCATTTACTGGAGCATGATACCAGCAAGCCGATGGTCTTAATTAGCCATCAGGCCAGCCGCGGCGGTACCGAAATTTTCATCTGGAGCCCGGATCGCCCTTATCTGTTTGCAGCGGTTGCAGGCGAGCTGGATCGCCGGAATCTCAGCGTACACGACGCCCAGATCTTCACCAGCCGCGACGGGATGGCGATGGACACATTTATCGTGCTGGAGCCGGACGGCAGCCCGCTGGCACCGGACAGGCATGATATGATTCGCCATGCCATCGAGCAGGCATTGACCCAGCGGGATTACCAACATCCCAGGGTGCGACGCCCCTCTTCCCGCTTGCGCCACTTCAGCGTACCAACGGAAGTCAGTTTTCTGCCAACTCATACCGACAGACGCAGCTATATGGAGCTGATTGCCCTCGACCAGCCCGGTTTGTTGGCTCGGGTGGGCGAAGTGTTTGCCGACCTCAACTTGTCGTTGCACGGCGCGCGCATTTCCACCATCGGCGAACGGGTCGAAGACCTGTTTATTTTGGCTGATAGCGAAAGGCGGGCATTAAGCCCCGAATTGCGGCTTAAATTGCAACAACGGTTGACAGAAGCCCTCGACCCAAACGATAAAGTAGCTTCTTAACTATTAAGCTGTGTCCCGCCGTCTGGTATTGGCGGCACGCGGCCTGGTTTGATTAATCACGAAAGAGAAACAGGATGCAGCAATTACAGAACATCATCGAGACCGCATTTGAGCGTCGCGCAGAAATCACCCCGGCCAGTGTGGACGCGGTAACGCGCGAAGCGGTGAATCAGGTTATCAGCCAGTTGGACAGCGGTGCGCTGCGCGTGGCTGAGAAAATCAACGGTCAGTGGGTGACGCACCAGTGGCTGAAGAAAGCGGTGCTGCTCTCTTTTCGCATCAACGACAACCACCTGATGGAAGGTGCGGAAACCCGCTACTACGACAAGGTACCGATGAAATTCGCCGGTTACGACGAAGCGCGCTTCCAGCGTGAAGGGTTCCGCGTCGTCCCGCCAGCCAGCGTACGTCAGGGCGCGTTTATCGCCCGCAATACCGTGCTGATGCCTTCTTACGTCAATATCGGTGCCTACGTTGACGAAGGCACCATGGTGGACACCTGGGCAACCGTTGGTTCCTGCGCTCAGATTGGTAAAAACGTACACCTGTCCGGTGGTGTGGGTATCGGTGGCGTGCTCGAACCGTTACAGGCCAACCCGACCATCATTGAAGACAACTGCTTTATCGGTGCGCGCTCTGAAGTCGTAGAAGGTGTGATCGTCGAAGAGGGTTCAGTGATTTCGATGGGTGTCTTCATCGGCCAGAGCACCAAGATTTACGATCGTGAAACCGGCGAAGTACATTACGGCCGTGTACCGGCTGGCTCTGTGGTCGTTTCCGGCAACCTGCCATCCAAAGACGGCAGCTATAGCCTGTATTGCGCCGTGATAGTGAAAAAAGTAGACGCGAAAACCCGCGGAAAAGTGGGCATTAATGAGTTATTGCGCACTATCGACTAATACCACTATCGACTAAACTGAATGGCGGGTAAGCAACCCGCCATTTTTTTTACGGCATCCCGCCGTCACGACCAACAGTACTGGCCCAGTTTTTCAGGCCGACGTAAAACAAGAAAGGTGGTGTTATGTACGACAATCTGAAAAGTCTTGGGATTTCCAACCCGGAAGATATCGACAGGTACAGTCTTCGTCAGGAGGCCAACAACGATATTCTGAAAATTTACTTTCGCAAGGATAAAGGGGAATTCTTCGCTAAAAGCGTCAAATTCAAGTATCCGCGTCAGCGTAAAACCATCGTGGCAGACAATGCCGGGCAGGGTTACAAAGAAATCAACGAGATCAGCCCCAATCTGCGTTATGTCGTGGATGAGCTCGATCAGATTTGCCAGCGAGATCAGGTTGAAGTGGATTTGAAACGCAAGATTCTGTCCGACCTGCGCCATCTGGAAAGCGTAGTCACTAATAAGATCAGCGAAATCGAAGCCGATCTTGAAAAACTGACCCAACGCTAAGCAATCAGGCATCCCGATGGCTATTGAGGCTGATGCCGTATCACAAACGCGGTTTGTGATACCACAACCACATGCCAGCCAGACAAGAAACGGGGCCATCAGGCCCCGTTTTCACAACCTGAAGACAGACAATCATTACGCCGTCAACATCGCCGCCCAGGACTCTACCCATGGGCAGGACACCACTTCCGGCTCCGGATGCTCAGCCGCGTCGATCTCCAACAACTCGCCGACACGTTTTGCACCCATCTCCTGTAACAGTGCATCAAACTGATGCCCACCGCCACAGAAGGTATCGTAGCTGCTATCGCCCAACGCAATCAGCCCATAATGCAGGTCTGGCTGATAACCGACTTTTTCGCGCAACCCCTCATACAACGGCAGGATAGACTCAGGCAAGTCCCCTTGTCCGGTGGTAGAGGTCACAACCAGTACCGTTTGCTGACTGTAAGCCAGCCAGTCATCCACTGAAGCATCCTCAAAAATTTTCACCTCGTGTCCATGAGCCTTGAGAATGCCTTCCGCTTCTTCCGCAACCAGCAACGCGTTACCGTATACGGTGCCAACAAAAATACCTACTTGCGCCATGACGCTGACTCTCCTTTTTTACGCTGACGTCAGGTTGCTATCCTGACCCGACGCCAATGGAAACTCAACCCTTTCAACATCAGGGAGATGGCCTTGCCAGCCAAACTGGGTCATGACACCTTGCCATGCCTCATCCCAGCGCGCGGTGATAACCAGTGGCTCGTTGGTCACCGGATGGATGAGCGATAACTGGCTGGCATGCAGCATCAAGCGAGCACAGCCAAAATGCGACGCCATACCACGATTCTGACGCAGGTCACCGTGGGTCGTATCCCCAATGATGGGATGACGCAAATGCGCCATGTGTCGCCTCAGTTGATGCTTGCGGCCGGTTTTAGGGGTTAACTCCAGCAGGCTGTAACGGGCGGTGTCATAACGCCCGATAGCTACAGGCAGTTCGGCATGGGCCAGCACCCGATAATGGCTGACGGCAGGCTGTGGCGCTTTATCCGGGTCGGCGAATTTATCAGCGATGCGGTCCAGCTCCTCCGTCAAGGCATAATCAATGACGCCATCTTCCATCACGTAGCCACGTACCACAGCGTGATACATTTTCTCCATATGATGCTGCTCAAACTGCTGCGCCAGCAGGCGCGCCACATCAGACGATAACGCCATTAACAACACGCCGGAGGTTGGCCGATCGAGGCGGTGTACGGTAAACACATGCTGACCAATCTGGTCGCGCACCGTTTGCATCACCACCACTTTTTCTTTGCGATCCAACCAGCTGCGATGCACCAGCCAACCTGATGGTTTATTTACCGCTATTAGATGCTCATCCTGATAAACAATCTCCAGCATCCTTATTCCTCAAACAATGCGTCAAGCACACGCAGTTGCGTCAGCAACTCACCCACTTCCGCCGAGCGGCCATCGAACGCCACCTCGAAATAAGGCAGAATCGCGAGCCGGGTCGGCAACGGCGCGTTACCATCCAGTAATGCATGCATACGCGGTAAAAAAACCCACTGCAGCCACTGTTCCGCCGCCATCGTATCGATACAGAACGGCTCCTGGCTGGCAAATGCGGTCTCGTCAGGCGCAGAAGGCTGCCATAGCGGGCTCGCTTTCAGCGCACGCTCAATAGCAAACAGCGATTGTCGAATCTGAATCTCTACACTCATGGGCCGGGTTCTCATCAGGCACAATAACAGGGCGGCAAAGCATAGCATCGTTACCGTATTCTGGCACTCCGATCCCCGATATCGGCGCAACCACGGCAAGCGAGATAATAAAAAAGGGATAAATCCCACAACGAAAAGAGGGAACCGATTTCTCGGTTCCCTCTGGTTCGTTTGCAGCAATCCCGCTACCTTGTTGCTTCCCTGCTCGTCCTTGAAAACTTGTCCTTTATGGTCGTCCTAACCCACAATCCTTGCTGGCGATCCCTCTTTCATCCGTGACGTTCGCTCCTTCACAATCATCCGTGATCCCATTCCTTTAGGCTCCTGCCCCACCGGCATTCCCAGGCCGGCTCTCATTCTCCTTCCTGGAGGTGTCCCTTATTTCATCCTGAAAAAAGAGTCTGGCTGTAACAACGTTTACGCGTCCTGCCATCCTGGCATGGTCGACATAACCTGTTACCGTGTTACGAAACTGAATAATAAGATGTATTAATTAAAGCGAATCAGCAAGCCACCCAAATGCCACAATAGCCATACAAAAAGTGCGCCTTGATGGCGATTGCCATTAATTCATTAATTAATAATACAAAAATCGAATGGAAATCTTAGTTTAATATTAAAGATAAGAGATCGCTTACACACAATGTAAGAGATCTCTCACACGCCGAAAAGCGAAACGCGATTCAGCATTATGGAATCAATGGCAACAGCTTATACAGAAAATCAGTTAGATTGGGTGACAACACCCGACGCTGACGTGTACCAAATTCTTCCAACATCACTTCACCGCTCAGGTTACATAAAGAGATTAGCGACATTTCAGCATCCGTTGTCCCCAAAAATAATGTAGGTGACAATTTTAGTCGTTTTTGTGTCAAAAGGTGACCAATCAGATTCTCCTGCAGACGAATGACATCATCCTCGCTCCAGGCCTGAAGCAGCGTGAAATCCAGCGTCTCAAAACGAGCCGTCATATCACCGGCAAATTGGCTGGTGTAAAAAGCATGAATATCCGGGTGTAACTGAATCTCCAGTGCCTTCTCAACGCCATCCAGTTGCACAGATGTGGCTGGCATCTGTGGCAACCAGTGCACCTGGTTTTCCAATGTTGCGACAATACAGGGTGAAGCCACGCCGTACAGCTCATCGCTCGCCGGTGGGTGCCCGGTTTCTCGTTGCCATAACTCGACATAATGCCGGGTGAACATGCTCAGCGCCTGTGATACCTGCTGCTCCATCTTGCCTCTCACTCTGTACCGGTTAACTGCTACTGACACGCATTTTATCCTGATTATGGTGCCCGTCGTCGACAGAATACGCATCAAAGTGCGTAACGCCGCGCAACTTTAACCGTTGGAGCATTCGCATACCTTGGCAAAAGACTACGCGACACGTTAAGGTGAGGTATCAGAGAAACATACCACACAAGCGCATTGAACCTGTGTTGGTATCCCGGTTATCTCGTATCGGCATCGTGTTGTATCTGCACGATATTGCATCAACCCGGTATTGTCTCAATACATAAGTCTGATAACTGTATGGTTTTATGAGTGTATGGATTTATCAATGAACTACACAAAAGTCTTGAACAACTGTAGCCGCACACTGCGTTTCAGGGAGTAGTATGATCACACATATCAGCCCATTAGGGTCCATGGATTTACTGTCGCAGTTGGAAGTCGATATGCTGAAAAGCACCGCCAGCAGCGATCTTTACCGGTTATTCCGCAACTGTTCCCTCGCCGTACTGAATTCCGGTAGTCAGACGGACAACAGCAAGGAGTTGCTCTCCCGCTACGAGGATTTCGACATCAACGTGCTGCGCCGTGAGCGTGGCGTCAAACTGGAACTCGTCAACCCTCCCGAAGAGGCGTTTGTTGATGGGCAAATTATCCGCTCGCTGCAAGCCAACCTGTTTGCCGTGTTGCGCGACATCCTGTTTGTGAATGGTCAAATAGCAAACGCCGGTCGTTATCAGAATCTGGATCTTGAAGATTCCACCCACATCACCAATCTGGTGTTTTCCATTCTGCGTAACGCCCGCGCCCTGCACGTCGGTGAAGAGCCGAACCTGGTTGTATGCTGGGGCGGTCATTCCATCAATGAAAACGAATACCTGTATGCCCGCAAAGTCGGCAGCCAGCTGGGTTTACGCGAACTGAACATTTGTACCGGCTGCGGTCCGGGCGCGATGGAAGCGCCAATGAAAGGCGCCGCCGTTGGCCATGCCCAGCAGCGCTACCGTGATGGGCGTTTTATCGGGATGACCGAGCCGTCCATCATCGCAGCTGAGCCCCCTAACCCGCTGGTGAACGAACTGATTATCATGCCGGATATTGAAAAGCGCCTGGAAGCCTTTGTGCGCATCGGTCATGGCATCGTGATTTTCCCCGGCGGGGTGGGTACAGCGGAAGAGTTCTTGTATTTGTTGGGCATCATGATGGACCCGTGCAATAGCGAACAGGTGCTGCCGATTATTCTTACTGGTCCACGGGAAAGCGCCGACTACTTCCGGGTGCTTGATGAATTCATTGTCAGTACCTTGGGGCGTCAGGCTCGCCGCTATTACTCCATCATCATTAACGATGCGGCCGAAGTCGCCCGGCAAATGAAGAAAACCATGCCGCAGGTGAAAGAGCACCGTCGCCACACCGGCGATGCTTACAGCTTCAACTGGTCGTTGCGTATCGCGCCAGACCTGCAGCTGCCGTTTGAGCCGACGCATGAGAACATGGCGAACCTCAACCTGCATCCCGACCAGCCCGCCGAACAGCTGGCTGCGACGTTGCGCCGTGCCTTTTCCGGTATCGTGGCCGGTAACGTCAAAGACGCAGGTATCCGCCTGATTGAAGAATTCGGCCCTTACAAGCTACACGGTAATGCCGACATCATGAAAAACATGGACCGCCTGTTGCAGGACTTTGTCTCTCAGCAACGCATGAAGCTGCCCGGCAGCGCCTATGTGCCATGCTATGAAATCTGTTCCTGACCATCACTCAGCCACCGGCATTAGCCGGTGGCGACCACTCACATGATCACCACTTATGGCCGTACACCTATTAATTGTCGACGCGCTCAACCTGATAAGACGCATTCATGCGGTACAGGGCTCGCCTTGTCTGACCGCTTGTCAGCATGCGTTGAATCAGTTGCTCCAGCACAGTCGACCCACCCACGCCGTTGCCGTTTTTGACGACGAACATCGCGACCAGAGCTGGCGCCACCAGTTGCTACCGGAGTACAAGGCCGGGCGCGCACCTATGCCGGAAGATTTGTCGCGCGAGTTGCCACAGATAAGAGAGGCCTTTCTGGCACTCGGGGTCGCGAGCTGGCACTCGCCAGGCAATGAAGCGGACGATCTGGCCGCTACGCTTGCCTGCAAAGTCACTGCCCAAGGGCACCAGGCCACCATCGTGTCGACCGACAAAGGCTACTGCCAGTTACTGGCCCCTACGCTGCGCATTCGAGATTACTTTCAAAAGCGCTGGCTGGATGTCCCGTTCATCCAACAGGAGTTTGGCGTGCAACCAGAGCAGCTACCAGATTACTGGGGACTGGCGGGTATCAGCAGCAGCAAAATACCCGGCGTCAGTGGTATTGGACCAAAAACAGCCGCACAGTTGCTACAACAGGCAGGCTCGCTGGAAGCGTTGTACCAGCAGTTGGAACAGATACCGGAGAAATGGCGTCGCAAGCTCGAATCACAACAAGAGATGGCTTACTGTTGCCGTCAGGTCTCCACACTCAGAACCGATTTGGTGCTGAATGGCAACCTGCAGCAATTGCGCCTGCCTGCGTCGGGTTAGACGCAGGTTAGGAAGCGTAAGTCAGGATGTCGTCGGGCCGTTGGCGCAATGGCGTCTTGCGGCCAACGGCAATCCTGTCACACACTTAGCGCTCGTCGCGACGACCGGGGGTCGCACCCCAAATACGCCGGGCGTGGACAGTAACCTCTTCACGGTCGTGATAGAGATGCTTGGCGTGAATCTCGAAGTTAATCCCGTTCTCTTCCAGCCGCTGCGCCAGCAGGGCCAGATTCTGGGTCACTTCCTCATAACGCTTTTTCATCGGCAGCTTGAGGTTGAAGATCACTTCACGACACCAGCCATTAACCAGCCAGTCCGCCATGCGGCTGGTGACTTTGGCCGGTTTCTCCACCATATCGCACACCAGCCAGTAGATATTGTTGCGCGGCGGTTCAAAACGAAAACCGTCTGCCTGATGGTGGATCACCTGTCCGGTATCCATCAGGCTCGGCGCCATCATACCGTTATCGACGGCATGCACCATCATACTGCGTTTGACCAGTTGGTAGGTCCAGCCCCCAGGGCAGGCCCCCAAATCCACCGCGAACATACCACTGCCGAGGCGCTCATCCCATTCGTCGGCTGGTACGAAAACATGAAATGCCTCTTCCAGCTTCAGCGTCGAACGACTGGGGGCATCCGCAGGGAATTTCAGCCGGGGGATCCCCATATAGAACGGCGAATTGTTATTGCTGTAGGAATAGCCGACATAGCAGCAACCGGGGGCAATGAACAACACATGAATCACCGGGCGGTTGGCTTTCTCCTGCGCCAGCAGGATACGGTTTTCCCGTAGTGCGGCGCGCAGCGGCACCGTGAACTTGCGGCAGAACTTCATCAGTTCCTTGCTTTCGTTCGTATCCGGTACTTCAACCCGCAACTCACCGGCGCGTTCCAGCGCCCCGGTCAGCATGCCCACTATCGGCGTGATGCGATCTTCCGGCGGCAAGTCACGCAATAACTCGCCACAGACCATCATCTGGCGTGCAAACACCAATTCCTGGAACGGTAACTCTTTAATCAGTCGATCGGCATCTTCATGCTGGTAGCACTCAAACACCACATAACCGCTGTTGTCTTTTACCCGTACAAAGCCATAAACATTATGACGCGCTGCTTTGTCGGTAATTTCCGCCGCGCACTCTTTCTCAAACCCAGGGCGGCAATACAAAATCACTTTATTCATGCTACTCAGCCTTTTTCTTTAAGCGTAAGGCTCCAATTAACAGTAACAGCCAGCCCGTCAGGAAGCAGAAGCCCCCTACCGGGGTGACAAATACCCATAGTTTGAGCTGCGACAAGGCCAGGCAATACAGACTGCCGCTAAACAGCAGCGTACCTAACGCCAGAAACGCCGCACTCCAGTAAAACCAGACATTCGCCCGTTGGTGCATCATCACCGACAACACCAAAATCGCCAGCGTATGAAACGCCTGATACTGGAGCCCGGTATGCAACCAGGACATTTCAGCTTCGCCCAGCGACTTGCTCAGTACATGTGCGCCAAATGCGCCCAATGCCACGTAGACAAACCCACTGACGGCAGCGAATATCAGCATAAAACGGCTGTTCATCGTTCGAGTGTATCCATCATCAAGAAAAAGAGACTGAACCCGGTGGGTTCAGCGTAAACGGAATGTGCAACGAAAACGGTCGATCAACGCGCCGTGTTATCGTAGCGGAAACGGAATTTTTCCTGTTCGCTGGCCGCCCGCGCCAGGATCCACTGACGAAAGGCGGCTATTTTACCCAGTTCCGCCTGACTGTCATGACAAACCAGATAAAACGCATTTTTACTGACCAACACGTCATTAAACGGGCACACCAATCTGCCAGCCTCAATTTCCGTCTGTGCCATCACATTGTTAGCCAGCGCCACCCCCTGCCCGTGGATCGCTGCCTGCAACACCATCGCACTATGACTAAAAATCGGCCCTTGCTGCACATTAATTTGTGCGATACCTAGCTGGCGGGTGTAAGCCAGCCAGTCGCGCCGAGAAGCATCATGCAACAGCGTATGCCATGCCAAATCCGCCGGCGTTTTCAGCGGATGCTCTCCTGCCAGTAACTGCGGCGCACAAACCGGTAGCAGATACTCAGCGTACAGCTTTTCCACTCGCAGCCCCGGCCAGTTACCCCGACCGTAAAAAATCGCCACATCCACATCGTCAGACAACCGCTCTTCTTCACGGTCAACAGCCTGAATTCGCACATCAATACCGGGGTATTCGGTATTAAAACTCGACAGACGGGGGACCAGCCAGTGGATGGCAAAGCTGGGCAGCAGGCTGACGGTTAGCGCACCTTTAGCACTGCGTGCCTGCAACTTGCGGGTTGCCTCATTGAGCGCGGAAAAAATTTCCTTGATATCCAGAAAATAGCTCTGCCCTTCCTCCGTCAGCAACAAAGAACGGTTACGACGGCGAAACAATTTCAGGCCGAGAAAATCCTCCAGCGATTTGATCTGATGGCTGACGGCAGCCTGGGTAACAAATAACTCTTCGGCCGCACGGGTAAAGCTCAGGTGGCGGGCAGCAGCATCAAAGACACGTAGGGCATTGAGAGGCGGCAATCGTTTCGACATAAACCGGATTCTTCATAAGCGGCTTATCCCGGTAGCAGTACCGCGATTTGCCATTAGTTTTTGTAATCCGATGCATTATAAATTGTCCGTTGAGGATGTACCAGCAAATACCTATAGTAGCGCCACTTCCCTGAGCCGGAACGAAAAGCGCACCAGCTAGCTGATGTGTTTTTGGCTTGTGGTTGTGATGTTGTGTTTGCTATTTATTTACTGTCTGCATTTCAGACGTGGTAGCGATGCTACCTTATCATTTCCTGTACATTTACCCTGTCTGTCTAAGTGATTTTTGCATAGCACCGCATTTTTGCGGTGCTTTTTTTTCGTCTGTATTGTCTACGCTGACGCTATCCGTCACTTCGCTTCCGTCATTGATTTCAGATCATTACGGTTAATTTGTTGATGATGACCGTAGGCGTCGGTGTAACTAATCAGGCCCGTTTCCTCATCCACTTTGGGTTTACCATTAGCAACGATAGTCCGCCCATCAGAGGTTTCTAACACATAGTTGCTGGAACAGGCTGACAACGACAACACCATACCCAGCGCGATAAGAGTGATAATCTTATTCTTCATAATTAACTCCCAGTGATTTTTAATGCCTGAATCACGGCACTTTTCGTTATTAAACGCTAAAACCAGCAAAGTTAAGGGTAGCAAGGTGTGCACAGTTTTCGTTCAGGATCGTCCTAAACTTGTTTCAGCCACAAAAATGGGACAGGATCTGTCGTTCAACAGAGGATCGACATGAAACCGTTCAATGCCCCATATTTTCGCCAGCACTTTCCTGCACTTCGTCAGCCAGGCGTCTATCTCGATAGCGCCGCCACTGCGCTGAAACCTGACGTCGTCATCACCGCAATTGAGCAGTGTTACGCCAGTGAAACAGGTAATGTGCACCGCAGCCAGCACCGTGCTGCCCGCCAGTTATCGGCATCGTTTGAACTGGCGCGCGAAAAAGTCGCCAGCTTCATTGGCGCGCAGCAGGCGCGCAGCATTGTCTGGACGAAAGGGACAACGGAAGCCATCAACCTGGTGGCGCAATGTTATGCCCGCCCCCGGTTGCAGCCCGGTGATGAAATTCTGGTCTGTGAATCCGAGCACCATGCGAACCTGATCCCGTGGCTGATGGTGGCGCAGCAAACAGGGGCGCGAGTGGTAAAACTGCCGATTGGGGCAGACCATCAACCACACCTCCATCTGCTACCCTCGTTGCTCACTACCAGAACCCGCCTGCTGGCAATTGGCCAGATGTCGAATGTGACCGGCGGAATGCCGGACCTGCGACTCGCGATTACACTGGCACATCAGGCTGGTGCTGTAGTGATGGTCGATGGCGCGCAAGGTATTGCGCATGGGCAAACGGATATCTCGGCGTTAGATGCCGACTTTTATGCCTTCTCTGGTCATAAACTGTATGGCCCGACCGGTATCGGCGTGCTGTACGGCAAACCTGACCTGTTGGAAAGCATGCCGCCCTGGCAAGGTGGCGGAAAAATGATGACGACGGTATCGTTTGACGGTTTTACGCCTCAATCGATCCCGCAACGGTTTGAAGCGGGTACGCCACATATTGCCGGGGTTATCGGTCTGGCGGCAGCGATTGACTGGTGGCAGCAACAGGATCGTATCGCCGCAGACAAGCACAGCATCACGTTAGCGAGCGACGCGGAGCGGCAACTGAGCGTATTGCCCGGCTTTCGCAGCTTCCGGGCTCCCAATTCCAGCCTGCTGTCCTTCACTATAGAAGGTGTACATCACCATGATCTGGTGACATTGCTGGCAGAAGACGGCATCGCGCTGCGGGCAGGCCACCACTGTGCCCAACCGCTGATGGCGGCGCTGGGGGTCGCGGGTACGTTACGTGCTTCATTTGCACCCTACAACCAGCAGCAGGATGTAGACCAGCTGGTCCATTCCACCCACAAAGCACTCGAATTATTGATGGATTAATTAATGACTACCGACTCCACACATCACCCGTTTGGTACCGATATCGATGAAGCGGCATTGATAGCACGGTTTAGCGCCTGTCGCTCCTGGGAAGAGCGGTATCGCCAGTTGATTCTGCTCAGTAAAACCTTGCCGTCCCTACCGGAAGCCTATCGTCAGGAGCAGATTGAACTGTCTGGCTGTGAAAACCGCGTTTGGCTGGGATATCAACGCCAGACGGACGGTACACTGCATTTCTATGGCGATAGCGATGGCCGCATTGTGCGCGGACTGCTGGCGATTATATTGACGGCTGTAGAGGGTAAACAGGCACAGACGCTACGACAGAGCGACCCGCTGGCGCTGTTCGATACGCTGGGTCTGCGCACCGAACTGAGCGCCTCGCGTGCAGGCGGGCTGGCCGCGCTGGCCAACCGCATCCAGGAGATCGCCAGTCACGAATCCTGATTGGATGCCGTAGCCTGACGGGCATCACGCGCCACCATTTTTTTCAACGCATGGGATACAGCCACAAAGCCAAACGTGGCAGTCACCATCGTCGCGGCACCAAAACCGGATGCACAATCCATGCGTTTTACACCATCAGCAGTGCTGCGTGAGGCGCAAACCGAGCCATCCGGCTGCGGATAGACCAGAGGCTCACTGGAAAACACACAGTCGATCCCTAGCTTACCTTTGCTGTTCTTAACGATATTGAAATCGTGCTTTAACCGCTCGCGCAGCTTGGCCGCCAGCGGATCCTGAATGGTTTTCGCTAGATCGACGACTTCAATACGAGTAGGATCAATCTGCCCTCCCGCTCCGCCGGTCGTCACCACCGGAATCTTGTTACGGCGGCACCAGGCCAGCAGTGCGGCTTTAGGGCGCACGCTATCAATCGCGTCAATCACATAGCTAAAACGCTTATCCAGCAGTTCCGCCATGTTATCCGCGCTGATGAAATCATCAACGCAAGTCACCTTGCATTCCGGGTTGATCGCCAGAATACGCTGTGCCATCACCTCGGTTTTCAACTGCCCGGTGTGCTGGCGCAAGGCGTGAATCTGCCGGTTGGTGTTGCTGACGCACACATCATCCATGTCGATCAAGGTTATTGCGCCGATACCGGTGCGAGCCAACGCCTCAGCAGCCCACGAACCAACCCCGCCGATACCGATGACACAGACATGTGCCTCGGCAAACAGCGACAACGCCCGCTGGCCGTACAATCGCGCCGTACCGCCAAAACGCTGCAAATAACTTTCGGATAACTGCGTACTCATCGCCCACCTTCTTTCAATCACAAACGGCAGCGATGATACCCCAGTCAAACGGTTTACGCAGCGTATACCTATCCAGAAGCGTTACCTGTGGGCCATCCTGTTGTCCAACCGCTCTCCCCGCTCCGTCATGGTCCCTATTTATCGCGCTGGCAGGTGACGAACTCCGGCGAGCTGTGGCACTTTAACGTTAGCTACTGAAACGTTAGTTACTGAAACGTTACTTACTGATGCATCATGAAACCCAGCGCTGCCGGAGAAAAACCATGCATGTTGACCTGATCCCCGCCACCGAATCCGATATCGACTTTTTGCTACAACTACGCTGGCTCACCATGGGGAAATACCTGACGGATATTGGTGCCGCGACAGACGCCGAGAGCCTGATGCGCCGTGTGCGTTATGGGTTCGAACACGCACATATCGTAGAGGTCGACGGACAACCTGCCG
Source organism: Dickeya zeae NCPPB 2538 (assembly GCF_000406165.1). NCBI lineage: Bacteria > Pseudomonadati > Pseudomonadota > Gammaproteobacteria > Enterobacterales > Pectobacteriaceae > Dickeya > Dickeya zeae. The sequence continues at coordinate 958,108 of NZ_CM001977.1, read as the reverse complement.
GGCTGTTCAAGTATTGTTTCATGCCGCAAGAGCAACATTGGTATCTGATGCAGATTCAAATCCACCCGGATTTTCAAAACCGTGGGCTTGGCAAACAACTGATTGAAAAGCTGCTCGCTCAGGCATCCACGCAACACCAGTCGGTGGTGCTGAGTGTGCTGAAAAATAACCCGGCCCGCCATCTGTATCACCGGCTGGGGTTTCGGGTCACCGACCAAAACGAGCGTGAGTTCATCATGACTTGCCTCCCCAACACACCATAAAACGCGGTTAAGGATTAGCATGAACATTGCCATTCTGGATGACTATCAGGACGTCGTCAGACAACTGGATTGCTTTTCGCTGTTGCAAGGCCATCAGGTCCGGATTCTGAATAAAACCTATACCGATACCGCCCAACTGGCGGCCCAACTGCAGGACGTTGACGCGCTGGTGCTAATTCGCGAACGCACGCGTATCACCGACGCGCTGTTGAGCCTGCTCCCTTCGCTAAAACTGGTCAGCCAGACCGGTAAAGTAAGCCAGCACCTTGATGTAGGCGCTTGCACCCGGCATGGTGTTGCGGTGGCTGAAGGAACCGGCTCACCGATTGCGCCCGCGGAATTATGCTGGAGCCTTATTATGGCGGCGTCACGCCATCTGCCTGGTTATCATGCGCAGTTGACTCAGGGTAATTGGCAGCAAAACGGCCCACTGGGGCTTGGTAGAACCTTACACGGTCTGACGCTCGGTATCTGGGGATACGGTAAAATCGGGCAGCGTATCGCCCGCTACGCTGCCGCCTTTGGAATGACGGTGTTAGTGTGGGGCAGTGATACATCGCGTGAACTGGCGCGCCAACACGGTTTTACCGCTACCGACAGCAAGGACTCTTTTTTCGCCAGCGCGGATATTCTGTCGTTACATCTGCGTTTGAACACCGCCACACGCCACTGCGTCACTCAGGAAGACCTCGCACTGATGAAACCGGACTCGCTGTTCGTCAACATCAGCCGTGCCGAACTGGTGGAGCCGGGCGCGCTCTGGCATGAACTCCGAGCTCATCCAGGCAAACAGGCAGCCCTGGACGTATTCGACAATGAACCAGCCACGTCAGAAAACGAGCCGCTACTAACGCTGCCGAATGTTCTGGCTACACCGCATATCGGTTATGTCGAACGAGGTAGCTACGAGCTGTACTTTAAAACCGCCTTCGAAAATGTGGTGGCGTTTGCTGCCGGTCACCCAACCAATCTGGTGAACCACGCCGCACTTGCCGACACACATTCTCATGATACCGCTGCAGGAACCGAGTAATGCACACGCCCACCATCACGCTGCGTAAGGCTCGCCGGGCCGATGCACCGGCCGCATTTGAACTGCGCAATCGCGCCATCTTGCACGGTTGCCGACACGATTACACGGCAGAACAGCTACAACTGTGGACCAGCGGTGAACTCAGCGAGAAATTTGAGAACACTGTCACCCACCATTTTCATCTGGCAGAGATAGCCGCCCGGGTTGTCGGGACCGGGATGATCAATCTTCATACCGGAATGATAGACGCGGTGTTCGTTGAACCGGATGTGATGGGGCAAGGCGTCGGTAAACGGATGATGCTGCATCTGGAAACACTGGCGCGCGCGGCGGGTCTGGCGGAAATCAGGCTCGATGCCAGCCTTAACGCCGCGCCGTTTTACCGCGCTCAGGGGTTCGAAGGCGATGAGGTCAGTCTTTATCAGTCACCACGCGGCTTTTCACTGCCGTGCATCCCGATGGTCAAAACCATTGATTAATAAAAGCTATCGGTTGATATATTCCCGCCAGCGTACAACGCTGGCGGGGTCACACATTAATTTTGATTGCTGCCCATCAGCCCACCGGGGCTTGCAGCTGCGCCATTGCTTGCACTGAGCAACGGCATGGCAGAGGAAGATTGCTCGTTTTTCAGCACCCATACCCGGCCATAATGGTTGTAAAACCCGGCGGCATGGCCCGCTTCCGGGCCGATCCCCTGATAAATGTCGAAGTGCTGTCCTTTAATCGCGCCTCCCACATCCAGCGCTACCATCAGGCGCATCTCATACTTACCGGTAAACTTACCTTGTGCGTCCAGCAGCGGGACTTCCGCCAGCAACGTGGTACCCGCCGGTATTAATGAACGGTCAGACGCGACCGACGCTCGCGCTACCAGTGGTACCGCGCTCGCCCCTTTCACGGGCATTGATGCCATAGACTTAAAGAACACAAAAGAAGGATTCTGCACCAGCAGGTCTCGCACTTCCGCCTCGGAGTGCCGATCGGCCCACTGCCGAATGGCCTGCATCGACATCTCTTCTCGGGGAACTTCGCCTCGGTCAATCAATATTTTGCCGATACTGCGGTAAGCATGGCCGTTTTTGCCGGCATAACCAAAAAAGGTCAAAGGACCACCATCACCAAAATCAACATAGCCGCTGCCCTGCACTTCCATCATGAAGTTGTCCATCAGCGAATTGGTCCAGGCGATAGCCAGTTCGTTGCTCAATGCGCCGGAATAAATGGCGGCACGGTCCGGTAAACGGCCGTTTTTACGCACACGCGGCATGGCATACAACGGGAAACGGAATTCCCCCTGACGGTAGCGACGCGCCTGCACCACCGGGGTGTAATAACCGGTAAATTGCACGTTGCCGAAACTGTCGACACCTTCCATCTGCCAGGCATTGAGACCGAATTGCGTCAGTTGGCGCGTGTCACCACCAGACTGGAGCCAGTTTTGGACAGCCTGAAAAATATCACTGTTACGGGAATAGAGGCCGGGAGAGGAGGCCTGGATCTGGCTAATCTGCTGAGAAAAATCGCCTGCATTCACCGGCTTGCCATTGGCATTCGGCGTATTTACCCACTCCAGCGGTTGATCAAGACGCCCATCTTTATACTGTTGACCGCGATCGCTGGGCCGGGTCTGGCAGCCTGCCAGAATCGCGATGACCACACCGGTCAACACGTATTTCCCCCACCATCCTTTCATTTTCCGTGCTCTCTTGTTTTCTTGAGTGTGAAACCACGCAAAACGATAGCAAACAGACGGAGGTAATAAAACGCATCATGACAAAACAGGCCTCAGCAGTCTAAAAAAGAAACACCATGATGAGATTTTCACCATCTATCTGTAAAAACGTAAACTATTTGAAAAAAGAGGTTGCATCGAATCGAACGCGGAGTATAGTGCGCATCCACGGACGCGGGGTGGAGCAGCCTGGTAGCTCGTCGGGCTCATAACCCGAAGGTCGTCGGTTCAAATCCGGCCCCCGCAACCAATTGATGTACCAGCATCATACTAAAAGTAAGAAGACGGA
>NZ_CM001977.1:845089-954688 GCF_000406165.1 Dickeya zeae NCPPB 2538 | reverse complement strand
CAATTGATGTACCAGCATCATACTAAAAGTAAGAAGACGGACGCGGGGTGGAGCAGCCTGGTAGCTCGTCGGGCTCATAACCCGAAGGTCGTCGGTTCAAATCCGGCCCCCGCAACCAATAAATAGACACCCTGATGGGTGTTTTTTTATGCCTGTCGTTCAGACTATTTTCGTCACACGCCTAACGCGCCTGCGCTGCAAAATAAGCCTTTATCCCATCCATAATAGATTGTGCTACCTGCTGCTGAAAACGACTGGTTCGCAGCTTACGCTCTTCCTCCAGATTACTGATGAATGCCGTTTCCACCAATACGGATGGAATATCCGGCGCTTTCAGCACCGCAAAACCAGCCTGATCAACACTGTTTTTATGCAGATGATTGACGGTTCCCAGCCTGTGCAAGATCTCCTTACCAAACTTCAGGCTATCGTTAATGGTCGCGGTTTGCACCATGTCAAACATCGTGCTGTCTAAATAGTGATCACCACTGAGACTCACGCCCCCTATCAAATCCGATTCATTCTGCGTTTGTGCCAGATAACGCGCCGCTGAACTGGTCGCGCCTTTTTTAGACAACGCAAACACGGAAGAACCGCGAGCTGAGCGGTTTGAAAAGGCATCGGCATGGATAGAGACAAACAAATCGGCACGCTGTTTACGCGCTTTGGCGACCCGTACCTTCAGCGGAATGAACACATCCTCATTGCGGGTCATGTAGACTTTCATGTTGCGTTCACGCTCAATCAGCGCTTTCAGGCGACGGGCAATTTGCAGCACCACATCTTTTTCACGGGTTCGATTTTTACCGATAGCGCCGGGGTCTTCGCCACCGTGCCCCGGATCCAGCATAATAATCAGCGGTCTTTCACGCCCGCCCTTACCATCGTTAGGCCTTTCTGGTGGCAGCGTCCGCTCCAGATCACCTTTATTGTAATCCTCCAGCAAGGCCAGTAGCGGATCATCCGCATTATCATAACGCCCAGCTGCTGGATACAAATCCATGACCAGACGATGCCGAAAGCCCGCGACCGGAGCCAGCGTAAACAGCTTGGGGTTAACCTTCTGGCGCAACTCCAGCACCAGACGCACGGTATTTTTATCGAATTGCCCGGCCCGTGCCGTCTTGATGAAGGGATCTGGCCGCTCGAATTGTCGCCCCGCATTTTTCAGCACACTGTTTAGCGAAGCATTTTCAATATCGACGACCAGCCGGTCAGGGTGTTCCAGCATAAATTGCCGGTACTTGAGCGGCTGGCTGGATTCCAGCGTCACGCGGCTATACGCTGAAGAGGGCCACACTCGCACAGCAATCACCTGCGAGGTAGCGGCAAGCCCCACGCCACTGATACTCAATAACCAGGTGGCGGCGGCGCCCTGCAATAAATGACGACGGGTCAGATGGTGTTTCGGATCAGACATGCGGCTCCGCTAATGACTATAAAAATCAGACAGATTGAGAAAAACGTCAAAAACTTTAACCAATACCTCTCACGCTGTCATGCAAAAATCATTTTCATGTTTTTTACTGTGTCAGACGGGCTTCGTTAAACTATAAGGTCAGACCGAAAAGTTATCGCTTGCCTTTTGGTTTACAAGGAATAAAAATACGAAAATATCGAATAAAAATTCAAGAGGGCTCGCAGTGAAGGAACGTAGTACAGAACTGGTTCAAGGCTTCCGCCACTCAGTTCCTTACATCAACGCACATCGTGGTAAAACGTTTGTCATCATGCTCGGCGGCGAGGCCATCGAACACGAAAACTTTACCAAAATTGTTAATGATATCGGCCTGTTACACAGTCTGGGTATCAAGCTGGTGGTGGTTTATGGCGCACGCCCCCAGATAGATGCGAATCTGATGGCCCATCACTATGAACCTCGCTACCACAAGCACACCCGTGTAACGGACAGCACTACGCTGGAGCTGGTGAAACAGGCAGCCGGTATGCTGCAACTGGATATCACCGCACGGCTGTCGATGAGTCTGCTGAACACGCCGTTGCAGGGTGCGCACATCAATGTGGTCAGTGGTAACTTTATCATCGCCCAGCCTCTTGGGGTGGATGATGGCGTAGATTACTGCCACAGCGGACGTATCCGCCGCATTGACGAAGAAGCGTTACATCGTCAGTTAGACAGCGGTGCCATCGTGTTGCTGGGACCGGTAGCGGTTTCCGTCACTGGCGAAAGTTTCAATCTGACCTCAGAAGAAGTCGCCACCCAGTTGGCTATCAAGCTCAAAGCCGAGAAGATGATTGGCTTTTGCGCCTCTCAGGGGGTCACGAATGTCGAAGGCAACATCGTATCGGAGTTGCTGCCCGACGAAGCCCAGTTGCGCATTCAATCACTGGAAGACGCGGGCGACTACAATTCCGAAGTCGTACGCTTCCTGCGCGGAGCGGTGAAAGCCTGCCGCAGCGGAGTACGCCGCAGCCATTTGATAAGTTATCAGGAAGATGGCGCGTTGCTACAGGAACTGTTCTCCCGTGACGGCATCGGTACCCAAATTGTGATGGAAAGCGCCGAGCAAATCCGCCGGGCAACCATCAACGATATCGGTGGGATTCTGGAGCTGATCCGCCCGCTGGAACAACAGGGTATTCTGGTGCGTCGCTCTCGCGAGCAACTGGAAATGGAGATCGACAAATTCACCGTCGTGGTCCGCGACAATCTGACCATTGCCTGTGCCGCACTCTATCCGTTTCCAGAGGAGAGTATCGGTGAAATGGCCTGCGTAGCGGTCCACCCGGAATACCGCAACTCATCGCGTGGCGATCAGTTGCTGCATCACATCTCCGTGCAAGCGCGCCAGCAAGGGTTAAAACGCTTGTTTGTATTGACCACCCACAGCATTCACTGGTTTCAGGAACGTGGTTTCCAGCCAGCGGAAGTGGAGGTGTTGCCAAAACGTAAGCAAGAGCTTTACAACTACCAACGTCGCTCCAAGATTCTGGTCATCGATCTGTAAGCAGCTTATTAAAGCAGTACTCGTGACGTCATAACGCGTGGCCCATCGCCACGCGTTACCTCTTTCTTCTGACGGGACTTACGCCGCCCGTCGCCGCTCTACCGGTCTGTCACCAATATCCGTGTTTACTGCGTTTCCGTCTGTTTTTGCTCAGCGGGCTTTAGTGGTAACGTCTGTTGCAGCGCGGACGTTGAGGCATAGAATTGCCACTCTGATGGCCGGGCATAGTCAACATGCCCACTCGCACTCCCGGAAATCTGGGACAAAATGGCCAGCCCTTGCGGATGCAACGCCTGCCGGAAAAAGTCCGTTAATTGTGCCGACGAGATGGACGCCAGTTGCCCGATCAACTGCTGGCGGGTATCGAAGGCAAAGTTCTCCCGGTCCAGATCGCCACGCAAGCGGGCCGCTTCTTCATCCAGCGTTTGGGGTGGCTGACTGAGCGCATTGATAAGCCCTTGCTTATTCTGGGCAAAAGTCTCAGCGCTCATCGCGGTCAACCGCTGCTCGGCCTTGGCAAAAAAGTCCTGATAGCGCTGGTAAAGGTAAGCGGGTTGCTTGTTATTGCTTTGCAACAGGAACGCAATCCCCCACTGCCGGTCAATAGAAACTGGTGTGGCAAACACGGCATATCCCAATTGCTCATCAGTCCGCAATTGATTAAAGAACCAGGGATGAATAATCTGCCCTAGCAGCTTGCTGTACGCCGCACTCTGTACTTCGCCATATCCCGCCGGAATATAGACCGCCGCCAGCGCTGAATCGGTGCTGCTGCCTGCACGCTGCAACGTAGCCTTTTGTGACTGGCTAATGCTGACAGATTGCCCGCGCCACCACTGCGTACCCCCGCAGCTCAGGCGTTCATGCAGGTTATACGACAGGCTGACCACTCGCTCTTGAGCCAGATTACCCACCACCAGCATCTCCGGCGTCGCCTGCTGCAACAACGCCTTACGGTATTCCATCAGCTCCTGCAGCGTGATGTCCTTGAGCACATTACGTCGTTCGCTTCGCTCGCTATACGGTACGCTTGATAACCCCTGAATGGGGAACATCGCCTGTTCATAGGCTTTAGCCTTCTCGCTAGCGTCGAGCTGCTCGGCGTACCAGGATTTCGCCTGCTCCAGTTGCTCTTGCGTCGAATTGAAACTGGCATACTGCTCGACCAGTGTCAGCAGTAATTCTGGCAGGTGCTGGGTATAGCCGCTGGCTGTCATCACCAACCCGTCATTACTGCTAGTCGAAAAGCTGATACCGCCAACTGAAGCCTGATAACTGAGTGCATCCAGCGCGACACCCGCCAGATAGTCGTTCAGGGCGAACAGCACTTGGTGGCGGGCAGAATCATTCGCCATGCGGTTACGCAACATCACGGTGATATCGGCTTTGGGTTCGCTGGCAAAATGGCGGCTTGGCATGTAAAACACCCGCAACCCCGGCTGATCGACCACTTTCCTGGGGTGCGTAATCGCCGCATCAGCCGTGATCAGTGAAAAATCATCCGGGATATAAGGGTTAGGTGTCGGTAAGCTGAGCGCCAACGATTGGCTCATTTGCTGCCACTTCGTCATTCTGGCGTCACCGATTTTATCCACCTGATAAGGTGCGCCGACAAAATAGGCTTCTTTGTCATGGGGTTGTTCCGGGCTTATCACCCAAATGCGGGCATTCGGTGGCGTCATGCCCGACAACCGGCTTCTGATAGCTTCAGGATCAAAACGATCGGCCAGATAAGGCCCTTCAAGGGTGTACTCCACCGGCAGACGCAACATGGTATCCACCAGCCATTCCACATACCCCATATCACGGTTCAGGGAGGGGTAGCGAAAGTCAATGTTGAGCACCCGCGAGATCTCTTCGAAGTAACGCGACTGAATGCCGTCGTTGCGCAGTTTATCCAGATAGCTGAATACGGCGGCAATCACATCATCCTGCTGTTCCAGTCCCTTGTCAGTCAAATCGACACTGATATTGAATACGCCGCTGTTACGCTCGGACATCGGATCAGAGCTGGCACGAATGGACTCGGCCAGCCCCTGCTTCTGCAACCAGTCAGAAAGCGTATTTTGACTACGATTACCAATCAGATAACTGATGTAGGTATCCGTTTTACTGCGAAATGCCGGACTGTTGTTATCAACCCGAAACTCAATTTTTAACTGCTTGCGGGGTTGCGCCGGAACATAGTGAATAAACAGCCCGCGTTGCTCATCCGTGACTACCGGTGTGGTAATCGGCGGCACACTCGCCTGATGATTCGCAATCCGCCCAAATGTCGAGGTCGCAATAGTCGCCAGCGCTGGTAACGGCTGCTTGCCATAAATCACGCCTTTCATCAGATTGGCGGAGTAATAACGCTGGTAGAACGCCACCAGCTCATCATGCAGCTTACTGCCGGGCTTATCACTCAGGGTTTCCAGATTGCCGCCTGCAAAGCGGGAACCGGGATGTGCCGGGTTGATGGTTTCCGCCCCGACCTGCGCCATACGCAACCCGTCACGAGCACGCGCCATAGTCAATTCCGCATTGACCGCATGACGTTCACGATCAGCGTTGATGGGGTCGAGTAGCGGTTCAGCTATCGCATCCGCCAGTCGGTCAACCGCAGGTTGTAACGCGTCATTCTCCACCTCAAGGTAAAACGCCGTGCGGTAAGAAGCCGTGCTGGCATTGTGACTGCCGCCATGCATTTTCAAAAACTCGGCCAATCCATCGGTCTGTGGATAGCGTTTCGACCCCATCAGCAACATATGTTCCAGATAATGGGCCAACCCAGGTTGCTGCGGGGGGTTATCCAGCGAGCCTACTGGTAACGCTAGCGCCGCCAGTGAGCGAGTAGCCTGAGCATCAGAAACCAGCAGTACCGTCATCCCGTTGTCGAGCCGTATCGCCTGATACTGCCTTACATCATTCTCACTCTTTCGTATCGTCTGCGGCAGTGGCTGCCAACCGTCCGAGGCCTGAGAGAGCGGTAACCAGAAAAACAACAGCAGTACGCTAAACCACACACAAAATGTCCGCATTACACTCTCCAGAGGCGTTATATATAGGCTCTTATCTCAGGCTACGGGTTGCCGCGTTGTTCAACAGCGTCGGGGGTATCACAAAACCAGCGACTGAGCGCCGCCCGATAGCGATAAGGCGTGACCACCGTTACCGTTACGCAGCGGCAAAACGGTGGATAGGCTTGTTCGGTTCGGCTCACACCCCATCCGGCGGGAACGAGCGGCGACGATAAAACCGGCCCGACGTTTTCACCCTCCAGTTTCTGGTGAGCCAACCGCCACGCCTGACGCTGTTGCATCTGATGCAATAATGATTGCTGAAGTACCTGATGATATTGCAAGAGCCCTGCCAGCGAAACCGCGAATAACAGCATTGCCACCAGTGTTTCCGGCAAACTGAAGCCAGCACTGGCGTAGCCGCCACGCTTTTTATTGTGTCGGAACACAGGCCTGCTCCATCGTATCCGGACAAAAATCTGACCAGCCCCCCATAATGGGCCGGATATGGCCATCTGCCGCTGTGACATCCATCATAACCCGGTGATAAAACGCCAACGGTTGCCGTTCGCCATCAACTCGCCCCTCACCACGTAGCAACCCGGAGCGGTCAACGTGATTGATACGCAGGCACGCGCGCAATTGTGCCGACGGCAAGGTCTGACATTGCCATTCATCAGTCACTGACCAGCGTAACGACAGACCCCAGCCCAGTGACGACAGCCCTTGATTGAAAGCCTGCCAGAAACGCTGCTCCTCAATACCTTGCTGCAACTGGAGATCCAACTGACGTTGTAACCCACCCAACATCAACATGCCTATCATCATCACCAGCATCACGACTACCAGTATGCTGCCCCGTTGCTGTTTATAGGGGTGTACAAATGACCTGTATGGGCTGCGAGGTCGATGTAACCGGTGTGGTGCCAGTTGCCTAACCCGCATGATTTCTCCCTGCGACCAGACTCTCAACCTGCTGGCGCTGCCTGGGACGTGTTGTCCAGTAGCCCGCCAGTAATAACCGGTAGCGAGGCTGCACACCGGACGTTTCCCGAGTGATCTCAAAACGGGTGACCGTCACCTCGCTGGGATCAAGTAACTTCTCCCATCGATTCCCCTGACAGCGTGGGCCGCCCGTTTGCACCTCCAGCGCACCAGCACGCAGGCGGTAACTGAAAAATTCTGGCTCAGATTGCTCTGCCGTTTCGAAGCTACCATTGCGATTCACGTCGTAAGCAACCGACAGACAATTCACCTGATTCGAGGCGTCAGCCTCCAGTGTCAATGCCGTTCCCTGACAACTGCCGGCACAAAATCCGGCACGTCGAATATCTTTTTCGATGCCGAACAACGTCTGCCTTAACACGAGCTCCAGACGGAGCTGGCTGGCGCTGTCTTGCGTCTTGGCCCGCAGCAACGGCAGCAGTTGTGCCACCGCCAGCATAGTCACACTGCTCAGCGCCATCGCCAGCATCACTTCCGGCAGGGTAAAGCCGCAGACACGTCGTCTGGTCGATACGCTCAGCATAGTGGTATCCCCTGCACTGGCTGTAATTCGCTACAAAGGCGCAAGCGCCCACGTACTGAAATCACTACCCGTACGCGCCCTGCCGGGTTACCCACGGTAAGGTGTCCGGCTTGGGCCGCATTACGCAATCCGTAAAACATCAGCCGATCGCTGGTCGTTTCGACGAGTACCACATCCTGCGAAGCGCGGGTAAAAATGAGAGGGTCGTCCGGTGGGCAGACAGCAGGTTCAGTACCACGCCCTATGCACCAGTTGCCGGGCGCTAATTTGACCCACAGACTGTCGGTCTGACTACGCCAGTAAGCATTCGCCTGTACACGGCCGATGAACGCCAGCATGTGGCGGGCATGCTGTTCCAGCATCAGCGCCTGACGGTAAGCCAGCCAGCTTTGCCATCCGCCACCTGCCAGCAACGCCACAGTGGTTATCACCACGATTAATTCCAGCAGGGAAAAACCCTGCTGCCTACAGTTGGTTTTGTCCATAGCGGCGATTTTAAAGTGCGGTATCAGTATGAATAGCGTTGGAGCATGAAGTTACAGGACGTATCGCAAACAATATTGAGGGCAACAGCAACAGACAGGCGAAATGCGCGACTGCTCGCAAACTGGCAGTCACCTTTCCACCTACAGATAAAAAAACCGCCCATCGACAAGGTACCGGACGCAACAACAGGAAACGCACTTTCCATTGTCGGCCGTACCCGCCTCTGGGCGGTGAGATTCGTGTGGGATTAAGATTTAGACCGCGACCGGTGCCTTGATGGCCGGGTGTGGGTCATATCCCTCAATGTCAAAATCTTCAAAACGATAATCAAACAACGACTCCGGGCGGCGCTTGATAACCAGCTTCGGCAAGGGACGCGGCTCGCGGCTGAGCTGCAGGCGAGTCTGTTCCAGGTGGTTGTTATATAGATGGGTATCGCCACCGGTCCAGACGAAATCGCCGACTTCCAGATCGCACTGCTGCGCCATCATGTGCACCAGCAACGCATAGCTGGCGATGTTAAATGGCAGGCCAAGGAAGATGTCGCAGGAGCGCTGGTACAACTGGCAGGAGAGTTTACCGTTAGCCACGTAGAACTGGAAAAAAGCATGGCACGGTGCCAGCGCCATTTTATCCAGTTCACCCACATTCCAGGCGGAAACGATGATGCGACGCGAATCCGGATCCTGTTTCAGTTGTTTTAGCACAGTCTGGAGTTGGTCTATCTGACGGCCATCCGCCGCGCCCCAGGCACGCCACTGCTTACCGTAAACCGGCCCCAAATCGCCATTCTCGTCCGCCCATTCATCCCAAATGGTGACCTTATTGTCATGCAGGTAACCGACATTGGTATCGCCATTGAGAAACCACAACAGTTCGTGGATGATCGAGCGCAGGTGGCAACGCTTAGTGGTCACCAGCGGGAACCCTTCCTGCAGGTTGAAACGCATCTGATGACCGAAAATCGATAACGTTCCCGTGCCCGTGCGGTCATCCTTGGGAGTCCCTTCTTCGAGCACTTTTTTCATCAGTTCCAGATACTGTTTCATACCACCTCTATCTCAATAATTTTATCAACAATTACTGCCGGGCTGACTGGCGACGGTACGCCCATACCATCATCAAAATACCCGCTAACACCATCGGTACCGACAGAATCTGCCCCATACTGATGCCGCTAAACAGCCCCAATTGTGCATCCGGCTGGCGGAAAAATTCCACAATAATACGGAAACAGCCGTAGCCAATTAGAAACAGCCCGGACACGCTACCCATCGGGCGCGGTTTACGAATAAACACATTCAGAATGATGAACAGCACCACCCCTTCCAGCGCCAGTTCATACAACTGCGACGGATGACGCGGCAATACACCGTATTGGTTAAAAATAGCCTGCCACTGCGGGTTGCCCGCCGCCAGCGCCATATCCTCGCCGCGAGAACCGGGGAACAGCATCGCCCACGGCGTGTCTGTCGTGACACGGCCCCACAGTTCACCATTAATGAAGTTACCCAGGCGACCCGCACCCAGACCAAACGGAATCAATGGAGCAATGAAATCAGAAACCTGGAAGAAATGGCGTTTGGTACGGTGCGCAAACCACAGCATAACCGTGATAACACCCAATAACCCGCCGTGGAAAGACATGCCACCGTCCCACACCCGGAACAGATAGAGCGGATTATCCAGAAATAAAGGAAGGGCATAAAACAATACATAACCCAGACGGCCGCCGACAAACACGCCAAGAAAACCGAAATAGAGCAGGTTTTCTACTTCGTCTTTGTGCCATCCGCTACCCGGTTTGTTCGCCCGGCGCACCGCCAGCCACATGGCGAAAACAAACCCGACCAAATACATCAATCCATACCAGTGCAGGGAAACCGGTCCTAATGAAAAAATTACCGGATCAAACTTGGGAAATTCCAGATAGCTCGTCGTCATCGATCACCACATTCTTGTTGCTTTGTCCCTGATTTCGGGGCTATTAAGGGGCCGAGAGAAGGCAGCACCGCCATCGCCCGTCTGCGGTTGCGCATAATAGCATAGCCAGTAGAAACAGTTGGCAGCGAGGGAATAAAAGAACTGTAAACATTTCCGGGCAACGCAGCCCGGATGAGGGAATCAGGATCGAGAAATCCAGACAAAGAAATCGAACAGCCTGCGTTTAACGCCCGCCGCGAATCAAACCGCCCAATCCCCGCTCTTCAATGAAAATCGACGCCCACTGGCGGACTTCGCTGGCGGTTTGCGCGTTAAGCACTTTGTTGACCAGTTGGCGCGTTTCATCCTCGCCAATGCGGCGCAACAGGTATTTGATGCGGGCAACGCTGCGCCCGTTCATGCTCAGCGTACGGAACCCAAGACCAATCAGCAACAACGCACCCATCGGTTCGCCGGCCATCTCGCCACACACCGAAACAGGCAGCCGATAATGATGGCACTGGGTGATTATCATGTTCAGCGCCTGCAACATTGAGGGATGCAAGCTGTCGTAAAGCGAACCAACGTGTGGGTTATTGCGATCTACCGCCAGTAAGTACTGGGTCAGATCATTGGTGCCGACGGAAACAAAATCGATACGAGATGCCAGATGCGGCAACAGGAATAACACCGACGGCACTTCAATCATAATGCCGATGCGCGGGCGCGGCGACGGAAAACCAAGCAGTTCAGACACCTCCGCCGCGGCCCGGTCGATCAGCCGTTTTGCCTCGTCAATCTCATCCAGGCTGTTGATCATCGGCAGTAAAATGCTCAAATTGCCGATATGGGCGTTAGCACGCAGCATGGCACGAACCTGAATCATGAAGATTTCCGGCTGGTCCAGCGTGACACGAATACCGCGCCAGCCCAGACAAGGGTTTTCCTCACTGATGGGCAGATAAGGCAACTGCTTGTCAGCGCCGATATCCAGCGTACGCAACGTCACCGGTCGGGTCGGATACAGCCGCAACATGCCTTCATATTGCGTCATCTGCTCCTCTTCCGACGGGAAGCCGTTTTGCAGCATGAACGGAATCTCGGTGCGATACAGGCCGACGCCGTCAACCTGATTGATAAAACGCTTCTCATGCTCGGCACTCAGACCAGCATTGAGCATCACATCCACCCGTTCACCGCTTTTCAGCACCGCCGGGCGTTCCATATCGTCTTCCGCCAGCCGGGTGAGCTCGTTTTCTTCGCTCAGCAGGCGTTGATACTCCTGCACCAGCACCGGCTCCGGGTCCACCAGTAGCTCGCCGCGATACCCATCCAGCACCAGCAAGCGCTGATGCAGCAGATCAGGCTGAATATCCGCGCCCATCAAAGTGGGGATGCCCATCGCTCGCACCAAAATAGCGGCGTGAGAATTGGCGGCACCGTCATAGGCCACCACCCCAGCCAGACGATCCTGCGGTACCTCGGCCAGCAATGTGGCGGTCAGTTCGTCGGCCACCAGAATAAAGCGCGGCGGCCACTGCCCATTGCTTTGGGCATTGTCGTCAAGATGGAACAGCAGACGCTGACCTAACGCACGCAGGTCACTGGAACGATCGCGCAGGTAAGGATCCTGTAGACTGGCAAACTGCGCCGCGAACCGCTCAATCACGACTTTGACAGCCCACTCGGCCACACTGCCGGTATCCACCTCCTGAAACAATTCGCGTTTCAGACGGGCATCGTTGAGCAAGTGGGAATAGAAATCGAAGATGGCTGCGCTCTCTTTTTGCGAGCTGGCGCTAAAACGTTTGCTGAAACGCCGAAACTCCGCGCCAGCCTCTTCCATCGCTACCAACAACCGGGAACGCTCACGATCGCTGTCAAGACTGGAGGCCGGGAATACCAGCTCCAACGACGGCTGGCTACGGTCCTGCCAGCCCGGAGCGATAGCGACACCGGAAGAAGCCGCCATCGCTTTAATGCGTGTCTGGCGGAATTGCCCGAACAACGCTTTCATCTGGGATTGGGAAAGGATGGCCGCCATCTGGGTGGCCAGCGTCACCATAAACGACTCTTCGTTTTTGTCGAACTGCCGGTGCTCGCGCTGCTGCACCACCAGCACACCCAACAACTGGCGTCGGTGGATAATCGGCACACCCAAAAATGACCGAAAATGCTGTTCACGGACAGCGGGAATGAACTTGAAACTGGGGTGGCTTTGCGCATCCGCCAGATTGATAGGCTCCGCGCGATCGCCCACCAGGCCGACAATCCCCTGCCCAAACGCCAGCGTGATGGTACGACCGCGCGGCTTTTTCAACCCGCGCGTCGCCATCAGGTAATAACATTGACGATCGTGATCAGCCAGATAGATAGAACAGACTTCCGTATCCATCGCCAGACAGGTTTCATTAACCAGAATGTCCAACGCATCACTCAGCCGGGCCGCGGCCGCAACCTTTTCAATAATTTCTCGCAGTCGCGTGAGCATCATGATGTGTCGGATTATCCTCGTTTTCGTCTGGTGCCTGATGATATTCGGGTAGCCGAATTCTCCTGTAGCTGCATCACGGCGATGACAAACTCCTTCATCACCTTACGGTAAACATCTCGTTTGAACGACACCACCTGGCGTACCGGATACCAGTAGCTCACCCAACGCCATCCGTCGAATTCCGGGGTGCCGCTGCTTTGCATATTGATGTCGGATTCATTACACATTAACTGTAGCAGAAACCATTTTTGCTTTTGGCCGATACATACCGGTTTTGTATCCCAACGCACCAAACGTTTTGGCAATTTATAGCGTAACCAGCTTCGGGTGGAAGCCAGGATACGAACGTCCTTTTTCCGCAGCCCCACCTCCTCGAACAGTTCGCGGTACATGGCTTGTTCCGCGCTTTCTCCGGGGTTGATCCCCCCTTGAGGAAACTGCCAGGAGTGCTGGCCGTAGCGGCGAGCCCACAATACCTGACCCTGCCGATTACAAATTACAATACCAACATTCGGGCGGTAGCCATCATCGTCGATCACCGGACTACCTCGATAAACTAGAATGCAAAGATGACTCGATTGTTTCACACTCCTGACAGACGGTAAACTCCCGCTTTACTTCCCTTTTATTGATGTGTTTGCTCCAATCGCGACACAGTCGGTGGCCTGGGTCGCAGCCTTGCCATTCCCACGAGATTTTAGATAACACATCGGTAACCCACAGATAGGATCGAAGTTATAAACATTCGCATGGCAATTCCGTCGGTTTATTCACTTTTTCTGTGGACATCTTTGTGAAGAACATCATGAAAAAGTGAGCAAAACTCATAGCAGCTTTTATGTGAGCGTGATCTACCCCGCTAAATTGCCATTCCCTTTCAACGAATTAACCGGCTTTTCCCCGTTCAATCCACTTCTCACCACTACCCGGTGCAAATCCGGTTTTCAGAATGGCGAAAGATCGCACTACGCCGGTTTTATCCACAGGCAAAGCGGGAAAACCAGCCAAAAAATCAGCAAAACCAGCAAAAACACCGCCCGTCAAGGCTGTAAATCAAAACAGTAATCCTGAGTTATCCCAGTTATCCCAAAAATCTGTGGATAACATGGTGTAAAATCCTGTTCATTGTCGGTGTCTTGTCATGAACAAAAACCGGCAGTATGTTTTTCACTGTGGGGAGTCGGAGAAAAATTATAAAAGAATCATGCTATTATTATTTTTTTCCTGAATAGCTGAATACCTGACGTTATCCCCCGTTATAGCTGTACTTTTTTTAATCAACCCTGTTATCAGTAACGGATACTCGATCCATGCAGACACCCACGCCCCATCAGGTACCGCCGGACAGCGAACACACACTGTTGCTACGGGCACAAGCTCTGGCTGGTTACTCACTGGCGGAACTGGCTCGTATCGCCCAATTACCGTTGCCTGCCGACCTGAAACGCGACAAAGGCTGGATAGGCGTCTTGCTGGAACGCTTTCTGGGTGCCAGCGCCGGTAGCAAACCCGAGCAGGACTTCCCCGATATCGGGATTGAGTTAAAAACCATCCCGGTGGATGAACAAGGGCGTCCGCTGGAGACTACCTTTGTCTGCGTAGCGCCGCTCACTGGCAACAGCGGCGTCACCTGGGAAAGTAGCCATGTGCGCCATAAATTGGCCAGAGTACTGTGGATTCCGGTGGAAGGTTCACGCCCTATTCCGCTGGGGGAGCGGCGTATCGGTGCGCCGCTGTTGTGGAGCCCCAGTCCTGAAGAAGAACAACAATTACGTCAGGATTGGGAAGAACTGATGGATTTGATTGTGTTGGGCAAGGTGGAAAGCATTACCGCCCGTCACGGCGAGGTGTTGCAATTGCGCCCCAAAGCCGCCAATAGCCGGTCACTGACGGAGGCGATTGGCGAACACGGGCAACCGATTATGACGCTACCACGCGGTTTTTATCTGAAGAAAACCTTTACCACCCCGCTATTGGCCCGCCATTTTCTGTTGTAATACTCCAACGCGGCCGTATACCAGGCGTCTATGCCTACTGTATCGCGTTATCACCGGATACATGGCTGGCCGACACTGTCGTCTGAAAAGAAGGCGGCGATAAATCCGCTTGCCTGTGCGGCATCAGGCCGGAGATAATAGTCATTTACATTTCGTTTAAGGATGCACTGAGATAATGTTCGATTGGATCGCAGACCCTAATGCCTGGCTGGCGCTAGGGACCCTCACCATATTGGAAATCGTCCTTGGTATCGACAACATCATCTTTTTGTCGCTGGTTGTCGCCAAACTGCCTAAACATCAACAGAATAAAGCCAGACGTATCGGTTTACTCTGCGCCATGCTGATGCGGCTCTGCCTGCTGGCGTCCATCGCCTGGGTTATCAGGCTGACCAATCCACTGTTTAGCGTATTCGGACAAGCCGTTTCGGCACGCGACCTGATCTTGTTCCTCGGTGGTCTGTTCCTTATCTGGAAATCCAGCAAAGAAATTCACGAAACGATCGAGGGCGGCTCGGAAGATCATACATCACAGGTACATTCGTTCTTCGGTGCCATCGTGCAAATTATGCTGCTGGATATCATCTTCAGCCTGGATTCTGTGATCACCGCCGTTGGCCTGTCTGACCACCTGTTTATCATGATGGCTGCCGTGGTGATTGCCGTCGGTGTCATGATGTTTTCCGCACGCCCTATCGGTGAGTTCGTCGACCGTCACCCCTCGGTGAAAATGCTGGCGTTGTCGTTCCTGATTCTGGTGGGCTTTACACTGATTCTTGAAAGCGTCGCGATTCATGTGCCGAAAGGCTACATCTATTTCGCCATGTTCTTCTCTATGTCGGTGGAAGCGCTGAACCTGATGCGCGGTAAGAAATCCGTCAAAAATCAGTAATTCTCTGGCGGGAAACGGTGTATTCACCGTTTCCCCGCTTATCCTTACGTATCTTTTTAATTTTTTTACCATAAATCCTAACCTCATCCGAACGACGCTTTGCTAGACTGAAAAAATATTCAATTTTTTTGCTAAACAATAGGTAAATTCAGCATGCGATCACGGATAACAACCGCCATTGCCCTGACTTTTGTGGTCCTACTCTCCGGCTGTGCCAGCCACTATGTTATCGCCACGAAAGACGGTCAGATGCTGTTGACCAAAGGAAAGCCCGTGCTGGATCCCGCAACCGGACTGCTCAGTTATACTGATGAAGATGGTGTACAACACCAGGTCAACAACGACGGTGTTTCTCAGATAATGGAACGCTAATGGGTGATTCAGGGCGGTTTGAAGGATACGTACCAAACCGCCTTCGTTGCAGTCTCCCGCTCAGGGGGACGTCGTTTTTGCCCTGATCAATGCGTAGTCTGACCGCACAAAGGGTCTTCCCCCCTCGTCATAGCTTAGTTATAGTCAAAATTGCGGTGCCGTCGCACCCGCGTTACTCAGAAGAATAAAAAGGAAACCGCAATGCTCTATCACCGTATTCCCCACAGCAGTTTGGAAGTCAGTACACTCGGTTTGGGTACCATGACCTTCGGCGAGCAAAATAGCGAAGCAGACGCCCATGCCCAGTTGGATTTTGCGGTTGCCGCCGGTGTTAATCTGATTGATACCGCAGAAATGTACCCGGTTCCGCCACGGCCGGAAACGCAGGGACTCACGGAGAGCTACATCGGTTCCTGGCTGAAAAGCCGCGGTGGGCGTGAAAAGCTGATCATCGCCAGCAAAGTCTCAGGACCGGCGCGTCTCAATGACAGTAGCTTACGCCCGCAGCAGGCGCTGGATCGCAAGAATATCCGCGCCGCACTGGACGACAGTCTCAAACGCCTGAACACCGATTATATCGACTTGTATCAGCTACACTGGCCGCAGCGTCAGACCAACAGCTTCGGCAAGCTCAATTACCAGTACACCCAGGAAAAACCGGCCGTCACGTTACTGGAAACCCTGGAAGCGCTAAACGAACAGGTACGGGCGGGGAAAATCCGCTATATCGGTGTATCGAACGAAACCCCATGGGGGGTGATGCGCTATTTGCAACTGGCGGAAAAACATGAGTTGCCGCGTATCGTCTCTATTCAGAACCCCTATAGTCTGCTGAACCGCAGCTTCGAGGTCGGTCTGGCGGAAGTCAGCCAACATGAAGGCGTGGAACTGCTGGCCTACTCGCCGCTGGCATTCGGCACCTTGACGGGGAAATACCTCAACGGCGCTAAACCGGCAGGCGCGCGTAATACGCTGTTTAGTCGTTTTGTCCGCTACTCGGCACCGCATACCCAGCAAGCCATTGCCGAATATGTGGCGCTGGCACAGAAGCACGGTCTCGACCCGGCGCAAATGGCGTTGGCGTTTGTGCGCCAGCAACCGTTTGTCGCCAGCACCCTGCTCGGCGCGACAACGCTGGAACAGTTAAAAACCAATCTGGATAGCCTGAACCTGACGCTCAGTGAAGAGATCCTGACGGAACTGGAAGCGATCCACCGCCGCTTTACTATTCCCGCACCGTGATGGTGTACTGCTTCATAATGGTGTAGTGCACGTTGATAATATACTGCGCCTTCCCGGGAAGGCGCAGTTCCCACAGTACCGTTCAGTCAGAACGCCATGCTAAATAACGCCTGAGCGCTGTCATCTTTAATGCGGGTGGCGCGATCGCCTTGATACCCCAGTGACAAATGCATATTACGGGAAAAATCCACCGCCACGCCTGCCCGCATCAGACGCGTGTTATCCGCCAGCGGCAGCCCTTGTGTGGTAAAGGTATCGCCACCGGAAACAAAGCGTAAACGCACCTGATTGTCATCGTGGGTTAAACGATGCTGATAGCCGATATCCCCATACAACGACACTGGCAGGCGCGATAACGGCCGGACTTTCAGGCGTAAACCGCCGGTCGCAAAGGCGCTGCGGCTGGTCTCTTTATCAAACGCCAGTGCTGCACTGTTACCGCCCTCCTGCCCTGCCTGATTTTGCAGCCAGACCCAGGCGGTATTGCCATAGGGCTCGACACTGACGTTATCAAAGAAATCAAAGCGGTGACTGGCTTCCACAAACCCTTGAGCCAGATTGGCGCGATAATCACCGGTTGCCTGCCCATCCAGACCGGAGACCGTAATACCGCGCTGGCTATCGAGCGTGATATGGCTGTAACTCAGGCCAGAGCGCAGATCGAGCGCCAGTGCCCGACCAGACAAATACACACCGGCATGCAAGGCGTTCAGATCACCTCTGGATGCACGAGAGTCCATCGTGATTTGCCCTTTTTCCGCACCAACGGCAACCCCCAACGCCCCTTGTTCGCCAACCGGGGTACCATTGCCAAGCAACACGCCATAACCATTGTGTTTGATTCCGGCCTGTACGCCGTTGCTATCCTGCCGCCCTTCATACCCCCAGCTACTGACCCAGGGTTCCACGCCTTTGCCTGCACTGCTCATGGTATTGTTCAGAATCTCTCTAACCGACTGACTGTTGTGAATCAGCGCGTTGCGTGCTGTGGCATAAAACTCACCGTTCAGATTATCAAACGCACGCCGGGCGCTGTCGGCATCCGGCAGATCAGCAATTGCGCTCAATACCGCCGTGCCCGATTGGTTATCAATGGCGTTAGCTATCGCACTCTGATTCGCGGTTTGCGCCACATCGCTAAAACGCACACTGTTACGCACCACACTGACCAGCGCACTTTGCGCGTTATAGGTCAATGCATTGGTCAAAAACAGCGAATTGTTTGTCGACTCCAGTGCATCAAATGCACCGGTCAAGGTGCCAGCCTTCACCAGCGTGAACTGCGCCCCCAGATGGGCGGGAGCTTGCCCAACCAGCTTAACCGTCCCGGCCAACTGGGCAGTATTCGTCACCACCAGTTGATCAGCATTACCTTGTTGATCGATCTCCACCAGATAAATGGAGCCGGGCTCAAAGCGTACATTGCCCACCGTGAGTGTGCCGATTGAATTGCCCGGTGATAATGTGCCGCCATTCTGTACCACGACAGAGCCGTTGATAGTACCATGCCCGCCGAGTATCGCGCCGGATAATACCCAGGCGTCACCGGCCAGATGCCCGGCATCACCGGCGACCTTACCGACAATCAGCTTGCCACCCTCTACTACCGTCGGACCGGCAAAGGTGTCATTCCCTGTCAGGTATAGCGTACCGGCACCCTGCTTACGCAGGCCGACATCCAGCCCAAGCAGCGCACTCCCATTGGTGGTGTTTTTCACCTGACCGATGTCGTTACTCCAGGTACTATCAATACCTTTGGTATCAATAGAGTACAGGGCAAAATTCCCACCAAACGTGCCGCTACTGAGATCGCTGTCCACCAGACGTTTCGCGTTAAGTAAACCGGGGCCTTGTACCGCTTTAAACGCATTGACGACCCCTTGCCCGAATAGCGCCTGATAGTCACTCTGTGACATCACGGTAATATTCTGGTCGGCAGCCGCGCTCAAAATCGCCGCACGCACCTGATCATCCGTCATACCGTTATAGGGGCTTTTTATTTTCAATGAGCTTATTAGTGTGGTCAGTTCATCATCGGTGAAGGTAATACCGGTATGGGTGGAATACACCTTGATAGCCGTACCGGTGAGCGACTGATTCTCGTCATACTGTTCATTCGCCAGTACCACCGCTTTCGGCAACGCATCACCCGTCAGTGGCGTCGCGGTCGACAACAGCACATCCGCAATCTGCTTGCCACTCATATAGGGAAATGCCTGGCTGACCAGTGCACCAACCCCCGCGACATAAGGTGAAGCGAATGACGTGCCGCTCACCCGAAAATAAGTGTTATTGGTGGAGGGTGTAATGATATTAACGCCCGGAGCCAGCAGACTATACTCGGTCGCGCCCTGCGCCAGGTTGCTGAAGGTGGCAATAAACGCCGCGCTGCTGGTCGGCTGCGAGGGATCATAAGCCATGACGTTAATCCAGGTATTGGCGATATTGTCCTGAAGGCCATTGTTATCCAACACAGTCGGCAGCGCGGAAAACAGTGTCGGTGTCAGGTGTCCTTCGTTACCGGCGGACATCACCATTAACTGCCCCTGACTGGCCAGCACATTCCCTGCGCTGACATAAGCAGGGACCACCGTATTGAGCAGCAAGTCCTGCATGGCAGCCGAGTAAGAGGAAAGCTGGTCGGGATAGAACAGAAACCCCCAACTGTTGCTGATGATTTTCACATCCGGGCGGTTGGTCATATCCACCATGCCCTGCAATAAATCCCCAATGGAATTATCCGTTCCCAGCGTTAACAGGTTCGAGTCATAGGCAATGCCTTGTACCCCAACCCCATTGCGGGCAGCGCCAATCACCCCGGCGACCCAATAACCGTGCGGGCTGGCACTGCTGGGGTCGCTAATCCAGTGTGAACCTGAGTCCACCTTGCCATTGAATTCATCATTACTGGATAAATCCCCGACGCGGTTAATAATACCAACGGTGACCCCAGCACCGCTGTACCCCAGTGCATACGCATCAGCCGCGTGGATAGAATCGAGCGCGGCACCGTTGCGCAGATATTCAGGTGTGCGAAAATCCTCAGCGGTTGCGGCATAACCCGGCGAAACCGCCCCGCTAATGCTCAGCATCAATAATACTATCGCGAGACATCCTCTCTTAACGCGAACGCTCTTAACGCGAATGTTATCGATGACAACCCGGCAGATGTGATGAAAAAAATCCGTTTTTTGGGCATGAGAAGCCCCTAACGTCTGAAACGTCATGCGCATATGACTCATCCTGGCAATGAAAAAATAATAAAATCTCAATAAGCGGATCGGGAGATCCGATAATCAAGCAGTACGGGACGTTTTATTTGCTGTGCGAGGAGTGACGCCTTACTCATTATTCCCTTCATGCGCCATTACGCATTGGGGGACAGGGATGAGAAGCCGTCACTAAAAGAGAATATTGATGAATCTCGTTGAACAAAAAAGCGCTCAATCGTCATCATCATAGTGGTGAAAATACCGCCTATTGGTGCATACCTTGCCATCATCAACCGTCATCCTTATTCGGTAATACATTCCATTTAATACATTCCATTGCTTCAGAGGCAGCACTATGTTTGTCATAACCCGTCACACTTCGTGTATCACACTTCAGGTTTCAGAGACGGGTTTAAAATACGTTGGGTATCAACTCCCAACCATTAACACATCGACCTGCAACCCGGTGACCATGGGCCTGTTTTTACAGAATGACATCATTCCATAACGAAAATCTGCACTTCTTAATAATATTCTTACACAAGAAAAATGAACAAAACAAGCCATTTCATTTTCAATTTCGTGAAATAAAATAGAATAGAAACAAAATTAAAATAAATAGAAATATCAAGAAACAATGACGTAAATAAGGAAATGAGGAAGTTTAATAAATGTAAATCACGGCAAGAGTGGATCCGGTGAGCATCGAATACAGCAGGTTCAGCGGACGATTTCACTATTCTGCCACTAGCTCTTTAGCAGCATTGGTTACTTTGGATATCTATACCCTTCATACTTCAAGTTGCAGGTGCGTTGGCTGCCTCTCTCACCCCAGTCACTTACTTATGTAAGCTCTTGGGGATTCGCTCGATTGCCGCCTTCCTGCAACTCGAATTATTTTGGGTACACACTATTGGTGGATAAGCCCATTTCATCACTAAAAGCCATGATTTTCTTGTCATATAAATCCAAACATTTATATCAATTACAATAAGATACTTATAATTACAATATATTCATTTTTATAAAATAAAAAGACAAAGAATAACAAAAAAAGATTAAATTCAAGATTGCTTATTGATTTTTATGTTGAATTAATAGATGGGCTGGTGTTTTTCTATTGCCACCATTGATTTACCTGATAGCACTTCATCTTTATAGCAATAATATTTTCACATAAGAATTTACCCCCTCCTATCTTTAAAAATTATTACTTATAGGCTTCATGAAATGACCATCATGAATAAATCACCAAGGCATGAGTTACATTCACTATTAATTCTCAAAGCTATTACTATGATTTTTATCATAGGGTACTCAATTAACGTAGCATTTGCAGAGAACCCTAGTGTAATCGGCAATTGGAATATGACGAAGGAAACGTCTTACCCTTCAACCTGTGAGGAACCACAGATTGAACTTTTTTCTTGCCGGTTAATTTCAACGAAGATAGTTTCACTATGTATGAATAAAAAATCACGAAGCCTTGAGTTTCGTATTAACAAAGAAAAGGATAATACCGATGTAATGATGCTCAGTAGCGTTACTCAGGTTATCAGCACTGCATCTGCAGGGGGTGCGACTATCCTATCGGGTAAAACACATGGAGGAGATCTAACATTATTTCTTGATAACAATTATGCTGATGATAGCGGAAGTGCCATTATATTCCCCAACCAATCTGCCGTTGGTTGCATCCATAACGCAATACGCGACCCCATTCATGTTATTTCTAACACCCCCGCCCCTATTACGATATGGAGCTTGTTACCCTTAGGGATAACTATGCCTTTCTTTAATGAAATCAAAGATCAAGAAATACGTGAGAAAAAGATGAAAAAGCTTTGGCTGTCATGGCCTGAGTAGTTTTACACATATATACCCAAAATAATTCGAGTTGCAGGACAACACGCTCGCGTGTTGAACAACGCCACGCGTTGGCCCTTTAGGGCAAGGCTCGTTAGAGCCTTGTAACGCGGCAAGTGAATGACAAATTCGTTGGGAACGAATTTGACCAGCCAACGGCTGGCCTCTGGTGAGAGACAGGATGTCTCTCATTTCATCCCGATGAGCTTTCAGGGGGTCCGCTTTTGCCTTTTGGTTGATTGATCCTACCCACGTAATGTGGACACAGCCCTAAGCGAGGTTTTCGTTTTCAAATTGTTCCGGGCTGAGACCGCCACAGGCACTGTGACGGAATTCACCACAATGCAGTCAAGATAAACCATGGGATACAGCAGGCTCACTGGACAGTTTTACTATTCTGCCACTTGCTCTTTGGCAGCATCGGTTACTTTGGGCATCCACCCCATTTGTAGACAAGCTCATTTCATCACTAAAAGCGATGTTCGTGTTGCTGATAAAAACCAAAGTATTCATTAAATTACATTCATGTGAAAAAAATTTCATTTTGTTACCCTTTAATAAATAAAGAGTAAAATAATAACAATATAAAATAATTAACACGTGGGTTGACATATGGCATTTCTATTTTCACTCATATATGATTATTAAATATGCATTAGGTTTCCATTTAGTAGCTTAATGTAATTATATTTTAAATACATAATTTAAACATGCATTAATGTTTTTTATGTTTAAATAAAAATCTTCTTTTTTACCAAAAAAGAAAATTATTTCATTATCCAGCTCATTCTGATCTTAGAATAAAAACCCTCAAACATTAGAGGAATTAACTTAAAGAATGAAAAAATTAAAACTTCCAATATCAAGATTAAAACTAACTGTGTTTTCATCACTTTTGTTAATAACATCAAGCAACATTCAATATTTGATAAAATATCAAAACTTATCGGATTACGCTCATGCTTTTTATAGAATAAGTTATTTATTATTCTTCATTTCACTAACAATTCTATTTTTTGAAAAAAAAGGGCTTGCCTTTTTTATTTTAATTAATACATTAGTTGTTTTAACCTTCTATGATTTTGAGAGTAGCCTTCTCCACTATAGCTTTGAATTTTACAAAAAAAGTCATCCAGATTTATTTTCAAAGTGTATTAAAGAAGAATACCATAACCCAGAAAAACAGATTCTAGCCTATTGTTTTAGCACAAATGAGCCGGCGCATACTTTTGATAGAGATGTTATGTATGACTCAGGAAATGAATTACAGAAGCAAAACGCTGAACGCTCGTGTGAATGGGATGATGCGTTTAAAAAACTTGCTATGCAGAACAGCTTTAGTATGCTTCATAGCTTTGCCATGGCTGAAAATGTTGATGTAATAAACTTTAATGTTATTAATCTTGGATCATCCTATTATGAGATTCGATATTCCATTGATCCATTATATACTCCATTGACACAAAAGAAATCTTGTAAATAGAAATCAATAACACCCCATGAAGTTACATTATTAATTTCTTTGAGGTTTAAATAATAATGAATGAATTAACACCTTCCTCAACATTCAATGTTGCTGGTCTTGATGATAAAAGAAACACTTCTTTGGTAGCTGCTCATTTCATAAAGGATATCAATGGAAATCCAATTGTTGACCCGGTACCCGGTGGGTCACAGGTGAACCGAGTTTATCTTTCAGACGGTACAGTTCTTTCAGGTAAAGACGCTAACCCCAATAATTGGTTAATTGGCCCTGCATCATACTCAATATCTGATGCTGAATCATTTGCCGAGCAAATTCGCACATTGTCGGGGTTTTCATCTGAAAATGTCGCCTCTGACGTTATGACAAGTTCACTATTAAGTGCCTTTGGCGCGATGACTTCTGCGTTTGTGCAAGGCGGCACCCAAGATCTACAGCGCAATCCTGCATGGGGAATTCCTTCTGGTTTTGCTGTCCCTGCTTTTGTTGATGTAGCATCATACCATTTAGGGGTTGTTACTAGTCTTTCCGGGCTTCCTATCGATGCAGCGGAGATAGGTGGTGGTACACTTAATTTTTATCATGCTACTAAAGGTATATATGATGAATTAATGAAAAGAAGTAAAGAGATAGAAGACGGTGTTTATGATGGTAATTTTATATTTCCAAGTATAAACACCGACGGTGCTTACTTTCTTAGCACAGCAAATGAAGCGAATATAAATGCTGGATTTGCATATGGAAATGCCCTTTTGCAAGGCATTACGGGCGTTGAAAACACCACCGTCACTTCTTTATCTAACTCTTATACTATTGACTTAATTGGTGGTCCTCCCTCAGCAATATCTCAAACACCTGCTGGTGTTCCGGTAGTGAGTGATAACAATATTTCTGTTGCCATGTATCAGGGTGGCTCACTGATTGTGAATGGTACAGGTAACTTCATTTCTTCTGGTGATAATACAAACCTTACTGTCAATGGTAGTGATAACACGGTAGTCGTTGGCGATGGCAGTAATATTAGTATAAATGGGGTTCCTGGAAATATATTTGGTGGGACGAATACCAGAGTCAATATCTATGGTGACCCAAATAACCCTGACCAACTCACTGAGTCGAGGGTTAACGCGGCGGATGGAACATCACAAAGCACAACATATAATACTCTGGGTGCAGGTAGCACCGTTACGAATACCTACAGTGGACCAAACGAAACTGGCCGATTAACAGATACGTTAACCAATAATGTTGATGGTACATCGAGTGAGACTATCTATAGCGGCACTGACGATGGCAGTTCTGTTACTGATACGTTTAGTGGCCTTGGCGCAAAAGGCACACTGACGGAATCATTGGTGAATAATCCCGACGGAACCTCACAAGATACGGTCTACAACAGATTGGGGGGCAATTGGGTTTCGGTTGTTGATGATTACAGTGGGCCGAATGATACTGGCAATCTCACACATTCGCTGGTCAATAATGCGGATGGAACATCACAGGATACAATGTATGGAACACCCGGTGGTGCTCTGGTTTCAATGACTGAAACTTACAGCGGTGCTGATGGTACCGGTACATTAAGTAAATCGGTCATTAATTTTTCTGACGGTACATCCACTGAAACATTATATAGCCAGGCGGGAAACCTCAGTTGGACTGCGCTTACTAATAATTATGCATCCTGGAATGCCGGTGGTGCCCTGACTGCCAATCTTATCGATATAGCTCCCGGTGGTCTGGGAACCTCCGCCTATATTCCAGGTGGAGCCATTTGGAATGCGACAGGCGTACAACTTTCTTTCAATAATGCCACGCTTACCGTACCCGATTCTGTTTCATTGCCCTCCTTTTCAGCTAATTTGCTGAACGGCCCCGTAGAATCAAACGTATTCGATGCTTTTGCTGTTAGCTCCTTACAAAATGAAAGCCTGACATTAAGCAATTGGATGGATAACACTGATCAATATTCGCTGACCTCAGATATCCCTGCGACATTTGGGCATGATCTGGAGCAACAACTGACCAACAGCGCCGACAGCCTGGAAACAGATCAGGAGACAGAGAATACGTCTAGCGTTGATGGCAGTAGCGACGATGATGACAGTGATTCCGGTGACGGCGGCAATGGCGACAGCGGCGACAGCGGTGACGGCGGTGACAGCGGTGACAGCGGCGACAGCGGTGACGGCGGTGACGGCGGTAACGGTGGTGGTAACAGACGTGATGGTAGCGGCGATGGCGGTGGGGATGGAGGCGGGGATGGAGGCGGCGGTGGTGATGACCCGCTGGTATTGAGTCTTGATGGTCATGCGATTCAACTTATACCGCTCAATTTATCCCATGCTCTGGTCAACATTACTGGTCAGTCGATATTGTCCGGCTGGATTGGTGCAGATACAGGTGTACTGGCGCTGGTAACGGCAACCGGAACCCAAATTATTAACCCGTCCATGGTAGCCGACACCAGTGATGCGCTTTCCGTGTTGGAGAGTTTTGACGCTAATCATGATGGCGTGATTGACGCTACTGATGAGGTCTTCAGCCAGTTGAGGGTTCTGGTAGACCCCTCCGGCAATGGTACTGCGCAGGCTCAGGCATTCACGCTGACGCAGCTTGGTATTCAGGCTATCCGTCTGCAAAGCACTGCCATGACAGTCAACGCCAGCGGTAATCAGATTTCCAGGGTGGCAACTGTCGTTTTTGCTGACGGCAGTCTGGAACCTATTGAAAACGTCAGTTTTGCACAAGGAACTCCGGCAACAGGTTCTCAGTGGAACAGCACGGTTAATCCGGTTTGGCAGGAAATTGCCGCCATCGTTGCATCCACATTCAATAGTTCAGCCTTTGGCACAATCAATAATGGCTCTCTGCCGGATGGCAGCGTGGCAGGAGCAGCAACCAGCCAGACTCAGTCTGTAGCCTTGCAAGATAACGCAGTGATCATGAATCGCATTGCGATCAGCGCGGCGGGGAATGGTATTTCGATTAGAGACAACTTTCAGGTAACCATTAACGGCGCTGGCAGTGCGGTGACGTTGCATAATAACGATAGAGGTTTGATAAATGGTAATAATTTTGCTGTTGCTTTCGAAGGAAACGGCTCAACATTAACCACTAACGGTAATGTTAATAGTATTGACATCCAGGGCTCGAATAATTCAGCAACTGCGAACGGGAGTAATAACACTGTCGTTATTAATGGCATTAACGATACTGCCACCGCCAGTAGTAGTACGTTATTACTAATGAATAACAGTCAATCTGTTATTAACGGTATCGCTAATACTGTTGGGCTGGGTAGTAATGACCAACTGACCATTAATGGTGGTAATTTCACCATCGCCATTGAAGGAAATGCCTCGTCTCTCACAGCGAACGGCAATGACAACGATATTCTGGTCGTTGGAAACAATAATACTGTCTGGGCGAACGGTAATCATGATGTTGTCGTGATTGATGGTTTAGGTGATACCGCAAACATCGGCGGTGCCAGTCTCTTTATGGCTAATGGCAGCCAGCTTGTAGTTAACGGAAGTCAAGGTGTGATTCGTACCGGCGATAACGAAAATTTGCAGGTGAACGGTAGCGGATTCATGACAGCGGTTAACGGTAATGCCTCACAGGTCGTAGTTAATGGTGATGGTAACAATACTATTGCTAAAGGAATGAACGATACGGTTGTGATGAATGGTGGAATGGCCATCATGACGATGGTTGGGGATAGCAATAATCTAACTGTTAATGGTGATAAGGCCACCTTCTTTGTAGAAGGAAATAATAATGTGCTGGCCGCTAATGGCCAGGGTGATACGGTATATCTGGATGGACAGGGGGAAAGCATTGCCTTATCTGGTGGTTCGGCGATTCTCGCTGACGGGGATTCACTGACGATTAATGGCGGCAATGATGACGTTGTGCTGGGAAATAATGAAACCCTGGTTGCCAATGGCGGTAATTTTAACGTTTATCTGGAAGCAGATAACGCCACCGTCACCATGAATGGCGATACCGAGAAATTACTGGTTTCTGGTAATGGGAACACCATTACCGCCAATGGACAGGGGAACACTGCTGAAATATCAGGAACGGGCGATGTATTGAGTACCGGTAATGGCAAAATTGTTCTCTCTGATGCTAGCCAGCTTATCGTTAACGGCACCGGTGACGCTGTTCACGTCGGTAATGCAGATTCTCTGGTTGTTAATGGAGGGTCTTCGGTGTTGTTGGTTGAAGGCAGTGCATCCGTTGTCATAGCAAATGGTGATAAGCAAGCAGCAATTGTGCAGGGTGCGGATAACAACGTCACGCTTAATGGTGCACAGGCGGTGGTCACCGTTGTGGGTGATAACAATATGGTGACAGCAAATGGACCCAATGCCTGGATTCAGATGCAGGGTGAAGCGGACGATATTATTGCCAATGGCCCAGGAGATATTGTGCTGCTGCAGGGTGAAAATAGCACCCTGACTATAGGCGAAGGTAGCGTGGCGATTTCTGACGATACGCAGGCCGTGATTTCTGGTATCGATAATAAAGTCACGATCGGTAACCGCAATCTGGTCACCATTAAAGGGGGGGATTTCGTGGTAGACCTGATTGGTCAAAGCTCCACCGTCATGACCAACGGTGATCGTGAATTTTCGACGGTAAAAGGTAACGATGACACCCTAACTACTAACGGCAACGATGCTTATATTGTGGTCTCAGGAAATAATGATACCGTCAACGCCAATGGTGATGGCAATAATCTTAGTATTCATGGCCAGCAAAATGTCATCTATGCCAATGGTTCCAAAGATAAAATCTTACTTGATGGTGTACAAAATGATCTGCATACCAGCGGTAATACAATTACTCTCGCTGATAATAGCCAAGCCTGGCTAAATGGCGGTGGTAATACGATGAATTTGGGCAATTTGGATACAGTGTCGATTAATGGCAGCGGATACGCACTATCCTTTTCCGGCACAGGTAGCACAGCCTCTTTGCAGGGTAATTGGAACACCGTCAAAATCCAAGGCTCATCGAATAGCATGACTGCTAATGGTAACGGCAATATTATCGAAGATCAGGGAACGGGTAATACTGTTACGGTAAACGGTACTGGCGGAGAAATAACTGTTCAAGGTACCGGACAAAAACTAGCTATGGAAAGCGGTTCTGTCACAATCAATACAGGTGCTCAGGCCGTATTACAGGGGCATGGGAATATTGTTACAGCAGGGAATGCCGCGACTATTGAAGTGGATGGCGGCGATAACTGGGTTAATGCTCAGGCAAGTGACACTCTCATTCTTACCGGTGATTCTAATGGAGCAGGGTTTAGCGGAAATGGCGGGCAACTGACGGTTGACGGTAATGGTCAATATGGCCTGATGAATGGGGGACAAGCAACCCTTGCTGCCGGTGCTGGTTTCCAGTTAACGGGCAACAGCAATACGATTGTTGCTAATACTGACAGCACACTTGAACTTTCAGGCTCTGCCAATACAGTGCAAATGAGTCAGGGCAATTTAATTCTTCATGCTGTTGAGACGGGAAATACCACGGGTAATACCGATTTCCAGGTCAAAGGTTTTGGATACACATCAGCGAAGGACGGCCAGTTAGCTACTGCCGCTTCTACTGATTCGCTGCAAGCGTTACAGGCAACTGGCGCAAACTCCGTTCAACTGGTCGTCACGCAATATTTGGATTCTGTTACCAGTAACAGCATTGCTCCGACAGATGCTACAGAGTCAGATGCTAATCTCGAATTGGCGATTACCCAATCGCAGGCTGACGGTTTATCCGTATTACTCAAACCGCATATTGATATTACTGACGGAACCTGGCGGGCGCTGCTTGAGCCTTCGAACATCGACCAGTTTTTCGCAAATTACAAAACCTTTATTCTCCATTACGCAGCCATTGCGCAGGCAACGCATGTCAGCATGTTTAGTGTAGGTACGGAATTATCATCACTCAGTGGTAGCGCTTATCAGGGATACTGGGATGACATTATCTCAGCTGTACGGCAGGTCTACTCTGGGCCACTTACTTATGCTTCAGCATGGAATGAAACGGGTAACGTGAGTTTCTGGGATAAGGTCGACGTTATCGGTGCTAATGCGTATGAAGCGCCGACAAATATTACCGATCCGACCGTTGCGCAGATGGTGGCTGGATGGAATAGTGTTTCCAGCGACAGCTCAACAGCAGCGCTGTTCAACAATATGTCTCCCATTGATTTCTATCATGCATTGTCGACAACCTACAATAAGCCCGTGATCCTCACCGAAGTAGGATATCGTAGCGTAAACGCGACTAATACCTTAAATGGTGACTGGAGTGGTTTCCACTGGGTGGATTTCCAACAGCAAACCCGAGCGCTAGAAGCATTTTTCGAAGCATGGAATGGCGTCGGTAGTTGGATGGAGGGGGCATATTTATGGAACTGGGAAGCTAATCCTGCACAAGTTGCTGCGGATGATTTCAGTGTGCAGGGTAAACCTGCGCTGAATGTCGTGAATTCCTGGTATGGCAGTGACACCACAGCCGCTTCCACTGCCACCAATTTACTGAACGGAGACTTCAATACTGTCTCTATGGAAACGGGCAATACCCTGACCCTAAACGGCAATTCAAATACTGTCTCAATGTCAGGAAATGATGCCATCACGCTTAGTGGTACAGGAGATAGTTTTGCTGTGACCGGTAGCAATAATATTATCCAGACCAATGATGCAACAACAGTTTCCCTGAGTGCGGATACCGCTGCTGTAATGGTAACAGGTAATGGGGTGACGGTGACCGCCAGTGGTTCTGGAGACGCCGTTGCGAACGCCGGTGATCAGGCGACGATAACGTTGGAGGGTAAGGCCGATACGCTAGTGCTTTCCGGTAACAACAGCCTTATTCAGGTCGAGGGAGATAATGAGCTCATTTCTACCACCGGTCAGGGAAATAACATTACTGTTCTTGGTAACAATGCCACTCTACTCACTAGCGGCGCTACCGCTATTTCAATAGCGGGGGATAATCTGTTAGCTACCGTGCAAGGTAATAGTGATGTCATTGCAGTCACCGGCAGTAACACAGGCCTTACTGTTAACGGTTCTCTCGATACTATTCTGGCAAACAACAAAGATAACCTGACAGTTAGCATAACAAATACCACACAGGACGATGTATTGCTGTTCAATGGAACGGTGAGTGCCGACCAGTTGTGGTTTAGTCAGAATGGTAATGACCTACTGGCTGAAGTGATTGGCACAAATCAAAAAGTGGATATCAGCAACTGGTTTGAAGGGGCATCAAACCAGCTCGCTATCCAGTCGGGAGATGGGCACGCGTTGGTCACCACCCAATTAGATAATTTGATTAATACCATGGCATCCATGACTCCTCCTGCAGCGGGGCAAACTTCATTGAGTCAGGAGCAAATGACACAACTCAAGCCTGTCCTTGATGCAGCCTGGCATTAATATCTGATTTTCCGGCCTCGAGCTATTTTTAGCCTGAGGCCGGATTTTTATAGTGTACTTAGCCATATTTATGGCTTTACCAGGATAGATACAACTTAAAAGGCATAGACCTTAATGAATTCGCCACAATTATCCAACACTGATACCCAAGCTAATCAGACAACAGGCCATAATGATGTTGAAGACGCTGGCATAGTCGCTTTGGTATTAATTGCCAGGTATCACAAACTTGCTGCCGATGCCCGACAGATAAAACATACAGCGGGAATAGGCTCTGCCCGTTTGTCGGATCGGGATATTATCTTAGCCGGACGCTCGCTTGGCCTAAAAGCCAGGATGGTCAAGGTACAAAAAAAGCGGGTAGTCACTACGCCTTTTCCTGCGCTGGCTCTAGATAAGCAAGGGCAACATTTTATTGTCACGGCCTGTGATGGTGAGCGGGTATTAGTTCTGGAGTCAGGTGCAAGTAAACCAACCATGATCGATATTTCGATTCTGTTTGAGCGTTGCGACGGCCGCCTGATACTGTTTGCATCCCGCGCGTCTTTAACTGGTGATTTAGCAAAATTCGATTTCACCTGGTTCATTCCCGCTATTGTCAAATATCGGAAAATATTGCTGGAGGTATTTTTTGTTTCAGCACTGATACAGCTTTTTGGCCTGGTCTCGCCGCTTATGTTTCAAGTAGTCATGGACAAGGTATTGGTCAACCGCGCATTTTCCACGCTAAGTGTGGTTTGTATTGCATTATTCGTCAGTGCGGTTGCTGAAGTATTACTGACTGGGCTGCGTAATTATGTCTTTTCACATACTACCAATCGTATGGATGTGGAGTTAGGGGCACGTATGTTTCGACATATTCTCGCTTTACCTATTGGGTATTTTGCTGCCCGCAGGGTGGGAGATACCGTTGCCCGGGTGAAAGAGCTAGAGAATATTCGTAACTTCCTCACCGGTCAGGCGCTTACTGCTGTAATAGATGGCATTTTCTCCATTTTGTTTATCGCTGTCATGTGTCTTTACAGCATTAAACTGACGCTGATCGTGCTGGTTTCACTCCCCGTTTACACTGTTATTACCACAATCATTGTTCCGGGTTTACGCCGTCGGCTAAATGAGAAATTCGCACGTGGTGCCGATAATCAGTCGTTCCTGGTTGAAACAATTTCCGCGATAGAAACAGTCAAAACGTCAGCAGTTGAGCCTCTCTTTACGCGCCAATGGGACAATCAACTGGCAGCTTATGTGGCAGCTTCATTTCGTGTTAATAACATCAGTAATATTGGGCAACAGTTGGTTCAACTGGTTGGCAAGCTTGTCACTATACTGACACTCTTTTTTGGCGCGAAACTGGTTATTAGTGGCAGTCTCTCTGTGGGGGAATTAATCGCTTTTAATATGATGTCACAGCGTGTTGCTGCTCCTGTTTTGCGTCTCGCACAATTATGGCAGGATTTTCAGCAGGTCGGTATTTCCATGCAGCGTCTGGGAGATATTCTGAACACCCGTACTGAAATTCAGCATAGTCGTCAGTCTCAGCCGGGCATCAACGGGGCAATACGTTTTGATAATGTTCGTTTCAGATACAGGCCAGAAGCTCCTCTGGTGCTTAATGGCGTCTCTCTTGATATTCAACCCGGCAAGATTATCGGTGTTGTGGGTCGTTCTGGCTCAGGAAAAAGCACACTGACTAAGTTGATTCAACGTCTTTATTTACCCGAAGCGGGCCGCATATGGGTTGATGGGATTGATATCGCGCTGGCTGATCCGGCGTGGTTGCGTCGCCAAATTGGGATTGTGCTACAGGAAAACATCCTTTTTGGACGCTCGATTCGAGAGAACATTGCACTTTCGGATCCCAGCATTTCACTTGATGCCGTAATTCACGTGGCAAAACTGGCAGGAGCGCACGAATTTATTAGCGAAATGCCAGAAGGGTATGACACGCGAGTGGGAGAACACGGTGGAGGTCTTTCCGGTGGTCAACGCCAGCGTATCGCTATCGCACGAGCACTGATTACCAATCCCCGTATTTTGATCTTCGACGAGGCAACCAGCGCCCTTGATTTTGAAACCGAGCGTGTCATTCAACAAAATATGGCGGCAATTTGTCGAGGGCGGACGGTGATTATCATTGCCCACCGCCTTACAGCAGTAAGACATGCAAACACCATTTTTGTCATGGAAAACGGAGTGGTTTCCGAGCAAGGAGACCATAACGAGTTGCTCGATAAAAAAGGGTTGTATTCCCATTTGGTTTCTCTTCAACAATCGTAGCGACGAGAAATAATCATGCTGAAATTAGTCGCTTTTTTTGATCTGGTACGTAGATATTGGGATGTTCTTGTTGCTTCCTGGTCTATTCGTAAACGATTGAACAGTGTTCCCCGTCAAGAACATGAGCTTGCTTTTTTACCTGCAAGTATTGAGTTAGCAGAAACGCCTGTTCACCCAGCCCCTCGTTGGGCGATGCGGGTTATTGTTGCGCTCGCTGTCGCAGTCATGTTGATAGGGCTGTTGGGAAAACTTGATATTGTGGTTGTTGCCAAAGGCAAGCTGGTGCCGGATGCGCGAGTCAAGGAGATCCAACCAGCAATTACCGGTGTTGTGAGTCGTATTGCTGTGGAAGATGGACAGTGGGTGACGGCCGGGGCCATATTAATGGAGTTAGACCCAACCCAGGCTCAGGCTGATGTTGCTAAAGCTCAGACCTCAAGGCTTGAGGCTGCGTTAGCAGCAGCACGGGCGCGGGCATTACTTGATGCACAAACAGAGAATCGCCAACCGGTTATCTCGTCAGTTGACGGACTAGGTCCTGATGACTTGCATAATGCAACGCGTTTTGCTGAAGGGATTTTTCATGAGTATCAGGATAAAATATCCCATTCTGATGCTGAACTTGCTCAGCATCAGGCAGAACTCGCAAGTACACTTCATGATATTGATCGGCTGCGTGCGACTGCACCATTGGCACGCGAGCAAGCCAGTAATTATAAAGCACTGGTCAAAGATAATTACGTCGCTAAAAACGATTATCTTGCCAAAGAACAGATCGCGTTAGAGCAAGAGCATGATCTCGCCGCCAAATTGAGCCATGCTGATGAACTGAAGGCAGCGATTGTCGCACAAAAAGCGGATAAATCATCTATAGGTTCGCAGTTCAGAAGAGAGCAGCTTGATGCGCTTGATAAAGCAGAACAGCAATTTAAACAAAGCTATGAGGATGAAATAAAAGCAAAAACTCGTCAGCGTTTGTTAGTTCTCACCTCGCCAGTTGCAGGTACTGTCCAGCAACTGGAGGTCCATACTATCGGCGGTGTCGTGACCAGCGCACAGAGGGTGATGGAGATCGTACCGGATGATGCAATGGAGGTTGAAGTACATATTGCGAATAAAGATATTGGATTTGTAAGAACAGGCCAAGAGGTGGTGATCAAAATAGAAGCCTTCCCTTATACCTACTATGGCTATGTCACCGGAACGGTCAGGTCAGTTTCAAATGACGCAGTACAGGATCGAACACATGAGCTGAATTTCACCGCTCGCATCCATATCAACACAAACCGTATTCACGTAGGAGAACGGTGGATAAATCTGACACCAGGAATGGCAATCACTGCCGAGATAAAAACAGGGAAAAGACGTGTATGGGAATACTTTTTTGACCCATTAATCCGGATGACTCAGGAAAGTTTAAGGGAAAGATAATGACCATTATTTTACGACATTACTTAGGTACAGTGATGGGCGTTATATTTAGTATTGCCCATCCATCACAAGTCATTGCTGCAGATATCTTTGGTACAGATACAGACATTCCCCCTACAGCAGCAGTTCCATTAGTAAATAATCCGACCTGCCAGTTCGGACCGGTGAAAGAACCATTACTATTAACTGATGCGGTTGAGCGCTCTTTATGTAATAACCCAAAGACTGGAGAAGCTTGGGCACAAATAAAAGCGCAGGCCGCTGCTCTAGGTACGGCCAAAGGTGCTTATTTACCGACGCTTTCTTTGAGTGGTCAACAGATTAAAGAAGATTCAAAAACAGTGATTCCAGGTCATTCAGCGTTTAATTCTAGTAATTCGTCTCCTAGTTACTCTGGTAGTGTATCGTTGAACTGGGTTTTGTATGATTTTGGCGGCCGCTCGGCAGCCCTTGATAAAGCCAGAGCGTTGCTTATTGCTGCACAAACCAATCACATGCAAACACTTCAGACAGTTTTTATTACGACAGCGAAAGATTATTACAACGCACAGGCTGCAGCAGGAGAGCTTGCTGCTGCAGTAGAAACAGAACGAATTGCCCAGAAGAGCCTTGATGTTGTAATTAGCAAAGAAGAGCATGGTGCTGCATCAAAGGGAGATGAATTACAGGCAAGAACGGCCTACTTACAAGCCAGAACAAATCGCACAAAGTCTGAAGGAAACTGGCAATCCGATATAGGTATCCTTGCTGGAGATCTGGCCTTGAGGCCAGACATGCCCATTTTATTACCTGCCGTTGATGAAGGAGTTAAACCTGATAATGA
Organism: Dickeya zeae NCPPB 2538; assembly: GCF_000406165.1. Taxonomy (NCBI): domain Bacteria; kingdom Pseudomonadati; phylum Pseudomonadota; class Gammaproteobacteria; order Enterobacterales; family Pectobacteriaceae; genus Dickeya; species Dickeya zeae. The sequence continues at coordinate 919,222 of NZ_CM001977.1, read as the reverse complement.
CTTTCAGAAATCAGTATCGGCTTTGATTGATGAAGCAATACGCACCCATCCAGGCATTCTAGCTGCGCAGGCCCAGCTTAAAGCAGCAGAGGCAGATGTAAATCAGACTAAGGCAGAAGGAATGCCTAGTTTAAGTCTTATCGTAAAATCCAGTCATGACAATCAGCGCGTGAACGAAGGATTGGGGCAGCCTTATTTGAAGACCAAGCATACTGATAATTATGTGGGTGTTCAGGTATCAGTACCTTTATTTGAAGGATTTACCCGGGAATATAAAATCAGAGAAGGTATTGCGCACATCGAGGAGAAACAACAGTCCTTGGATGATGTGCGGAATAACGTCGAAGTTGATGTCTGGAAAAGTTATCAGTCACTGACAGTGGCGACCAATAACCTGCCTGTAACCCAAGATCTCCTTTTTACTGCAAGACGATCTTATGATGCAGCAGAGCATCGTTATGAAAACGGAGTAGGCAGTATTCTGGAGTTACTTAATACGCAAACTGCTTTATCTGATGCTAAGAAGCAATATATCGAGTCATTAACTGGCTGGCGCTATAGCCGACTAGAATTAGCTGAAAAATTAGGCTATTTAGGATTAGATAAAGTGGGGAAGAATTAATAGGGATCTCCAGTTCTTTACGGAAATTCTTCTATTAAAAGTGATCGCTAGCGCGATCACTCAACTGATAGCAATGAAATGCATATGAAGATATATCATTTGTAGCTACATTTTCACATTGAGTTTTAAGAGGTGGTAATCAGAATGTGTGATTGGCCTATTTTGATATACCTACGCCAACAGCAGAACCATGTGGAATATAAATGTGAAGAGACTCTGTAACCTGGCGATGAGCCGTTTTATTATCAAGCTCGGTGACCACCTGAGTGGTCACCGTTAATATGGGGGTGACGCTGAATGACGAGCTTTCACCCCTATGAAAAAAGGTTATTTAATTGACTTCAATAACGTCTGACGTTGATTTTCCAGTGCCGTCACCCGATTGCAAACATCGTGACCAAAACGCTGAAAATCTGATTCCTGCGTTTTCCACTCAGTTTGAATGGCTTGTTGCAGCCCCCCCAGATTACCCATCATCGCCTGCAACGGATTACCGCCGCTGCTGCCCAGTTGTTTGACGCCCATTTCATTGAGGCTATCTTGCAAGACACCACCCATTGTCCGCTCGACAATCTGCTGTCCGTCCTGCTCAACTTGCTTAATCGCCTGATGATGGAAAGCCAGACCATCGCTGCGATGCTCGATAATCCGGTTCATCTGCTGTTTTAGCTGCTCATCCAATGACCCCAGCCGGTTACGCACATTACTGTCGCTGCCGAGCTGTTGCACAATCACCTTGTCTAATGCCTGACGCGCTTTCTCCAGGTGTTGGCGTGCCCCTTCGTCAATCCACGGCAGTTGCTGGCGCAATTCAGCCTGATACGACTGAGCCTGCTGACGCTGTGCACTATTGAGGTTCAGCGCATTGCCGTTGCTCAATACATCCCCTTGCGGTGAAATTTGCAGATTACCGCTGGCACCGACCACGCTCACACTCTGTGGGCTGATAATGATGTCGTCTTGTGGTTGAACATGGCATTGATAGGCTGCCTGTGCTTGCCAGGCCAGTAGCATCAATGCTCCCAAGGTCATTTTACGCAACATAAAAACTCCTGAAAAAACGGCGTCAAACACCAGCCGCAACACCCGGCGGCAAAGGCTTCACCACAGTCATCACCGGCGTACTTCACCGATGATGACGGCATTGGTGACAAAAAACGCGCGATTTAACCGAGGTGAGCGGGCAGATCCCACCAAATGTCGAACAAATCGCTGACCGTTACTTCCGTCAACTGATGTGACTCCAGCCAGTTACGCACCAGTTCACGCTGTTCATCGGTGCAGTTACCCAGTTTTTGCAGGCACACCAGACCTTCCCACTGCAGATAGCCGCTGCCTTCAAACGCCAGGCCGTTTGGCTCGATCACCTCATCAACAAACAGATCCAGCGTGCGATCAATATCTCCCACACTGGTTCCTTGCGCAAAACGCCAGCTAACCGAAAAACCAAACTCCTGAAACTCATCGATATGCAGTTTCTTGCGTAAACGACGACTCCGATTCTTAGCCATTATTGATTCCTCTCAAACATCAGATCCCAGACGCCATGCCCCAGCCGTTGGCCGCGGGCCTCAAATTTAGTCAACGGCCGTGAAGCCGGACGCGGTACATAATCATTATGGTCAGACAGATTGCGGTAACCTGCGACCGTACTCATCACTTCGAGCATATGTTGCGCATAAGGTTCCCAGTCAGTCGCCATATGGAACACCCCGCCAATCGCCAATTTCCGCAGCACCAGCTCAGCGAACGGTGCTTGTACAATGCGACGTTTGTTATGGCGCGCTTTGTGCCACGGGTCAGGGAAAAACAGTTGCACCATGGCAAGCGAACCGTCGGGAATCATTCGCTCCAGCACTTCTACCGCGTCGTGGCACATCACCCGCAGGTTGTCGACGCCCGCTTCCTGAGCGGCCCCCAGACAAGCGCCCACACCGGGGACATGCACTTCGATACCGATAAAATTCTGTTCCGGGTGCTGCTGCGCCATCGTCACCAGCGATGCCCCCATCCCAAAACCAATCTCCAACACCACTGGTGCCTCACGCCCAAATAACTGGGTGAAATCCAGCGGCTCATTCTGATATTCCACGCCCATCACCGGCCAAAAATCATCCAGCGCCTGTTGCTGTCCTTTGGTCAGGCGGCCCTGGCGGCGCACAAAACTGCGGATTCTGCGCAGTGGACGCCCGTTTTCATCGAATTCCGGAGAGATGACGTTATTGATCATAATGCGTTCTGTAAGTCTGATTGGGTTGGGAAAACGCGCATTATCCAAGGATACGGTTGTTTAGCAAGTAGGCGGAGGCGGAAAGTTCCGGTTTACAGTACATTCACTCTGTGCTGCAATCGCTGTCAAATTTTTACCTGCCGGATAACGACGCCTCTATGATGCAAGCGCAACAGTTCGCGCAACAGGTGCTGGAGTGGTACGAGCGCTACGGACGTAAAACCTTACCCTGGCAGCTCGAAAAAACCCCGTATAAAGTCTGGCTGTCAGAAGTGATGCTACAGCAGACCCAGGTCACCACCGTCATTCCCTATTTCGAACGGTTTATGGCGCGCTTTCCTACAGTGCGAGAACTGGCTGCGGCGCCATTAGATGATGTACTGCACCTGTGGACCGGGCTTGGCTACTATGCCCGCGCCCGCAACCTGCACAAAGCTGCACAAACGATCGTCGAACGCCACGGCGGCGACTTCCCTACCCGATTCGATGACATCGTCGACCTGCCCGGCGTGGGCCGTTCCACAGCGGGTGCTATTCTCTCGCTGTCGCTCGGTCAGCACTATCCGATTCTGGATGGCAATGTCAAACGGGTATTAGCACGTTGCTACGCCGTCGCTGGCTGGCCGGGGAAAAAAGAGGTCGAGAAGCAGCTGTGGACGTTGAGCGAAACTGTCACCCCGGCGCTTGGTGTCGAAAAATTTAATCAGGCGATGATGGATTTGGGGGCCATGGTCTGCACCCGCAGCCGCCCCAAATGCGAACTCTGCCCGCTCAGTAACGGTTGTGTCGCTTACGCTAACCATAACTGGGCAGAATATCCTGGCAAAAAACCCAAGCAGACATTACCGGAAAGGACCGCCTGGTTCTTGCTGATGCAACAGGCACAGACTGTTTGGCTGGAGCAACGTCCGCCGGTCGGCCTGTGGGGCGGCCTGTACTGTTTTCCGCAATTCACCACGAAAGATGAATTGGTGCAATGGCTCAGTCAGCGCGGCATCCCCCAACAAGGGCTGCGTCAGGGCATTGCCTTTCGTCATACCTTCAGCCATTTCCACCTGGATATTGTACCGATGTGGCTGGAGGTCTCCGACACAGGTTCCTGCATGGATGAAGGTGCCGGTCTTTGGTATAACTTAGCGCACCCGCCGTCCGTAGGGCTTGCCGCCCCGGTAGAACGGTTGTTACGCCAGTTGGCTCAGCCACAATCGGTCTTCGCTGACGCCTGTGCACATGATGAGGAATAAGCATGAGCAGAACCATTTTTTGTACTTTTTTACAACGTGACGCCGAAGGGCTCGACTTCCAGCTTTACCCCGGTGAACTGGGTAAACGCATTTATAACAACATTTCGAAAGAAGCCTGGGCACAGTGGCAAACCAAGCAGACCATGCTTATCAACGAGAAAAAACTCAACATGATGAATGTGGAGCACCGCAAGCTGCTGGAACAAGAGATGGTGCAGTTCCTGTTTGAAGGCAAGGACGTGCATATCGACGGTTACACCCCGCCGCAACACTAAATGACAAGGGCCGACAGGCCCTGATGCATTCCTGATCCCGTACGGCTAGATACAATGAAGAAACTGCTTGCTTTGCTGCTTGTCGCCCCGTTGTTGATCTCCTGCTCCAGCAAGAAAGGAGGTGAGAACAACGAGGCGTTTATTAAAGACACCAACGCCTTCGACATTTTGATGGGGCAATTCGCCAATAACATCGAAAACATCTGGGGATTGAACGAGGTTCTGATCGCCGGCCCCAAAGACTACGTCAAATACTCTGATCAATATATGACGCGTAGTCACGTCAACTTCGACGCCGGTACCATCACCATCGAAACCATTTCTTCAACCAACTATCTGGCCAGTCTGCGTCAGGCGATTATCACTACCCTATTAATGGGGGATAACGCCAGCAATACCGACCTTTATTCCGATGCCAACGATATCCAGATAAGCCGTGAACCCCTGCTGTACGGTCAGGTGCTGGACAACACCGGCCAGCCGATTCGCTGGGAAGGCCGCGCGGGCAATTTTGCTGATTATCTGCTGCAGAACAAGTTGCAACGCCGTACATCCGGTATGAAGGTCATCTGGTCGGTCACCATTCAACTGGTGCCGAACCACCTGGATAAACGTGCGCACAAATATTTGCCGATGGTGCGTCAGGCTTCCGAACGCTATGGCATCGACGCCTCGTTGATTCTCGCTATTATGCAAACCGAATCCAGTTTCAACCCGTATGCGGTTAGCCGCTCTGACGCGTTGGGGCTGATGCAGGTGGTACAACACAGTGCCGGACGCGATGTATTCAAAATGAGAGGGAAATGGGGCCAGCCAAGCCGCAGCTACCTGTTTGACCCGGAGAACAACATTGATACCGGTACGGCCTATCTGGCGATGCTGAAAAACGTCTACCTGTCTGGTATTCAGGATCCGACGTCACAACGCTACGCCATGATCACCGCCTATAACGGCGGCGCGGGCAGCGTATTACGGGTCTTCTCCAGCGATAAAGACACGGCGTTTGGCATTATCAATACCATGTCGCCCAGCCAGGTCTACCAGACCCTGACGACACGCCATCCGTCTGCTGAATCACGCCATTATTTGTACAAGGTTAACTCGGCGCAGAAAAACTATCGCGGTTATAGCCGCTGATATCTCGCAGCAACCAGCGGTGTCTGTTCAGGACACCGCTTGCTTCCAAACCCCCTCTATTTTTTGTCGCCTCCAGCGCCATTTCTGCATCACCTCATTAGCAATGATTAACAAATGACCATTGCAAACGATTGGTTACAGTCATAAGCAAACACTATCTAAAAAGCCAATCAATAGACTTAACGACTAAGAAAATAGCATTTATCCAATTAATCACTTACTAAAGGAGAAAAATGAAGCATACAAGCAAAACAAAGTGAAGGAATCAACGCAGAGAGTTTTTGCCTCTCCGGTCAGGAAACGGTAGCATCGCTGGCGTTTTTAGCTCCCCTGCACCGCAGAAGCAAAAACGCTATTCGTATGATGAAAAGCAAGCCACACGATGAACCAGGCTGTGACACAACAGCTAACTTCATGCTCCTGAATGACAGACAAGGAATCAAACGGGCAATGAATCAACATAACAATGAGGCCGAGCACCACGCCAAACGGCGTTGGCTCGAGTCACACGAAGCGGGTTACCACAAAAGCATGGGTAACCGTCAGGTGCAGATGATCGCTATCGGTGGTTCGATTGGTACCGGCTTATTTCTCGGCGCGGGCGCGCGATTGCAGATGGCTGGCCCGGCACTGGCGTTGGTGTACCTGACGTGCGGTATTTTCTCGTTTTTCATTCTGCGAGCACTGGGCGAATTGATCGTTCACCGTCCTTCCAGCGGAAGTTTTGTTTCCTATGCCCGCGAGTTTTTGGGTGAAAAAGCCTCTTATGTCGCCGGCTGGATGTACTTCCTCAACTGGGCGATGACCGGCATCGTCGATATCACCGCTGTCGCGCTTTACATGCACTATTGGGGTACTTTTGCCGATGTTCCCCAATGGATGTTTGCGCTCGGGGCACTGGCTATCGTCACTACCATGAACATGATTGGCGTGAAGTGGTTCGCCGAGATGGAATTCTGGTTCGCGCTGATCAAAGTCGCCGCGATTTCCCTGTTCCTGATCGTGGGCACAATTTTTCTCGGCTCCGGTAAAACGCTGGATGGCAACATTCCGGGGTTACACCTGATAACCGATAACGGCGGTCTGTTTCCGCACGGTCTGTTACCCGCATTGGTGCTGATACAAGGGGTTATCTTTGCGTTCGCCGGGGTAGAGCTTATCGGTACCGCCGCTGGCGAGTGTAAAGACCCGGAAAAGACACTGCCCAAAGCGGTCAACAGTGTTATCTGGCGTATCGGCCTGTTTTACGTCGGCTCCGTCATCCTACTGGTCTGCCTGCTGCCGTGGAACGCCTATCAGGCCGGACAAAGCCCGTTTGTTACCTTCTTTAGCAAACTGGGTGTCCCTTACATCGGCACTATCATGAATATCGTGGTGCTCTCGGCGGCACTCTCCAGCCTTAACTCCGGGCTGTATTCTACCGGCCGCATCCTGCGTTCATTGTCTCAGGGCGGTTCAGCACCGAAATTCCTTGGCAATATGAACGCGCAGTCAGTGCCTTATGCCGGGATTCTGGTTACCGTCTGTATCCATGTGATTGGGGTATTCCTGAACTATATTGTGCCGTCGCAGGTATTTGAAATCGTACTGAACGTGGCTTCGCTCGGCATTATCAGTTCCTGGGCATTCATCATTATTTGTCAGATGAAGCTGCGTCAGGCCATTCATCAGGGCAAAGCCAAACCGGTCTCTTTCCGTATGCCGCTGGCACCGTTTTCCTCCTGGCTGACACTGGCTTTCTTGCTCAGCGTGCTGGTACTGATGGCGCTGGATTATCCTAACGGCACCTGGACTATCGCTACGATTCCGGTGCTGGCCGTCCTGCTTATCGCGGGCTGGTATGGGCTGCGCAAACAAAAAGAGGACGCCAACCGCCTGAAAGCAGAGCATGAGAAAACAGCAGGGTAAGTAACTGAAGCTCGATTAAAAAAACCGGGGATTCCCCGGTTTTTTATTTAGCAGGATGGAACACGTGGTAAGGATGGAGCCAGCCAGTTAGCGGGCAATCACATTCGCGCACAGACGTTTGCTACCGTCTTCCTGCGCCACACTGTAAACGCCTTGTAGTTCCGGCGCAAAGCCTGGCATCAGGTTAATACCAGCTTCGAGAGCCTGGAAATAATGCAGTACCGCACCACGCCACACTTCCCCCGGCACCACGCACAACACGCCCGGTGGGTAAGGCAATGCACCTTCAGCAGCGATTCGCCCCTCCGCCTCAGCCAGCGGCACTAAATCCACCTCGCCACGGATATACGCAGTGTGCGCGTCCTGTGGTAATACCACCGCCTGCGGGAAAGAGGCTTTACGGAACATCTCTTTTTGCAGCCGTTTCACGTCATGGCTGGCGTAAAAATCATGCATTTCCTGACACAACTGCCGCAACGTATAACCGGTATAACGCTGTTCATATTTGTGATACAGGCTCGGCAAGACTTCGCTTAACGGCGCATCCTGTTCGATCAGTTGCTCAAACTGCACCAACGCCGCCACCAGACGCTCCATCTTCACGCTGTCTTCTGCTGGTGTCAGCAAGAACAAAATCGAGTTCAGATCGCATTTCTCGGGAATGATGCCGTGCTCACGCAGGTAGTTGGCGAGAATCGTCGCCGGAATACCAAATGGGGTATACGCGCCGGTTGCCGCGTCAATCCCCGGCGTAGTCAGCAACAGCTTGCACGGGTCAACAAAATACTGTTGTTGCGCGTAGCCTTCAAAAGCATGCCAGTTGTCGCCCGGCTCGAAGTTAAAGAAACGCACGTCTTGAGCCATCACATCGGTGTCGTGATCCTGCCAGCGTTTCCCACCCACCATCGGCGGCACAAACGGTTTGATAAGCGAACAGTTCTCCAGCAGTTGTTTACGCGCTTCAATCCCCAGCCTGACGCATTCCATCCACAGCCGACGACCGCTCGGCCCTTCGTGCATTTTGGCGTTCACATCCAACGCCGCAAACAGCGGGTAAAACGGGCTGGTGGAGGCATGCAGCATGAAGGCGTTATTCAGGCGCTTATGCGGACAAAAGCGTTTTTGCCCACGAATATGGTTATCTTTCTTGTGGATTTGCGACGTTTGTGAGAAACCCGCCTGCTGTTTATGCACCGACTGGGTGACAAAAATCCCTGGGTCGTTCTCGTTTAAATCCAGCAACAGTGGCGAGCACTGCTCCATCATCGGGATGAACTGCTCATATCCCACCCAGGCAGAGTCAAACAAAATGTAGTCACACAGGTGACCGATGCTATCCACCACCTGGCGGGCGTTATAGATAGTGCCGTCGTAAGTGCCCAATTGAATGACGGCCAGTCGGAACGGCCTGGCTTCATCAGCACGGTCCGGGGCGGCTTCGCGAATAAGCTCGCGCAGATAGCCTTCATCAAAACAATGCGCGTCCACCCCACCGATAAAACCAAAGGGGTTACGGGCCGTTTCCAGATAAATTGGCGTCGCCCCCGCCTGAATCAGCGCACCATGATGGTTGGATTTGTGGTTATTACGATCAAACAGCACCAGATCGCCGCGTGTCAGCAACGCGTTGGTCACCACTTTATTCGCCGCCGACGTCCCGTTCAGCACAAAGTAGGTTTTATCGGCATTGAATACGGTGGCGGCAAATTTCTGCGCTTTTTTAGCGGCACCTTCATGGATCAACAAGTCGCCCAATTTCACATCGGCGTTGCAGATGTCGGAGCGAAACATGTTTTCGCCATAAAATTCGAAAAACTGACGGCCTGCCGGATGCTTGCGGAAAAATGACCCGCCCTGATGTCCTGGGCAGGCAAATGTGGTATTACGCATGCCAACATATTTAGACAGCGTATCGAAAAACGGTGGCAACAAACGAGCCTGATACTCCGCAGCCACTTTTTCCAGTTGCAGCGCGTGTTCCCCGGCTTTATCCAGACTCAGCCACTCGCTGCCCGGTGGCAGCTGTTCTTCACCGGTGTGCCACGGCTCACGCACCACGAATGCCGGAATACCGAAACCGGAGTGATGCATCACCGACAGGATGCCGCTGCGCGCTTCCTCAACCGACACCACGACGGCCGCGATATCGGTAAAATCGGTCTGACTGAGCGCCACAATCGGACGCAAGGTGATTAGACGGGAGGCAACCGCCGCATTAGCCGCAATTTTTAACTGTTTCATGTACCCAAACCCAAACGGTCAAGAATGAGTGTACGTGCCCGAAAGACACCGCGCAGAGATAACGCTACGTGTTAAGCGTAACGTACCCCATCAACTACTGCCCAAAACGACAAACAGCATGCCAGCTAACCGCGACAAATGTATGACCCGCGCCAACAGCACAGGGAAATACGCATCATCTGGGACCAGCACCGTCCGATAGACATCAGTAAAATCAGAGACCGAACGGCTCTATTTTTAGTCATGCCTAACAGTGGGCGTCAGCACGCCTCACCGCATGGTGGTAAGGGATAATCGGAAAAACAGGGATGGGGTTAACGCAATGCGTTCAGAGTGCGGCAACAACAGCGGAGATCCGGCGCACGGTGTCTGTACCATGGGCGTTGAATCTGACATATCCGCAATCCTCTAAATAACCGCAGGTGAAAGGTAAGCTAAAAACCGCGCAATAGTGGCATTATTTTTCACCGAATTCAAGAAAACGAATGTGACAGTATTTATCGGCGCATTACCGCCTGCCATCAGGCTTGCCAGCGCCCCACCCCGCTCGTCAAATCAACAGCGAACAGGGGCGACTGGCTGAAAATAGACCAACCGCAGCGATTGTGACAGAAACTCGTTGACGCTCATCGCGATATACGGTTTAATGCGCCCCGTTGCCCGGATAGCTCAGTCGGTAGAGCAGGGGATTGAAAATCCCCGTGTCCTTGGTTCGATTCCGAGTCCGGGCACCACTTATTCAGAAAAACCAGCCTACGGGCTGGTTTTTTGCTTTTGGCGTTCTGTTAGATTTCTGGTCGTTGCAACACGTTATTTGCTTGCTGGATTTCTCGCCATTTTCGCAGATGTTCGTTACTTTTAGACACCTTAACACCCTCTGATGTGCCTTTTCCTTACCTCACAGCTACGGTCTTTCTACGCTCCTCTACGGTTCCTTTCTTTCAGATCATTCATAATGAAGTAGAAAACACGGGGGAAACAGGGAAACTTACACATCGACCAAAGGGGAGTCAAAACTGGGGTTCAGGAGCGAGAGTTCAAAGTGATTAAATTGAGCCATGATATGTAGTTATCTCAAACCAGGCATGACGACATCTCAAAATGATAGAAAAAATATAAATATAATCAATAAATTATAAACAATACTGTTTTTGATTATCTCAAAAACCGCAAATCCAACATATCAAATCTACGTTTAAAAGATCTTCAACACAGAGAGGTATCGGCTGTTGCCTGCCTGGCGGCCATCAGGAACAGGAATCGTCAACAAAACACTTAACCTTTACTAATACCTGCATGTTGTTTCCTAATCTTCCTCTATCCCGCTGGCCTTTAATGCGAATTTTTATTATTCTTATTCAGCTTTTTCGGCGCGTGATTCCAGGTCATATAAGAAGAGAGGTCAGGATGTTGTTCAGTATTTTCAGGGGTATCGTGTTACTCGGTTTATCGGTCATTAGCGGTGTTTCCATCGCCGCACAAGTGACGATTAATGACACCGCCGGGCGCAACGTGACCGTTGATGTGCCGGTTAAACGCGCCATTCTGGGCTTTTACTTTGAAGACTACATGGCCGTCGGCGGTGATAAAGCCTTTGATCATGTCGTGGGTATCTCGCGCGAAGCCTGGCGCGGCAAGGTTCCGGCCAACTGGGAGATGTACGTGAAACATCGCCCTTCACTGGCAACGCTGCCCGATATTGGCGAAGTTGACCTGCATAACGTGTCAATTGAGAAGTTGATCAGCCTGAAACCCGATGTGGTGATCCTGGCGAGCTGGCAATATCAGGCGCTGAAAGCAGAAGTTGCCACCCTTGAGCAACTGCATATCCCTGTCGTCGTAGTGGATTACAACGCTCAGACGGTCGCTCTGCATGTGAAATCAACTCAAATATTTGGTCAACTGACGGGAAACACCGAACGTGCCAATGAGATAGCGCACTTTTATCAAAGCAGCATCGAAACGGTAGAAGCACGTATCGCTGCAGCCCATAAACCTAAACCCAAAGTGTATTTTGAATTCGGTAACCGTGGCCCGTCCGAATACTCCTTTACCTACGGTCAAAACATGTGGGGATCGATGCTCGATTTAGCCGGTGGCGATAATATTGCCGCCCCCTATGTGAAATTGTGGGGAATCATGAACCCTGAGCAAGTGCTGAGCAGCAAACCAGATGCCGTGTTCTTCTCCGGTCGTGAGGACAACAAAGTCGCCGATGCAATGCTAATGGGCGTGGGTGTGAATAAAGCGGATGCTGAGGCCAAATTGCGTGGGTTCACTCAGCGCGCTGGCTGGGAAGATTTTCCTGCGGTGAAAAACCAGCAGGTGTTCGCGGTTTATCAGGGCGCGTCACGCACGTTGTCTGACTTCGCCATGGTGCAGTTTATTGCCAAATCCCTCTACCCTGAGTTATTCAAAGATATCGATCCGGTCAAAAACTATCTCGACTATTACCGTAAATATCTGCCGGTGGTTCCACAGGGTACCTTTGCCATTTCACTGACAAAACCCTGAGCCACAAACCGTTCTGACTTAGCAGCACAAGAACGGTAAAAAGCCCCCCTTATGCTGCAACGTGCTTGCTTAACATCCTGGCCTTAAGGCCGGGATGTTCTGTTATCGCGCCAGTGGCAGCATCATTCGAGATAATCCCCCCCTCCCGTTAAGCGGCCGATTAATAATAGAACAATGACATCAACGTCAGTATTATTGGCTCGGGTTCAGCGGCGATGAATGAGAGTCTCGATGAAACTTTCCGATTTAGGCGACAGAATTTGCATTATCGGCCCATCAAATAGCGGTAAATCTACTCTGGCGCATGCCATCGCGAAGAAACGTCATCTGGAGGTTATTCATCTGGACCGTTTTTTCCATATCCCCTATTCGAACTGGCAAGAACGTCCATTCAATGAATTTCTGCTATTGCACGATGCGGCAATCAATAAAGAGAAGTGGGTCATGGATGGAAATTATAAAAGATGCCTGCCGCAGCGTTTATCCCGTGCCACCGGGCTTATTTTGCTTGATGTATCCACACTGGCGAGTTTGTCTCGCTATGTGAATCGCACACTGTTTCAATACCAGCGTTATGGTGGTCTGGAAGGAGGAAAAGACAGACTGAACTGGAAAATGGTCCACCATATTGCCGCTGTCACGCCAGGGAACCGGAAATACTATGCTGAGCTTTTTGAAACGCTGGCACTCCCCAAAATAAAGCTCGCGTCCATTAAAGAAATCAACAAACAGTTTGATGCGTGGGGTCTCACAAGATAGCTCTCGGGGAAAGCTTGTCACGTAGTTCAAACACGCAGCAAATATCAGGCAGGCGTTTTCAACGAGCGCGGCGCTCCCGATTTACGCCAGTGTTCAGTAATACGCGGCATACTTTCTTCTATCCAATCGACTAGCACACGCACCTTTTCCGATGCTTCTTTTCCCAGCGGGGTCAGGCTGTATTCCACGTGTGGCGGCACCACATCGTAAGCCACCCGATGAATCAAACCGTCACCTTCCAGACATTGTAAGGTCTGAGCCAGCATACGTTCGCTGATACCATTAATCAGCCGACGCAATTCACTGAACCGCAGCGTTTTGGACTCCAGTACAATCAAGACCAGAATGCCCCAGCGGCTGGTGATATGTTGTAAAACTTCACGCGATGGGCAGGCTGCCACCAGTAAATCCCCACGCTGAAATCGTTCAATTTCTCCCATACTTCACCTTTCATCGTTACGGCCCACACGCCGGTACAAGATAGCTGTAGAAATAAACACTCGCTTTCCGATGCCCCTTGCGCTCTCACCCTATCAGGAATTAAAACACCATCGGCATAAAATAATCTAATGGAATAATGAGAGGTAAATGAATGCCGCCATCATCACAAAGAAAATAAGGAAAGAGGCAACGCTGCTACAGGATGGATATTGACGTTATCTGGCCGATAACACAGGGGTTACATAATATCGACATTAATTCAAGATATTCATTCCATCAAATAAAGCGAATTAAAGCACGCTATTCACGCAATCAATAAAGATAATAAATTCAACAAGCTAGAAAATTACTACGCCAAGGGTGCCTGATATCAGGTAAAAGACTATCACTGCCAAAAATGAAAATGTTAGGCTGTCGATGCTTTTTGCACGCAAGTCTTGGGTGCAATAACACACTGAAAAAGCGACACACCGAAAAGCCATTTCAAGCTGCTGTGAGACAAGCCTCCTGCCACGGGAGTATTTTCTCTCAGTCTGTATAAGGGTGTCCTCTATTTTTACTTTAGCTACTACGTTTATTTTTAAAAAACACTACGAGCACACAGCAAAAAGGAAATTTTTCCTAATCCCTTATTTTGATAAAGGAATGCTCGTATGCACAAAAACTCACTCGTCCGCGCCATAACGGTTGCGGGTTTGTTTTCTCCCGCTGTCACCTTTGCTGCTGGCACCTGGTCGGATGCAAGGAATGACGCTATGGGGGGAACGGGTGTCGCCTCATCGCACTACGGTTCTGCAGCATTGACCAACCCGGCACTACTCACCAACGCACAGGCCAGCGACAATGTTAGCGTGATCCTCCCGTCCGTTGGTGTCTTCGTTTCCGATCCAGACAAAGTGGAAGACAAATTCGATCGTATCAAAAGCAGTTGGGACAGCGTCAAAAACACGCTGAACGCCAGCAGTGGTGTCACCAACCCGCTGTTGCGTCGACTGGCGTTACAGCAGGGTATCTCCTCCTTTCAGTCGCTGCGGGGTGAATTGGAAGGCATCAATGGCGATCGCGCTTACGGCGATGCCGCGGCAGCGGCCGTCATTGCGGTTCCCAATCAAACACTCCCCTTCGCTTTTGTTGTGAAAGGCTGGGGGGTTGCCAACGCCAAAGCGGTGGTGACCGACCGTGACCTGGCCTATCTGGATAGCGTGGCGGCTGGAAGAACCATTCCCAGTTCAGCCGACCTGAATAGCTTCACCTCCCGGGCCGAAGGCGCAGGCGCGCTGGTGACCGAGTACGGTGTCGCCATGGCGAAAGCATTCAGTATTGCCGGTCAGCCGGTCTCGGTCGGTATCACACCGAAACTGCAACAGATTGATACCTATAACTATATTGCATCAATCAATAACTACAGCGCTTCCGATTTCCGCAATTCAGAATTCAGAAAATCCACGACCGGTGCGAACCTGGATGTGGGGGTAAGTACCAACCTGACGCCCAACTGGAGTGCCGGTCTGGTGGCACAAAACCTGATAGGACGCCGGATCGATACCAAAGAGGTGCAGGGCATTCAGCGCACTTTCAGCCTTCGCCCGCAGGTCACTGCCGGTACCGCCTGGAACAAAGACAAGCTGACGCTGGCGACCGATATCGACCTGACGCCCGCCAGTGGTTTTGATGCTGAGAAAAAGAACCAGTACGCCGGTGTGGGTGCGGAATATCGCGTGTTGTCCTGGGCGCAATTGCGTGTGGGTTATCGCGCCAATATGCGCGACAGTGACAAAGACCAGGTCACCGCCGGTATTGGGCTATCTCCCTTCGGCGTCCATCTTGACCTGACCGGCATGGCCGGCACCGCAAGCCAACACACCTATGGCGCTGCCGCCAAACTGAGTTTTACCTTCTAAGCCTGCGGCCCGGTATCGTGACTGATGCCGGGCCATATTCGGATAACAGGCTCTCTTACCCGCTTTATCCACGCGTTATCGCCGCGATTTAGCGCGCGCCTCCCACTGCATTACCAGACTGATCGCCGCCGGTAACACCGTCAGCGTCAGCAGTGTCGCGACGATCAGCCCGCCGATAATAGCGTAGGCCATCGGCCCCCAGAATACCTGTCTGGAGATGGGGATCATCCCCAAAATCGCCGCCATGGCAGTCAACAGAATGGGACGCGATCGGTGGCGAGCCGCGTGAATAATCGCCTCGCTGGCCGACATACCGGCGGCGGTGTTGGTGTCCACCTCACTGATCAGGATCACCGCATTACGGATGATCATCCCTGCCAGGGCGATAACCCCGAGTAACGCGACAAACCCCATCGGCGTACCGGTTGGCAGCATAGCCGCCACGATGCCAATCAACCCGAACGGTGCCATCATCACCGCCAGCATCATGCGAGAGAAGCGTTGCAACTGCACCATCAGCAATATCAACATCACCAGCAGCGTGACCGGCAACACCCGATATACCGAGCTGTTCCCCTTATTGGACTCCGCTACCGAGCCGCCTTCTTTAATACGGTAACCCGCTGGTAATGTCGCCTGATACGCCGCCACTTTCGGTGCCAGCGCCGCTGACAATGCCTGAGCACGACCCCCAGGAGCCAGGTCGGTTTGCACCGTGATAAAGGGGATACGTTTGTGACGCCAGATGATCGGTTCGTCAATGCCATACCCGATGGAGGCTATCTGCCCCAGCGGCACCTGTTGCCCATTAGCCGCACGCAGTTGCAGACTGGCAACCGTATCCAGATCCTGGCGCTCCTCATCGCGGGCACGCACCACCACACCCACCATGCGGTTACGATCGCGCACGCTGGTTACCGTGGTGCCGGAGAAAATGGTCGACAACGCGCTGGCGACATCCTGCGAACTGATGCCCACCGCTCGCGCCTCCGTCTGATTGAGGTCAATACGAATCGCACGCTCCGGTTCACCGGCGGTCAGGTTCACTTCCCGTGTACCGGGGGTGTTGCCAATCAGCGCGGCCAGGCCGGTCGCATACTCGCGAACCTTGCTAATATCCGGCCCGCTCACCCGGTATTTGAGCGGCCAGCCAACGGGTGGCCCTAATTCCAGCGGCGATACGCGGGTCACCAAATGGCTGAAATCCTGTTGTAGGCGTTTCTCCAGTCGGGCGCGCAGCGCATCCCGCTCTTTTAACCCTTTAGCCA
The DNA here is from genome assembly GCF_000406165.1 of Dickeya zeae NCPPB 2538. NCBI lineage: Bacteria > Pseudomonadati > Pseudomonadota > Gammaproteobacteria > Enterobacterales > Pectobacteriaceae > Dickeya > Dickeya zeae. Next base: position 902,682 of record NZ_CM001977.1, on the reverse strand, counting down.
CCACCACCAGTTGCGCGATATTTTCATTTTCTAACAGTACGTCCATCGGCAGGTAGAAACGCACGGCACCGGAGCCGACATAGGTAGAGAAATGATCCAGATTCGGGTCATCTTTCAGCGACTGTTCAAGCCGTACCACCTCTCGTTCGGTCGCTTCCTGAGAGGCATTATTCGGCAATGTCAGGCTGACCAGCAGTTCTGGTCGGTCTGAGGCCGGGAAAAACTCGCCTTCCAGCCTACCGGCAGCCACGATGGCCAGCGCCAGTAACGCCACCGTCAGCAGCAGTGTTCGACCACGGTAGCGCAACGCAGTCGACAGCAAGCGCTCGTACATACGCGACAGCCACCCAGCGTTATGTTGATGAACTTTCACCGCCTTCGGTAGCAACCAGACGCCAATCAGCGGCGAGAACAGAATAGCCACCACCCAGGAGCTGATGAGCGAAATCATCACCACAATAAACAGCGAGTAGCAGTACTCACCGGCGCTGGATGCCGCAAACCCCACTGGAATGAAGCCCGCTATCATCACCAGCGTACCGGTGAGCATCGGAAACGCGGTGGTGTCATAAGCACGGGTAGCGGCCTGTTCACGGGCCTCCCCCTTCTCCAGGCTCGATACCATCGCCTCCACCGTGATCATGGCGTCATCCACTAACAGCCCGAGCGCGATAATCAGCGCCCCGAGTGAAATGCGCTGCAGGCCAATACCTGCTACCTCCATACCGGTGAAGGTCATCGCCAGCACAATCGGTATCGACGCCGCCACCACCAGACCAGCGCGGCTACCCAGCGAAACGAACGATACCGCCAGCACGATCACGACGGCCTCCAGCAGCACCCGGACAAAACCGTTGACCGACGACGCCACCACCGCAGATTGATCCGCCACGTTAGTGACCTCAATCCCATACGGTAGTGACGCGCTGATCGTCGCCATCTTGCTGCGCAGCGCGTTACCGAAATCCAGCATATTGCCGGTCGATGCCATTGAAATCGCCAGCCCAATGGCCGGTTGCCCATTGACGCGAAACGCCGGTGCGGGCGGCTCAGCCGCCTGACGGTGAATCGTCGCGATGTCGGTTAACGGGATGAAGCGGCTTCCAATACGCAGCGTCACGTCGCGTAGGCTCGCTTCGGACACAAACGCGCCGCTGACCCGAAGCGCCACCTTGTCACTATCGGTTCGAATGATGCCAGCCGGACTAACGGCATTCTGTGCCTGCAACGCTGCCGTCACCTGTTGCAGGGAAAGCCCCATCCCCGCCAGTTGTCTGGGCGAAAACGCCACTACGATCTGCTCATCCTGCGCGCCCAATACCTCGATTTTGCCGATATCCGGCGTGGCGAGTAGTTCGGTACGAATGTCATCTACCTTATCGCGCAGCTCGCGCGGCGAGTATCCCTCGGCAGTAAAGCCATAAATGGTGCCGAACGTATCGTCAAACTCATCGTTAACCGCCGGTTCAGCCACCCCATCGGGCAGGCTGGGTGCCACATCCTTCATCTTTTTGCGAACGGTATACCAGATGCTCTGCACTTTGGACGGCGGCGTATTGTCACGCAGGTTGACGAATATCACCGCCTCACCAGCGCGGCTGTAGCTTTCAGTAAAATCAAGGTAAGGCGTTTCCTGCAGCTTCTTTTCCAGCACATCGGTCACAAAGCTGACGGTATCCTGCACGGTGGCTCCGGGCCAACTGGCAGAGACCACCGCCGTTTTGATGGTAAACGCTGGATCTTCGTTGCGCGGCAAACGTTCGTAGCTCATCACACCAGCAGCCACAACGACCAGCATCAGAAATGCCACCAGTTGCTGATGGGCCAGTGCCCAGGCAGAAAGGTTCCACTTTTGCTTGAATCCCGCTGACATCATTGCGCCTCCGCCAGCGCGACCTTCTCACCCGCCCGAAGTTTACTCACGCCAGCGATGACCACCTTGTCACCCGCCGACAAGCCACCGGCAACCACCAACTGAGATTCGTTATAATGCCGCAGGGTGATCGGTTGTAACCGCAACACCTGCGTCTGTGGGTCAACCACAAACACCGCCGGGTTATCTCCCTGACGGGTGAGTGCCGAGGCTGGCAACACGATAACGCGACTGCCGGGCAGCGTGATTTCACCCTCGACCGTGGCGCCCAGCACCATTTCTTTCGGTGGTTCGGCGAGTGAAACCCGCACCCGCCAGGTACGGGTTTCCGCGTCCGCCAACGGGCTGACGTCCCGCACACGCCCACGGACTTTGATAGCTGGATTGGATAACAAGGACACGGTCACCAGCGGGTCGGTCATGCCGCTGGTAATCAATCGTTCAGAGACATTGAAAACCGCATCGCGGCCGGTAAACGTCGCCAGTCGCACCACTTCCTGACCCGCATTCACCACCTGACCGGGGTTAGCGCTGACCGAGGTGATCACACCGGCGACCGGCGCAGAGAGCCGGGTATACCCCAGGCGGTCCTGGGCACTTTTGACGCTGGCTTGTGCACTTTCACGCACCGATACCGCCGATGCCCAGTTCGACTGGGCCTCATCGAGTTGAGAGCGGGAAATAGCGCCATTCGGCGCCAGTTGTTTCATTCGGTTAAGATTTTGCTCCGCGAGCCGCTCCGATGCTATCGCTCGGGTCAAATCCGCCTTCGCGCTTTGTAGCTGGTTATCCGTGTCGCGGGGATCGAGCGTGGCTATCACATCGCCAGCCTTTACCTCTGACCCGACATCCACCATACGCGATACGATTCGACCATCCAGACGGAAACCCAGCGCAGTTTCTTCCGCCGGACGGATCTCGCCGGTCTGGGATAAGACATCACCGGTATCGGATGGCTCGACTGTCACGGTACGCACCGGGCGCAGCGGCGCAGGCGCGGGCTTGCTACTGGTGTTATCACAGCCGGATAACGCACCGATAAGCAGTAATCCCCCACATAAGCCGCAGGCACGAAGAACAGCGCAGCGCCAGTGGCAACTCAAATGATGCAAAACGCAAAGCATGGACTCTGTCTGTGTCATAATGATTTCCTGTTAACCGCTACGGATCATTACACCACGCAGATTTCCAGATTGTTTCCACGCTTTATCAAGAAACCATCAAGGTAACTGAAAAACCGACATTATCTCAGGTAACAGGCTTCCTACTCTCACGCCACCGGCAACTCAAGGGTAAAACACATGCCCCCCTGTGGATGGTTTTCCGCCGTCAGGCTGCCACCAAGCGCACCACAAATCGCCTCGGCGATGGACAACCCCAGCCCGCTGCCGCCGGAATGGCGCGCCCGCGAGGTATCCGCCCGGGAAAAACGCTCAAAAATATGCGGCAGAAAAGTGTCACTGACGCCCGGCCCGTAGTCGCGAAACTGGATTCGCCATCGGTCCTGCTGGCGTATGACGTCAATCCGCTGTGTCTTCCCTTCCGCCGCATAGCGCAGAGCGTTATCCATCAGAATGGTAAACACCTGCCCCAACCGGAGCGGATCTGCCAGGCAATACCCTTCCTCATCGGCATGCAATGTCACCGTGAAACCAGCCGCCTCCGCATTCGGTTTCAACCAGGCGATGCGGTCACGCAGCAGTTCCACCGGGTTTAGCCGGGTTTTGTCGATAGCCAGTTGTCCGGCACTGGCCATCGAGAGCAAATGCAGGTCTTCAATCAGTCGGTTAAGGTTGAGCATCTGGTTCATCACCATTTGCAACTGGCGGGGATCCGGCTGAAAAACCCCATCCAACATTCCCTGTAACCGCCCCATCGCGGCCGTCAACGGCGAGCGCAGCTCATGCGCCATCGCCACATGCGAGGCATGCAACTCACGCTCGTAACGCTCGAGCTGTGCGGTCATGGCGTTAAAGTCACGGGTCAGCAGAGTCAGCTCGGCGGGGGCACCCGGCACCATTCTGGCACGGGTGGAAAACTGCCCACGCGCTACCTCGCGTGCCGCCACAGCGAGTTGGCTAAACTGCACCGATAATGGCCTCGCCGCCCACAGCCCCAACATCACGATCAACGGAATAGCAACCAACACCAATACCCCCAAAATCAACCAATCTTCAGAGGCAATAGAGAGATCGAAGAGTTTGGGACCGAACCAGGTCTCCAGAATGTGGTAGTAGCGGGTACGATCCAGTTCAGGATTAGCGCGTAATACTTCAAATTCGTTACGCACGCCCTCCGGCATACTGTGTACTACCCACAGACTCCAGATAATAAAGCGCAGCCACATACAGGTAGCAATCAGTACCACGGTACCGATCGCCAGCGACAAAATCCGCAGGCACAGCCAGCGCCACAACGAGAGAGGAGGCAGCGTTTTCATGGCTGACGAAACCGATAACCCACCGCGCGAACCGTCAGCAGTACCCCGCTAATCCCCACCGCTTCAAGTTTTTTGCGTAGATTATAAATGTGCGTATCCACCACCCGCTCCAGCGCATCGCTCTCGGGCAGGCAGGCTTCCAGCAGTTCCTGACGGGAAAAGGCGCGGGTCTGCGCCCGCAATAGGGTCGTCAGCAGGCTAAACTCGGTTGGTGTCAGTTCCAGCGGCTGACTGTGTCCTTGTGTGTCAGTCACCGCCGCCAGCATCGCGTCCTGATCGACCAGCAACGGGCCAAAACTCAGCGTCCGATCTGGCGTCATCACGCCGCTGGTACGCCGTAGTACAGCCTGTACCCGCGCGACCACCTCACCGGGGTGATAGGGTTTAGTCACGTAGTCATCGGCACCGTAGCGCAACGCGCCAATCTTGTCGGTGTCATCCCCCATCGCGGTAACCATGATCACCGGGACATCGCTTTTGCGACGTAAAGCTGCCAACACTTCAGTCCCGTTCATGCCCGGCAGCATCACGTCGAGCAGGATCAGATCAGGCTTTACTCGCAGCGCCATTTCCAGTCCGCCAACGCCGTCACTTGCCAGCAGTACCTGAAAATTATCACGTTTCAGGTACGCTTCCAGCACGCTGGCAGCATCCGTGTCATCTTCGATTATCAGAATGCGTTTCAGACTCATCATGGCCTCTTGATAATTTCTTCATCATTTACTGACGGGGTATTGACGCTAATGTGTATACTCCGACACTTCGTACAAGGAAGCACAAAAGCGCCAGAATAAGACACCACGACAAGGCAACATCACGTTCCCGTTTTAAGGAGTTCAGACAGGATGATAGTGCGACACACCCCCTTTTACATAGCGACTCTTTTACTCGCCGCCAGCAACACCAGTTGGGCTGACGATACCTCGCCAGATCAACAAGATGGCGTGACTGTCGGCCTTGCCGCTCACAATGCGCCGCGCTACAGCGGTTCGGATGAGCAAGCCTGGAATCTGCTGCCGGTCATTCAGGCCCGCCAAGGGGCTTTCTTTTTCGATACTGCCAAAGGGGCAGGCTATGACCTGCAATTCGGTCAGTTTTATCTTGAGCACACGTTAGGTTACAACCCAGGACGAACCGACAAAAAATCCACGTTCCGCGCCGGCTCCGACAAATTACGCGGTATGGGAAAAATTGATGGCGTATTGAATACTGCGGTGGCGATCGGCTGGCAATTTAATAACCAGTGGTCAGTGGAGGCGAAGGCAACACTGCCGTTAACCGACAGCCAGGGCGTGCAATACCAGACATCGCTGACCAGCATCCTGTTCCAGAATAAGTCAGACACACTGGGCGCTCAGGGCATATTGCTGTTCGGCGACGCACGCAATAACAACTTGTTCTACGGCGTCAGCCAGCAGCAGAGCCAGAACTCGGGTTATCGCGTCTATCAGGCAGGCAGTGGCTTATACGGGCAGTCTGTCTCGCTGTTCTGGTCACATCAGTTCGACTCACACTGGACCACGCTACTCAGCGGCGGTTATACCCATCTGAACGATAAAGCCTCAGACAGCCCCATCGTGTTTCGCGCCGATCAGGGTGAAGGCACCGTTGCCGTTACCTATACGTTCTAATTCAGGCTCTTGCCTATATTCTCGTCAATGCCTGATTCTCGTCGGTGCCTGCAAGCAGGCGCTGACGGGAATACCGGATACCGTTGAGATTCTCGCCGGAAAAACAGTGCTGACGCCGTCATGTTATTGTATTATCTGCGGCGCTCCGGTGAGGCCATCGCCACTGAATGCTCACTGAATGACACGTGCGCCAATCCATTTTCCTCTCCTTCCTCGATGATGACTTGATAGGTCGACCGGGCAGGCTCGTTTTCATTTCACCGCTCGCGTATGGCATAAAAACCAGAGAAATAAAATCTTAAGCAAAATAACCAGAGCACAAAAAGCTAAACAGAATGACAACAACATAAGAAAAAGTGTTTTGAAAATTGAAAAAATAAAACCGTCTGAAATAGAATAGCCGCGCTGCTCCTGAGCATTATTCAGACAGCACTCGCTTTTGGCCTTTTTGACAATTTAATCAGGGTTATCACGTCATGAAAAAAGTCTTTATCACCGGGGCCACAGGTTTCCTTGGCGGTGCTGTTATGGAAAAAGCATTACAGGACAAGCAGATAGAAAATATATTTATGCTGGTCAGGGCTGAAACGCAGCAGGATGGACTTAAACGAATTCTCAATAATCTGCGTAAATTTGATATTCCAGAATCTGTATTATCCCGTTTAACTGCAGACAATATTATCGTTGGCGACCTGGCTGAACCTGAGTCTTTTCTGCAAAACCCGGTTCTGGATAGTATCACCCATGTCATTAACAGCGCGGCGATTGCCTCATTTGGCAATAACCCATTGATTTGGAAAGTCAACGTTGAAGGCACGCTGGCATTCGCCAAACGCATGAGCCAGGTTGCTTCACTGCAAAAATTCATCCAGATCGGCACAGCGATGTCGTGCGTTCCAGAGCAGGATCAGGTGGTGGAAGAATGCGGCCATCTGGATACGGAAAAATCGCACATCGTCGAATACACCCTGTCCAAAGCAACCATCGAAAACCTGATGCGTGAGCACTGCCCGGCGATGCCGTTGCTGATCGTGCGTCCATCCATCATCGTCGGCCATTCTCGTCTGGGCTGTAAACCGTCGAGCAGCATCTACTGGGTGTTCGAAATGGCGATGAAACTCAAGAAATTCATGTGTTCACTGGATGACAAAATCGACGTCATTCCGGTGGATTTCTGTGCCGACGCGATCCTGATGCTGATGCATTCAGAACAGGCCGTTAATGACATCTACCATATTTCCGCGGGCGAAGCCTCCAGCGTCAGTTTCAGCGAGGTAGATGAAGCGATGGCACACGCCGCCGCACGTCCGCCGATGGGCGAAGCCTACCGTCAGGTCAGTTACCCTGACCTTATCAAACTGCGCAGCAGCTTTAGCGAGCTGTACGGCCCCTGCAATGAACGTCTGATGCTGCGCGCTATGCGTCTTTATGGCTCATTTGCCCAATTAAATGTGAAATTCAGCAACCGTAAACTGCTGCAACTGGGCATGAAAACCCCGCCGCGCTTTACCGAATACGTAGGTAAATGTGTGGAAACGACCCGCCATTACAGCGTACCGGAACTGATGACGGTCGATTTTAAATAATCTTCCCCATCGCTGGCCCCGTTATCACTACGAAAGATAACGGGGTCAGTGCAGATTCTGACTCATCTTCTTTTTTCTCTATTCATCAATCACTTCCTATCATTAGCAACGCTACATCATTATTGATAATAAGCCGACAGCATCGCGAGTAACACTTTAAGAAATACCGTTATATAACAATGAAGATTGGTGTAAATAAACTAACGCCGACCAGAAATTAAAAAATTACACCTGACTACCAGTAGTATTAATCAATCTCAGCAATTATAAAAAATAATAGAAATAGTGTTTTGATTATTGCTATTTCAAATGCGAAATATAATAACGCCCTGCAATGTCAGGGCGCTAATTGAGATATCATCTTGTACTCGTGTGGTGCTCTATCACGCGGATTCAATAGACTGACGAGACCCCGGACACACCAATTGTCGGCTCTTGATGTGATACATCTCCAGATTCGGGCGCAGGAAGAACGCCATTTCCCACGGGTTTTTATTGATGAACGCATGGCGCACTTCTTCAAACAACGGCGTTGTCGGGTCAATCAAATGCGCGTCACCTTCAATCAGGGTGTAATTCCACTCAATTGAACGCTCAAAGGTATAGTGCGAGCGCTCATCCATCGCGAAGAAACAATGGGGATTACGCTTCAGTAATTTAGATTTGAAGGTTTCCGGGAAGGTAATCAGGAAAATATCGTCTTCGACCGAAGAGAGGAATGCCAGCACCGTAGTATGCGGCTGTTCTTCGGCCATCGTCACCAGTACGCCGACTTTATTAGTAAAGTCTTTGCGCTCGGTATCCGGCAGTGACGTCATCGCCGTCCAGGGTACTGGCCGCTCCGGGCGATGATCAGTTGGGAACGCATAACCCGGCTCACGAATATCCACGACCGGGGTGAAACCATGCAACAACTGGCATTCACGCGGTGCCAGAATCACCCAATCTTCATCCACGCTGACCACACGGCCCTTGTACGACGCACGGTAGACCGAAATATTGGCATCGAACTCATCAACACCGGTGCGATTATCAAGGTGTATCGTCGCCAGCGTCCCCACCGTCAGGTCATGCCCTTTTGGGAAGAACACCCGCAAGCTGTTATCCGCACGCGGATACACCCCACAGATATGAATTACTACATTTCCTTGTTGGTAACAGGCCAACACCCCCAGCACCTGCTTACCCAGATACGTCGTCAAACTCATGTTGCAGCACCTTATTTTATTATTCTCGTTACGAAGACGTCAGGCTGTGTGTAACGTCGCCGCGGCGTCGACTGGCTGGGCGCTATCGGTCCATCGCACCTGCCGTTTCCACCCTATGCGAGCAGAAGATTGACTGTCAAGGCGTTTACCGCCTTTACCCTTGCATCAACCGATGTGTGATTTTAACTCACACTGGTGTGATTTTTTCGGCAGAGATATTCACTTTTCACACAGGTATGCTCACCTCAAACACAGTAATCCTTACCCAGAGGTCATCTATGAGCGACATCCTGATCCTTGTTCTCGGTCTGTTCGCGGGCAGTGTCAGCGGCATTGTCGGCACCGGCGGCTCCATCATTCTGCTGCCTGCGCTGGCGTGGGCGTTCAGTCCACAGGCCGCCGTGCCAATCATGGCGATCGCCGCCACCATGAGTAATATTTCCAAGGTTATCCTATGGCGTAAGGCCATCAATTTACGGGCGCTGGGTTATTACTGCCTGCCGGGCATTCCCGCATCGATCATTGGTGCCAGCCTGCTGTGGGTGATGCCGGTACGTCTGTCGAGCCTGTGTATCGGTCTGTTCTTCCTGCTACTGATTCCACTACGTTACCTGGCCCACCGACGTGCGTTCATACTCAACGACAGTCAGTTGGCGATGGCAGGCGGTGTAGTCGGCTTTCTTACCGGCGTCGTCTTTTCCACCGGTCCGCTGACGATCCCGTTGTTCGCCGGTTACGGCTTGCTGAAAGGCGCACTGCTGGCCACCGAGTCTGCGGCTTCGCTGGTTATCTATCTGACCAAAGCCGCCACCTTTGGGGTGATAGGCGCGCTACCGTGGTCGGTGCTGTTGGCAGGCGTGCTGGTCGGGTTAACACAGGTCGCGGGGGTGTACATCGGCAAACGCTTCGTACTGCACCTGTCCGACACCCTATTTAACCGGCTGGTGGATAGCATGATGCTGATAGCCGGTCTCTCACTGCTGTGGGAAACCGTACCTGCTCACTAACGTGACGACGATAACGACAAAAAATAATCGAGGTATTCGCGATACTCGTCACCCAATGTCGGCAAAGCCTGAAAATCGAAAAAGCGTACGTCCCGCGACTCAGTTTTATCCACGACAATATCGCCTTGCCAGTCGCGGCACACATACAAGGCCGTCAGCACATAGATCTGATCCTGATTGGGCAAGGTGAAAAAGTGGTCGGGGCCAGAAAACATTTTCAGAAAATCGAACCTATTGAGTTGCAGCCCGGTTTCTTCACGCACTTCGCGAATCGCGGCCTCTTCCAGTGACTCCCCCAGTTCCAACAGCCCGCCGGGCAACCCCCACACCCCTTCCAGACGATGCTGCAACAACACTTGCCCACGCGTGTTTAGCAAAATCACGTTAGAACCTGCCAGCAATAGCGGACGATGCCCGATCAACTGACGCATTTCCTGCACATAATTCATGGTTTACCTCTGTTTATGGCGTACTTCTTTCTGACTCAGCGGTGTACGGATTCGGTCATGTATCCACATTAACGCGGGTGCATGACAATAATGTGTGTGGTGTCAGTCGAGGTAAGTGGTGTCAGTCAGACAGCCTCTTTACTGTCCGCCTGTTCCAGCAACCACTGCTCAAAGCGGTGATGCAGCCGGGTTTTCGCCAGCCCCGCAGGCGTCAGTAAATAATAGGTACGCTCGGCGATACGCAGGTCCGGCAAGGGAGCCACCAGTCTGCCGAGCGCCACATCGCGCGCCAGTAACGGCAGCGGACCCGGCCCGACGCCCAACCCATCAATCAACGCCGCATAGGTGACGTAGAAATGATCAAAACGCAGCCAGCTAAGCGTACCGGGGTCTACTAACCCACCCACGTCAAACAACTGTGACCAAAAGCCGGGGCGCGTTTCGGTATCCAGCAGTGTATGGTTGACCACATCACCCAGCGCCGAGAGCGGCTGGCGTGTCAGCAATGAAGGGGCCGCCAGCAAGGTATAGTGTTCCTGCATGAATGGCAGCGCGCTGAAACGATCGCTGTTAAACACCCCAAGACGAATGACCAGATCGAAGCCGCTGGTCACCGCCAGTTGTTGGGTCGTTGCGGTATGAATCTGGATAAGCGTTCCAGGATTAGCCTGATAAAACGCCGGTAGTCGAGGTGCCAGCCAGCGCATGGTAAAGGTCGCCGGTGCGCTGATACGCAATAACTGTGTTGCCTCACCACGGCCATAGCGACGAGCCGCCTCATCCATGACCCCCAGTACGTCATTCATCTCCTTGGCGAAGGCCTGCGCATGCAACGTCGGCACCATGCACTGTCCGGATCGTACAAACAACGTCTGCCCTAACCAGCTTTCCAGAATACGAATCTGTCGGCTGATAGCGCCGTGGGTCACATTCAATTCTTCAGCCGCCGCGCTATAACTGCCTGCCCGACAGGCAGCCAGAAACGCGCGCAACGCAGGCAGAGGGGGAAGTCGGTGCATCGTTTGTCGCTTTATGGGATTACACACCGTCAGACTGTATCACAGTCTGAAAAATACGCTGCGATCGCCCGGCATAACACATGCCCGATTGGCATAAGGACTGACTGGCCTGTGATGCAACAGGCTTGTATTATGAGCAGCCAAATAGATAACAAATCATAGCATTATCAGCAGTACCTTTCAGGGAACACTGCCTGGCGCGTTACCGCCAGCCTTCACGGCATCCAGCCAATTTACCGAGGACGTTATGACAATCAGGCGTTATCCACACCTTGCCCATTGGGGCGCGTTCACCGCTGTTGTTGAAGACGGCAGGCTTATCCGCTGCGAACCGTTTGCTGATGACCCGGACCCATCGCCCATGCTCGATTCCATCGTCCCGCTGGTCTATTCCGATAAACGTATTCGCAAACCGGCGGTACGCCGCTCCTGGCTGGAAAAACGAGAAAATAGCGATCGTACGCTGCGTGGTAAAGAACCGTTCGTCGAAGTGGACTGGGATCTCGCGCTGGATCTGGTGGCGGAAGAAAACCGCTGGGTACGCGATCGTTACGGCGCTGACGGTCTGTTTGCCGGGTCATATGGCTGGTCGTCCGCCGGGCGCTTTCATCATGCCCGTTCTCAGGTACGACGCTTCTATTTCTCCGGCGGTGGCGCGGTAGACCAGACCGGCAACTACAGCTGGGGAGCGGCACAATTCTTCCTGCCGTATGTGATAGGTACTTTCCACCCGCTCACCGGCAAAGTGACCGAGTGGCGTAGCGTGGCGGATCACTGCGAACTGTTTATTGCCTTCGGCGGGCTGGCGCTGAAAAACGCCCAGGTCGCTTCCGGCGGTGCCGGGCACCACACACTAAAACCGGCGCTGGAGAAACTGGTGGCGCGCGGCATTCCAGTTATCAATATCAGCCCCATGCGAGATGACTGCCCGGCGTTCGTCAACGCGGAGTGGATTCCTATTCGCCCGAATACCGACGTGGCATTGATGCTGGCGCTGGGCTACGAGATACAGCGACGGGAAGCGCAAGACCGTGATTTTCTGGCGCGTCATTGCGTCGGTTACGCACAACTGCGCGACTACCTCAACGGTCACAGCGACGGTATTGCCAAAACACCGGCATGGGCCAGTGCCATCACCGGCATCCCGGCCGAGCGTATCGAAAAACTGGCGCAACAGTTGATCGGTGTACGCAGTTTTATGACCTGTTCTTACTCGGTGCAACGCGCCCACCGTGGCGAACAACCTTACTGGATGATGATCGCACTGTCGGCGATGCTCGGGCAGGTAGGGTTACCGGGTGGCGGTTTCTCGTTTGGTCACGGCTCGATGAACAGCGTCGGTAACGAGCGCATGACATCCCCCGCACCCGCGTCGCCCTCCGTCCCCAATCCCGGCCAGTCGATTCCGGTCGCACGTATCGCCGACATGCTGCTGAATCCCGGCAAGCCCTATACGTTTTGCGGCGAGCAACGTAGTTATCCTGATATCCATCTTATCCACTGGGCCGGTGGTAACCCATTCCACCATCACCAGCAGCTTAACCGGTTGGTTGAAGGCTGGCAGCGTCCGGATACCGTTATCGTGCAGGATATCGTCTGGACTGCCGCTGCGCAGATGGCCGACATTGTACTGCCTGTCACCACCTCACTGGAAAGAAACGACATAGGCGGCTCCTCACGGGATCGTTTCGTGTTCGCCATGCATCAGGCGATTGCGCCACAGCATCAGGCGCGTCATGACTACGACATTTTCAGCGAACTGGCCGAGCGCTTAGGCTATGGCGATGCGTTCACCCAGGGTGGCCGTACCGAGCGGCAATGGCTGGAAACGATGTACCTCAACTGCCGTGAGCGTCAGGGCAGTGTCGGCGAAAGCTGGCCTGACTTCGACGGTTTCTGGCAACAGGGCTACGTGGATATCCCGATGGACGAGCAACCGTTCGTGTTTTTCGAAGAATTCCGCCACGACCCGGTGAAACACCCGCTCAACACGCCCAGCGGCAAAATCGAGCTATTCAGCAGTACCATCGCCGACTACAGCTACCCGGATTTCGCCCCGCATCCGCAGTGGCAGCCGCCGGTAGAATGGCTCGGCGCAGACGCCACACAACGCTGGCCGTTGCATTTTATCTCTATCCAGCCAGCCGATCGGCTGCACAGCCAGTTAGGCAGCACGCCGCAGGTTAGCGCGAACAAAACCGCCGGGCATGAAACCCTGTACATGCACCCGCAGGATGCAGCCGCTCGCGGTATTCGCCACGGAGAACGGGTGGAAGTACGCAACGAGCGAGGACGCATCTACGCTGGGGTGGACGTCACCGATGGCGTCACACCGGGTGTGGTGATCATGTCGACCGGTGCCTGGTTTGAGCCCGGTTTCGGTCAGGCGCAATGGCACGAGGTGGAACAGTCTGGCAATGCCAACGTGCTGACCCGCGATATGGGGTCATCGCCGCTCACACAAGGTCCGAACGCCATGAGTTGCCTGGTGGATGTCATCGCACTCTGAGTGCCATTTCATGTGCGGGCGATAAAAAAACGCCCCCGGTTATCGGGGGCGCTTCCTCTCTATAAATTCTGGCGCTCAATGCTTATCGTGCGCTTTTTCAGCACCGTGATGAGCATGGCGTGACAACCAGTCCAGATACCCCATCACAAAAGCAGACAACACAAAGGTCAGGTGAATAATCACATACCACATCAGCTTGTTGTCCGGCACGTTTTTGGCATCCATAAACACCCGCAGCAGGTGAATAGATGAAATCGCCACAATTGATGCCGCCACTTTGTTTTTCAGCGAGCTGGAGTCCATTTTCCCCAGCCAGTTTAGTTTTTCTTTGTGCTCGTCGATATCCAGCGCCGACACAAAGTTTTCATAGCCGGAAAACATCACCATCACCAGCAGCCCACCTACCAGCGTCATGTCCACCAACGATAACAGCGTCAGAATCAAATCGGATTCCGCAATCGAGAAAATGTTCGGCAGAACCAGCCAGATCTCTTCAAAGAACTTGATGGCCAGCGCCAGTAATCCCAGCGACAACCCCAGATAAACCGGAGCCAGCAGCCACCGTGCAGCGTACATCGTATTTTCAAGAAAACGTTCCATAGCGCCTATCAGGTACAGGTTTGAGAGAAGGGCATGATAGCGAAAAACCGTACCAGAGTGGTATTAAATTACTCCACAATATAACGCATTGATTTTATAAAATTTTCACCCCATTTCACCCCATTTCACTGCATTATATCGCCAATAGCTGACACCAGCGCACGTCGTAGCATAATCAACAACTATGATCCTGATCGTTCCAATCTTCACACGGTTGCCACTGTTGCGTCACACATGGCTATCCGGCAAAGGAGTATCGTCCGCCACTGTGCCAGTCTGTGGGTTTCGGTATCGCTTTCCCTACAACGCACCTCTCATCACAAGATAAATGGACGATGCATCATGATGAAACCTCTACAGACATGGCGTACCTCGTTGTTGACGTTGGCATTTGTACTGCCACTGACGGCGACAGGCGCCGTACAGCTAACGCTGGACGGCATGAACAGCACGTTGGATAACGGGTTGCTGAAAGTTCGCTTTGGCGCAGACGGCAGCGCAAAAGAAGTATGGAAAGGCGGTACCAACCTAATTTCCCACCTCTCCGGCGCGGCGCGCGACCCGGATAAAAATCGCAGCTTTTATCTCGATTACTACTCCGGCGGCGTCAACGAATTCGTACCGGAGCGGTTAAACGTCATCAAACAGACGCCGGACATGGTGCATCTGGCCTATATCGATGACCAGAACGGCAAGCTGCGGCTGGAATATCACCTGATCATGACTAGCGACGTCAGCGGACTTTACAGCTACGTGGTCGTCGCCAACACTGGCGCTGCGCCAGTTACAGTCAGCGAACTGCGCAACGTTTATCGCTTTGACGCCACCCGGCTGGATACCTTGTTCAATAGCATCAGGCGCGGCACGCCGTTGTTGTACGACGAACTGGAGCAGTTACCCAAAGTGCAGGATGAAACCTGGCAGTTGCCTGACGGCAACATCTACTCCAAATACGACTTTGCCGGTTATCAGCGCGAAAGCCGCTACTGGGGGGTGATGGGTAACGGTTACGGCGCATGGATGGTGCCCGCCAGCGGTGAATACTTCTCGGGCGATGCCTTAAAACAGGAACTGCTGGTGCATCAGGATGCGATTCTCCTGAACTACCTGACCGGCTCGCACTTCGGCACGCCGGATATGGTGGCGCAGCCGGGCTTTGAAAAACTCTATGGCCCGTGGCTGCTGTACATCAATCAGGGCAACGACCGGGAACTGGTAGCGGATGTGAGCCGCCGGGCTGAACATGAGCGCGCCAGTTGGCCTTACCGCTGGCTGGATGATTCGCGCTATCCTCGCGTACGCGCTACAGTCAGCGGCCGCCTGCACACCGATGCGCCGCACGCTATGGTGGTACTGAACAACAGTAAAGAAGATTTCGACGTCCAGACCACCGGTTACCTGTACACCACGCGAACCCATCGGGATGGCCGCTTTAGCTTGGACAACGTACCGCCGGGTGAGTACCGGTTGTCGGCTTACGCTGACGGCGGCACACAAATCGGTCTGTTGGCGCAGAAAACCATCCAGGTCGACGGTAAAAAAACCCGGCTCGGCCAGATTGAGGCCCAACGCCCCGCCCCGCTGGTATGGGCCATTGGCCAGGCTGACCGACGGGCCGACGAGTTCCGTTTCGGCGATAAGCTACGTCAATATCACTGGCAAACCGAAGTCCCGGCCAACCTGACTTTCGAAATTGGTAAAAGCCGCGAACGCAAGGACTGGTACTACGCCCAGACTCAACCGGGTAGCTGGCATGTCCAGTTTACTACCCGCACGCCTGAACAGCCCTACACCCTGAATATTGCTCTCGCTGCCGCCAGCAACAGCGGTATGACGACACCTGCCAGCTCGCCACAGTTGGTGGTGAAGCTAAACGATCAGTTGCTTACAACGCTGAAGTACGACAACGACAAGGCGATTTATCGGGGAGCCATGCAAAGTGGCCGTTACCATGAAGCGCATATCCCATTGCCAGCCGGCATACTGCAACCAGGTAGCAACCGGATTACGCTGGAGCTGCAGGGCGGGATGGTGATGTACGATGCCATCACGCTGACGAAAACGCTACCACGCACGCAACCCTGACACGGTTGCCACAGACATCCCTCACTTTATGCCTGATGCCTGTTCCGAATGGATGCCAGTCGGGCATAAAGTGGACGTCGTTTGAGCCACCGCTTATTCTGTCGGTTTTCCAGTAAATACCAGAGTACCAGCCTATGCAGAAAATAACCCTTATCACTGGCGGCTCACGGGGTATCGGCCGGGCAACAGCATTACATCTGGCACGACAAGGGCACTGGATAGCCATCAGTTATCTGCATCAACAGCAACAAGCGCAAGATGTGGTTGAAGACATTACCGCTCTGGGTGGCAAGGCCATCGCACTTCAGGCGGATGTCGCCGACGAACAGCAGATAGTATCGCTATTTGCCAGGATTGATAGCGAACTGGGGCCACTCTCAGGACTGGTCAATAACGCCGGTATCCTGCGCCCTCAGGCACGGATCGAAGAGCTGGATGCAGCACGCCTCAACACGATGTTTGCAGCGAATATTACCGGGTGTTTTTTGTGCGCGCGCGAAGCGGTTAAACGCATGGCTCATCGCCACGGTGGTCAGGGCGGCGCGATTGTTAACGTGTCATCCGCCGCTTCTCGTCTGGGGTCGCCGTATGAGTATGTAGACTATGCTGCTTCCAAAGGCGCTATCGATTCTATGACCAAAGGCCTGTCGCTGGAGGTCGCGGCAGAAGGCATTCGGGTCAACGCCGTACGCCCTGGATTTATTTATACCGACATTCACGCGGACGGCGGCGAACCAGGACGGGTCGATCGTATCCGCCAGGCGATTCCGATGCAACGAGGCGGCCAGCCGGAAGAAGTGGCGAGCGCGATTGCCTGGTTACTGTCGGATGAAGCCAGCTACGTCACCGGAAGTTTTATCGATCTGGCAGGTGGTAAATAAATAGACTCAGCAGGCAGGCCTGACAAAACAAAAACGCTGCACAGTTGTGCAGCGTTCTGAAAGGCGAGAAACGATATATCTCCTGTCACTCCACCGTGGTAAAGCATCCGTCTCGGTTCCCTGGTGTCGGATGCATGACTGTTTGCGTCAGAGACGCCATCAACAATCAATTAGCATATCAGCTATATGTAATTCTTATATTTGGTTATCTGCATGACACAGATTAATTAATTTATCTAAACGTTATAGCAATAAAAACAGACAAGTCAACACATTAATAGACACTTTATGATCTTTAATGTCTATTTTTAATGGCCGCATTACAACAACCACCAATCTATTGAATAAATCCATGCTCTTTCATGCGTTTTCTTCAGTCTGCATCAGGCGTGACAGTCCTGACTAACTGATATTTTTCTGCCTGACAGGGATAGGTGAAACTAACGCGTTATCGTAAGATGAACCTGTCTGAGAACTGACCTGAGAAGGGATGACCATGAAAACAACGAATGCTCAGCGCAAAACTAATATCATTAAAAATATTGAATATCTGATGCGTACCCGAGGTGAAACCAAGGCCTCGTTTTCTAATCGCACCGGGGTAACGCGTACCACTATCTACAAAATTCTTGAAGGTAGGGTCAACAAGGTTCAGCAATCCACCATCAATCGCATTTCCGATTTCTTCGGCGTGTCCTGTGAAGAAATCGAAGATTACGATCTGGAAAAGGTGGAACAGCTGAACAATACCGTTTCATTTGACGGTAACAAAAACCCAGCGGCGATCCCTGTCATCCCGCAGTCACAACTGCTATCGGTTCGACAAAACAAGATTGGTCAGTTAGCGGTCCAGTATCCCTTGACCTGGTTCTTCGGAGAAGAAGCCAACATGGTGGCGGTACAGGTGGAGTCACCGATTGGCGATGCGTTCCACCCCGGCGCTTTGTTGCTTCTGCGCCGACCGCCCGCGCTGATGCCAAATACGCCGATACTCTACCACGCTCCTGATGTGGGATTTTTCGTCGACATCCCCGACCCGGCAACTGTGGCAGATAAAAGACGCCCGGAGGACACCATCCTGCTGGGATATATCATAGAGGAAAGGATATAAATGGATGCAAACAAGAAATTCAAGCTGCTGGGGTTCAACCACAGTGGTGAGTTATCCGCCAATATCATGGTACTGTCGACCGGTAAGATGATCCATATGGATCTCAAGGAACTGGTCGACAGCGAAATTTCCGATGACCTGAGCCGACACGAACTCAATGCATTGTACAAAAAACTCTATGCCGGCAAAGACATTACTACCGCCTACGATCTCAGCGACAGAAATGAACGCTCCTGGTATGCCTATCTTCTGATCACGGTCATGTTGAGCGTTATCTACATTTTTTTCCAATGTTGCCGGTTCCAAACCCATTTTTATTCCTTCGCTGAACATGGTGGTTCCAACCGCAATATTTATCTACCCGTTCACCTTCATACTGGTAGATATTCTCAATGAGTTCTATGGGTTACGTCTCGCACGGCGCACCATTTATGTCGCGTTTTTCTCCAACGTATTCTTCGCCATCAGCCTGTGGTGCACCACCCTCATTCCCAGCTTACCCGAATGGGAATTAGGAAAAACGTACAATGGTATTACCGAAAGCATCATGTCAGTGTTGCTGGCCTCATCACTGGCTTACCTGATTTCCGAAAACATCAACGCCTGGGTGCTGCACAAAATCAAGATAATGACCAAGTCGCGTTATCTGTTTGTCCGCGTGATCACCAGTACCGTTACCGCCTCCGCCGTCGACAGTGTGATTTTCTGCACCATCGCGTTTTATAATGTGCTGAGTTTTGACGTGATCCGCACGATGATTCTGTCGCAATTTCTGGTTAAAGTAGTCTATGCGGTGTTGGGCGTCGGCCCGATTTACGGTACCCGCAGGCTGTTCAGAAAATACATTCATGCCGTACCAGCAAGGAACTGAGCGATATGCATATTACAGAAAACGATAGCATTACCCATTTGGGGGTGCGCTCCAGCTACCCGGACAAATACGACCCGACACTGCTCGAAGCGCTGCCGCGCGCCCGTGGCCGTGATCTGGTAGGCCTGACCGGTTCATCCCTGCCGTTTGACGGCTACGATCTGTGGACAGCCTTTGAGCTGTCGTGGCTCAATCGCAAGGGAAAACCACTGGTGGGTATCGCTGAATTCATTATCCCAGCCAGTTCGGAAAACCTGATCGAATCCAAATCGTTCAAACTGTACCTCAACAGCTTTAACCAGACTCGTTTTCAGGATATCGGCGAAGTACACGCCACCCTGATCAAAGACCTGTCCGCTGCCGCCAATGGCGATGTTAAGGTCACGCTGTACCCGGGGTTGACCGGTTATTCATCACAGATCGATACCCTGCCCGGCATCAACATCGACGAGCTGGACATTGAAGTGAACGATTACGGCTTTAATCCTGATTATTTGCAGCACGCTGTACGTGACAACGCGCCGCACGTCACCGAAACCCTGTGCTCCAATCTGCTGAAATCTAACTGTCTGGTCACGTATCAGCCGGACTGGGGCAGCGTCGTCATCAAATACGAAGGCCGACAAATCGACCGGGAAGCACTGCTGCGTTATCTGATTTCGTTCCGCCAGCACAATGAATTCCACGAACAGTGTGTCGAGCGCATTTTTAATGACCTCAAACGTTACTGCCAACCGGAAAAACTGACCGTGTTCGCCCGTTATACCCGTCGTGGCGGCCTGGACATCAACCCGTTCCGTAGCGACTTTGAAACTGAAGCCACTACCGGTCGTCTGGTTCGTCAGTAATACCGTGCGCCTCTCCACCTTCGGGGAGGCGCTGCCCGCCTTCTTCCCGTTGTGGTAAATACTGTTTCAGCCAGGCGATAAACGCTGAAATGCGTGCCGGTACATGCCGCCGCTGCTGATAAACCGCGTAGATATCCGCTTCCGGCATGATGTAATCCGGTAATAACGCCACCAGCCTCCCGTTACCAAGCCAGGAGCGCACGTCCCACAACGAACGCAAAATAATGCCGTGTCCGTCCAGGGCGTAGCGCATGATCACCTCACCATCGTTGGCAGAAAGATTGCCGAAAGCCCGATGGGTAAACTCGTGTCCATCACGATAAAAACGCCATAAGCCGTAATCGCTCTCGTACTGACGCAGCACCAGACAATTGTGCTCAGCAAGGTCTGCCACGGTTTTCGGTGTACCACAACGCGCCAGATACGCGGGTGAAGCACACAGTACCCGTGGATTTGCCATCAACCGATGTGCGACCAGTCGGGAGTCTGGCGGCGCCCCGAAGCGAATATCAATGTCGACACCGGCATCCAGCATATTGAGCGGTTGGCTGGTGAGCTGCAACTGCACTTCCAGTTCCGGGTGCAAGCGGGCAAATTCGGAAATCAGCGGCGCGATGTGACGTCGCCCAAAACCGAACGAGGCATTCACGGTCAATCGCCCACGCAGCGTAAGCTGATTACGACGAACCTGACTTTCCAGCTCCTCGATTTCATGCAGAATCGGCAAAGCGCCTTCGGCGTATAGCTGGCCTTCCGGCGTCAAATCCAACCGGCGGGTGGTACGTCTGATCAATTGCACGCCCAGACGCTGCTCCAGTTGCGTCAGGCGTTTGCTGACAGCAGGCAGCGACAGCCCACTTTCACGGGCCACTGCCGTCAAACTGCCAAGCGCGGCAATACGGCTAAAGAACAGCAAATCGTCGATTGAGCGCATTATTCTTCTCTTTTATTCAACAATGTCTTTACCGGAAGCGAAATTGTTTACGTCAGGCAAAGTAAATACACTTTCTGTTATCCGAGTGCAATCGTTCAAAAAAACATTCAGGAGTTGCCATGTCTCAACCGCATTACCGTATTGCCGTCATCCCCGGCGACGGCATCGGCAAGGAAGTGATGCCGGAAGGGGTACGCGTTCTTACCCGTACTGCCGAGCTGTTTAATATCCGGCTAGAGTGGGAATGGTTTGATTTTGCCAGCGCTGATTACTACCTCCAGCACGGCAAAATGCTGCCGGATAACTGGTTTACGCTGCTCAAAGGCTTCGATGCCATCTACTTTGGTGCGGTAGGCTGGCCGGATGTGGTACCGGACCATGTATCGCTGTGGCAGTCGCTATTATTATTCCGCCGTGAGTTCGATCAGTACGTCAACCTGCGGCCCTGCCGCCTGATGCCGGGGGTGAAAGCGCCGCTGGCTGGTCGCGAGCCTGGTGATATCGACTTTTATATCGTGCGTGAAAATACCGAAGGCGAGTATTCCAGCGTCGGTGGCACCATGTTCGCTGGAACCGAGCGTGAGGTGGTGATTCAGGAAACGGTGATGACCCGCGTTGGTGTCGATCGCATCCTCAAATTTGCCTATGACCTGGCGATGAAGCGCCCGAAAAAGCACCTGACCTCCGCCACCAAATCTAACGGTATCGCCATCACCATGCCGTACTGGGACAGCCGCGTCGCCGAAATGGGCACCCGCTATCCCGAGGTGAAGGTCGACAAATACCACATTGATATCCTCACCGCCAACTTCGTGCTACACCCGGATTGGTTTGACGTAGTGGTCGCCAGTAATCTGTTTGGCGATATATTGTCCGACCTTGGCCCTGCCTGTACCGGCACCATCGGCATTGCGCCTTCGGCCAATATCAACCCGGAACGCACCTTCCCCAGCCTGTTTGAGCCAGTACATGGCTCAGCGCCGGATATCGCCGGTAAAGGTATCGCCAACCCCATCGGCCAAATCTGGTGCGGGGCGATGATGCTGGAGCATCTGGGACATGACGACGCCGGGGCTGCGGTGCTCAGCGCCATTGAGCGTGTGCTGGAACAAGGCCCGGGCAACGCACCGTTAACGAAAGACCTCGGCGGTAACGGTAATACCGCAGCACTGGGTGAGGCGATTGCGCAGGCTGTGCGCCGCTAACCGCATCAGCATGCAGTAACAACCCGCTCGAAAAACAAGAAGGCCGCTATCATAGCGGCCTTCTTATTAGTATCTTGGTCTGCTTAGGCAATTAATGCATGGCACCCGGCGGGATGTCTTTGTAAGCATTGACATAAGCGATCAGCAGTCTTCTCAGAAATTTACGCACGTTCATCACCTTGGTTAACGACTTATTTGTGAACTTTCTGGTAAAAGATTGTACGTTTTGTTGAATTCAGACGCAATACTTTTGTGATGGCTATCACAAAAAAATCAGACTCACGTTTTAGTTTCCCCACTTAACCCGGTCATGCCGCCTGCTCATTCTCTCCCTATGGCAGCGCTTTTTTGCAACCAAAAACACCTCACTATCCGGGTTTGGATTATTCTTTGATCTATAAAATTATTTCCCGGCTAAGACAAAAGCAGCCATACTAACGGGGCTGCGTAATTCAGCGCGGCACTGGCGCGCTTGCCCCGGCCTTTTACTGACGATGTAAACCTGCCCTATGGAAACCTGGAAACTCAACCTCTTCGCCGCCTGGCTGGGATGCTTTTTTACCGGCATGGCAATGAGCCAGATACTGCCGTTTCTGCCGCTCTATATCGAACACCTTGGGGTCAGTGACCACACTGCCTTGAATCTGTGGTCCGGTCTGGTGTTCAGTTCCTCGTTTTTGGTTTCTGCCATCGTCGCGCCGCTATGGGGCAGTCTGGCTGATCGCAAAGGCCGTAAGCTGATGCTGCTGCGTGCTGCGCTCGGCATGTCTATCGTCATGGCGCTGCAAGGCATGGCGACCAACGTCTGGCACCTGTTTATTCTGCGCACCCTGATGGGGCTGACTTCCGGCTACATTCCTAACGCCATGGCGCTGATTGCCTCGCAAGTACCGCGCAACCGCAGCGGTTGGGCGCTAGGCACGCTGTCGACCGGGCAAGTCGCCGGGGTGTTGATTGGGCCGTTGCTTGGCGGCTTTATGGCCGATACCATCGGTTTGCGCATGGTGTTTTTCATCACCTCCGCCCTGCTGTTTATCTGCTTTCTGATTACGTTGTTCGCGGTTCGCGAAAGCGCGATTACCGTCAGTAAAAAGGCGCAGCTCAGCGGCCGGGCGGTATTTGCCTCGCTGCCTTATCCGCTGTTGATTATCAGTCTGTGCGTCACCACCATGATGATTCAGATGGCGAATGGCTCTATCAGCCCTATTCTGACGCTGTTTATCCGCGACTTGTCCCCTAACATTGATAACATTGCCTTTATCAGCGGGATTATCGCCGCCGTACCGGGTGTGTCGGCGCTGCTGTCCGCTCCCCGCCTCGGCAAACTGGGGGATCGCATCGGTTCTCAGCGGGTGTTGATCGTCGCGCTATTCCTGTGCGCACTGCTGTTTTTCCTGATGTCGGCGGTGCAAAGCTCTGTCCAGCTTGGGATTTTACGTTTTGCGTTAGGGTTCGCCGACGGTGCGCTGATGCCCGCCGTGCAGGCGCTGCTGGTCAAATACAGCAGCCAGCAGGTCACCGGACGCATTTTCGGTTATAACCAGTCCTGTATGTATTTGGGCAACGTGGTCGGCCCGCTGCTGGGTTCCACAGTCTCCGCTACGTTGGGCTACCGTTGGGTCTTTCTGGTGACTGCACTGCTGGTGCTGATTAACGGTGTCCAACTGATGGTGAGTTTCGCCCGCCTGCCGAAAAAAGTCTGACCTCGTCAGGGGAGCCGTGTCGTCGGCTTCCCTTCACCGCGGCCGGATCTCCGATTGTTCATCCTGCTTTCATGTTTTTGTCATCCTTGTCGCCAAAGATAGCGCCTGTGCAAACGTATGCACTCCTGACAAAAGGCGCTCACTATGTTTGGCAAGAATATGTTTGGCAAAAATATGTCTGGCAACACCACTCACTCACACAGTAAGACTTCCCTTTCCCGTCTGTTGCTCGCCGTGGGTCTGGCATGCAGCATGACATCGCAGGCCGCTGATCTGGTCATCGCCGGACGCGATGACGTTTACGGCAAAGCACTCGACAGTACGCTGGCTCGTTTCCAGCAGCAGCACCCTGGCAAGCAGATTGAACTGCTGAAACTGCCCTACGCCAACCTGTATGAAAAACTGGTGATCTCCCTGCGGGAAAACGCCTCGGCCTACGACCTGATGCTGATGGACGACAGCTGGAGCCCGGAGTTCGCCGGTAATGGCTGGCTACAACCACTGCCGGAAAGCCTGCAAAGCAGCGATTTTATTCCGGCGGTACTGAATGTCTCACGCGTGCCGGAAAACAGCGGCCCGGCGTACAGCCTGCCGGTGGTCGGTAACGTGGCAATGTTTGCTTATCGCCAGGATCTGTTCGATAAACACCAGCTCAAAGCCCCCGCCAGTTGGGACGAAGTATTAAGCGATGCCAAAACCCTGCAACAGCAGGAACCGGGGGTTTCCGGCGTGGTGTTCCGTGGCATGAAGGGCAACCCGATTGTGTCCGGCTTTATGCCAATGCTGTGGGCCTACGGCGGCAACGTCATCACCAACGGCAAAGCCTCGCTAGACTCGCCGCAAGCACTTCAGGCACTCAATACCCTCAAGGCGCTGAAAGCCTTCGCGCCGACCGGGGTTGAGGTGTACAACGCCGCCGATGTCCGTCAGGCGATGGAGCAAGGTAAAGCGGCGATGGCGATCGAAGTCTGGCCTGCCTGGGCGGCAACACTGGACGACGCTGACAAATCTAAAGTGGTCGGCAAAATGACGTTGCAACCGGCACCGGGGCAAAACGTCGGCCCATCACCGATGCTGGGTATCTGGCAGATGGCTATTGCCAAAAATAGCCAGCACAGCGAACTGGCGCAGCAATTCCTGAGCTACCTCACCAGCGCGGAAAACCAGAAAGCGCTGGCGCTGGAGCTGGGACTGCCGCCGACTCGCCGCAGCGTCTATCAGGATGCACAAGTGGTGCAGAAATACCGCTGGTATCCGGCACAGTTAGCAGCACTGGAAGCGGGCAAGGCGCGTCCGCGTATCCGCAACTGGCAGGAAGTGGAAAGCATCCTCGGCGACTACCTGCAACTGGCGCTGATGGATCAAATGCCAGCGAAGGTCGCGTTAGAACAGGCTAATCAAAAGATCGCACAGGTCCTGAAGTAATACGGACTGAAGTAACACGCATCAACATGACTGTTTTCGGGCGGGCCACGGTCCGCCCACGCAAGGACACCCCATGCATTTTGACTCCCGCTGGCAACGCTGGCTGCTGCTCCTGCCCGCCGCCACGTTACTGCTACTGCTGACGCTCTACCCCATCGGCCAGATGCTGCTTTACTCCTTCAGCAAGGTCGATTATGCCGCCGCCAGCCGCAGTTGGGTCGGGTTGGACAACTATCGCCAATTGTTCGCCGACTGGTTTTTTACCACCAGCCTGAAAAACACCCTGCTGTTTTCAGTCGGCAGTTCACTGTTGCAAGTGCTGCTGGGGCTGGTATTAGCGTTATTACTGTACCGCCATTTCCCCGGTCGCCAGTGGGTGTTGAGCCTGCTGATTTACCCCATGATGATCTCCACGCTGGTGTGTTCAGCCATCTGGCGCGTGTGGTTTCATTACGATTTTGGCCTGCTGAATAATTGCCTGACCGCGCTGGGGCTGATGCCGCAACCGTGGCTATCCAGCCCGCATCTGGCGCTGTGGTCGCTGATGTTGGTGGATATCTGGCAGTGGACGCCGATGGCCTGTCTTATCATTCTCGCCGGGTTACAGGTAATCCCCAAAGACATACTGGAAGCGGCGCAAAGCGACGGCGCCAATGGCTGGAAACGGCTGTGGTACGTCACGCTGCCACTTATCCGCCAACCTCTCATGCTGGCGCTGCTGCTGCGCTCCATCGACACCTTCAAGCTGTTCGACAAAGTGTACGCCCTGACCGGCGGCGGCCCCGGTTATGCGACCGAAACCCTGTCGCTGTACATCTATCAGCAAGGCTTTAAGTTTTTTAATCTGGGGCTCGCCAGCGCCGGGGCAGTCATTATGCTGCTGTTCGCCGCCGCCATGAGCCTGGTCTACGCCTGGCAGTTACTGCGTGGAGGGAAAAGCGCATGAGACTCCCCTTCTGGCTGACGGCACTACGTGCCCTGGCGCTGGCTATCGCGTTGCTGTTTTTCACCTTACCGATCCTGTGGATGGTGGCAGCGGCGTTTAAGTCCACCGCGGAATTCTCTAGCCTTTCCAGTCCGTTCTGGCCGCAACAGTGGACACTCACTCACCTCAAGAGCCTGCTGGATAATGGCGTTGGCGCACGGCTGCTTAATACCCTCTGGGTCGCGGCGGGTGCCACCGCGTTATCGCTGATAACCGGTTTTATGGCTGCCTATACGCTGGCACGCCACCGCTTCCCGGCACGACTGGATAGCCTGTTCCTGCTGTTGGTGCTGTTGATCAAGATGATGCCGCCGATGGTGGTGGCCATCCCGCTGTATTCGTTGCTCAAATCGCTGCACCTGCTCAACAGTCTGGCCGGGCTGATGCTGGCGTATCAGGTCTACACCCTGCCGTTTTGTATCTGGATGCTGCTCAGCTTTATCCGCGATGTGCCGCTGTCGCTGGAAGAAGCCGCCGCGATGGACGGTGCCGGGCTGTGGCGACGGCTGCGTTACATCGTGCTGCCGGTGTGTGCTCCCGGTCTGGTCGCCACGGCGATCTTCACCCTGATCATGGCCTGGAACGAATTCCTGTTTGCCCTGCTGTATCTGCAAACCCCACAGCAATTCACGCTGCCGCTGTTTATCGCCAACTTCATGACTGAAAACCAGATCTATTGGGGAGAACTGATGAGCATCGGGTTGCTGTCTTCGCTGCCGGTGTTGCTGGTGGCGGGCTTTGTTCAACGTTATTTGCTGCGCGGCTTCGCCGTCAGCCAGAAATAGGATTCGCGGATGAGTGAATTACGATTACATCAGGTCACCAAGCACTACGGTCGCCAGACGGTGCTGCACGGCATCGATTTGCATATCCGTCAGGGAGAATTGGTGGTGTTCGTCGGCCCATCCGGCTGTGGCAAATCAACCCTATTGCGGACCATCGCCGGGCTGGAAGAACAAGACAGCGGCCAGATTCTGCTGGGTGACGACGATATCTCGCGCCAGCCGCCAGGCCTGCGGGAAATGGCGATGGTGTTTCAATCTTATGCGCTTTACCCGCACATGACCGTGGCGGAAAACATGGGGTTCGCGCTCAAGATGGCCGGTGAACGACGCCCTGTGATTGCCGAGAAAGTGGCACAGGTCGCAGAGATGCTACAACTCACACCGCTACTGGAGCGTAAACCCGGTGCGCTTTCCGGCGGGCAACGCCAACGGGTAGCGATTGGTCGCGCCATCGTGCGTAAACCGCGCCTGTTTTTGTTCGACGAACCACTGTCTAATCTGGATGCGAAACTGCGCACCCATACCCGGGTGCAGTTAAAAGCCCTGCACCAGCAGTTAGCTGCCACCATGATTTACGTCACCCACGACCAGGTCGAGGCGATGACGCTGGCTGATCGCATCGTGGTATTGCACGAAGGACGTATCGCGCAAATCGGCACACCGGAAGAGCTGTATCACCAGCCCGCCACGACCTTTGTCGCCGGGTTTATCGGCACGCCGGAAATGAACTTTTTTCAGTTATCGTCCGGTCAAACATTATCGCCGTGGCTGCAACGACTGGCGCGCGACGAACGCGCGGTGACCCTCGGCGTTCGCCCGGACGCCTTTGAGATAACCAGCAGTATTCCAACCTTTCAGGTGGATCTGGTGGAAAACCTGGGGGCGCAATATCACCTGCACGGCCATATCATCCATGAACCTGGCATCAAACTGGTGGTGGAAAGCCGTAGCGCGGCGCGTATCGGTCAGGAGCTGGCGTTGCAGGTGGTAGCGGAACGCTGCCACTGGTTTGATATCGATGGACAGCGTTTACCCTCACCCGCGCATACCGGGAAACAGGAGACTGTGCATGGAGCTTGATATTCTTGGCAGCGGTGAAGCCTACGACAGCCAACGGGTTAACGCCGCAATACGGGTCAGCGAAAACGGGTTTCAATTGCTGGTGGATTGCGGTCCGACAGTTCCGCAGGCACTGTGGCAACGCCAGACCGCACCGGACGACCTCAACGCCATCTATATTACCCACGCCCATCCCGACCATGTCCTCGGCCTGACGACCTGGCTTAACTGGTGCGAATCTTGCGGGCGTACCGCACCGTTGACGATCATCGCACCACGTCAGCAACTCCCGCAGTTACAGCGTCTGGCGGATTTCGCCTTTTGGCCGGCCGGTCGACCGCTGTTTACCCTTCACTGGCAGGATAGTGAAAGCCTGAGCGAACTGGGGCCATGGCATTGCCAGACGGCACCGACCCGCCACTCGGTACCTAACCGGGCGTTGTATCTGAGCGCTAAGCAGGGGTCATTGTTCTACAGCGGTGACGGTCAGTTGACGCCCGCCGCGGCCACACTGCTGGCGCAAGCGGACCTGGCGCTGGTGGAGTGTTTTTCACCGCAGGCAACCGGCAACGCCTGGCACGGCAACTGGCCGCAGGTACAGACGCTGGCGCGTAAACCAGGTGCACAACTGGGGTTGTACCATGTGCAACAGTCGCAAAAAGCGGCACTGCAACAAGCTATCGCCGCCTCATCCGCTATTTTTCTCCCCGAACAGGGCGACCGGGCGCACTGTCATGACGGCCACTGGCACATCATCAGAGGGTCTGGACATGAATAAGAAGCGCATTACCTCGATTGATGTTGCCCGTAGCGCCGGCGTTTCCCCCTCGGCGGTGTCGCGCACTTATTCTGCGCCGGGAAAAGTCAGCCAGGCAACCCGCTCACGGGTACTGGCGGCCGCCGATGCACTCGGCTATCGCCCCAACGCACTGGCGCGCGCGCTGGTCAATTCCGGGCGGCAAGGCTCCGGCATCGTGGCGGTGGTGATGGGGGAATTCGATAACCCGTTCCAGCCCTGGTTGTTTAATCTGCTAACGCAGGCGCTGCAACAACATGGGCTGGTGCCGATGCTGGTCAGCGTCACCGAACACTGTGACATCCGCGCCCGACTGCAACAGGCGTTGTCGTGGCAGGTGGAAGCGGCGATTATTTCTGCCGGTAGCTTATCGCAAGAAACCACCGAACGCTGTCTGGAACTGTCACTGCCGATGGTGCTGATGGGACGTGAAGATAAGCGTGAAACCGTCACCGCCGTGCTGTCTGATAACCGGCTGGCCGGTGAACTGGCGGCTGATCACCTGATGTCACAGGGGCTGACCCGGTTAGCCTACATCGCCGGTCGTCATGATGGACAAGCCTCGCTGGAACGACTGGCGGGCTTTCGTCAGCGCCTGATCAGCCGTGGCTTGCCGGAGCCGATCGTCGCCGATAACCCGGATTACGCCTACCACAGTGGCTACCGCGCTATGTGCCAGTTACAGCAACAATACCCCTCGGTGGAAGGCGTATTCTGCGCCTGCGATGCGCTGGCTTTTGGCGCGCTGGACGCCCTGCGGCTCAACGGCGACGCGAACTGTAAAGTGATCGGTTGCGACGACACCCCGCAGGCCGCCTGGGAAGGCTACCGGTTGACCACGGTGCGTCAGCCGGTTGAGTTGCTGGTAGAGCACGTGATACGTCATCTGCAACAGGTGTTACGCGGTGAGGCACAACACGGTGACACCGTTCGTATTGCACCCACACTGGTCGTGCGCTAAACCCGCTCGGGCGCTCATCGCGCCTGATAACGGATAAGCCAGCCGTTACCCACGTAGCGTCGGGTGATGGCGCTCCATGAAATCCAGAAAACGGCGCACCATCGGAATGCCCGCGCTACGCTTGAGATAGCTGACAGCAAACGTACGGATGATCGGCGTAGCGACCGGGCGAATAGCGATATCGTACCCCTTCAGGCTCCCCGCCACCGAGGTGCACAGAAAGACTACGCCGCCGTGGTGCATCACCAGATCCATAATGATGTCGAGATTGCTGCACTCACGAAAGCAGGTCTCCTCCAGCCCGGCACGATTGAACGCCGCCGACACCGCCGCATGCTCGCCGGTACCTTTTTGCGGCACAATCGGCCGCTCCTGCGCCAGTTGCTCCAGCGTCAGGCTGTCTTGCCCTGCCAGCGGGTGATCGGCGGCCATCACCGCCACCAGATTGTCATCCAGAAAGATGGTGTGATTAAACAGTGGGTCCTGCAAATAATCATCGAATGGCGTGGAGAGCGACACATGAATCTCGGCATTTCTGACCTTTTCCAGCAAGTCGCTGCTGACGCCATCAATAAACGATAACTCGATATTCGGGTGCTGCTTCTGAAATGACGTAAAGACATCGTAGTATTTCAGCCGGTTGAAGATAGGAATCACCCCGACCATCAGGGCACCATCCTGACTTTCTTCGTACGATTGCACAAATTGTTCTACGTCGTAATACTCGCGAATCAGTGGTTTGATTTTTTCATCAAACGCTTCGCCGAATGGCGTTAACGCAAACTGGCGGGTGGTGCGATTAATCAGTTTTCGTTCTAACTCCTGTTCCAGTCGGGATATTTCCTGAGAAAGAAAGGCCTGAGAGATATTGAGAGATTTGGCGGCACGGGTAAAACTCCCTTTGCGGACCAACTCATGGTAATAAAGTGCTCGCTTGATACTTATCATGATTATTTTTATTTATAACCTTATCGAATATTAATTATATGAATTTGTTAAAATACTAATGTGAGATTAAGCACAATTGTATTAATCATCACCATGTTAGCCTGCACCCTGACTGTACCTTATGCTCATCCGTCTGCTTGCATATTGATTCAAAAACAATGATCAGAAAATAATTTTTTTAAGGAATAATTCATGCGTACCCCACCCCTCAAAATGATACTGTTATCTTCCATTATCATTACCGCAGCCGCTCAGGTTCCCCATACGATGGCAGCAGACAACACACATGAACTGACGCTGACCCCGCGTCAGCCGTCGGTTAAACTGATTTCCGACGTGGTTTACGCGCAGGTGCCGATGCGCGGCTATGCTAACGTCGCGTTAAAGATGGATATTCTCCAGCCGGAAGCCAAATCACCGCAGCCCGCCGTGTTGTTCATCACCGGCGGCGGCTTCATCAACGCCAATAAAGACAACTATATCCAGCAACGGCTGAAAATGGCGGAAGCGGGTTACGTGGTCGCCAGCATGGAGTACCGCGTGGCACCCACCGTACTGTTCCCCGCCCCGCTGGAGGACGTGAAATCCGCCATTCGCTATCTGCGCGCCAATGCGAGCAAATTCGGCATTGATACGAATCATGTGGCCGTGTTCGGTGCCTCAGCCGGTGGCTATCTGGCGGCATTCGCCGGTACCAGCAACGGCGACAAGCAATTTGACCGTGGTGAACACCTGGACCAAAGCAGTCAGGTACAAGCGGTGATCGATTTCTATGGCCTGTCAGACCTGACCCGCGTCGGTGAAGGCTTCCCGGATGCAGTGGTACAGAAACACGCGTCGGCGTCCTCAACCGAAGCTATCTGGGTCAACGGCACTTCGGTGTTCAATGAAGGCGGCCCGATTACCCGCTTCCCGGAAAAAACCGCCGCCGCCAACCCGATCAACTATATCAGCAAGAACACACCGCCTTTTTTAATCATGCACGGTAGCGCCGATACGGTAGTTTCCCCTCATCAGACCGACATGCTGCACAAGGCGCTGATAGCCCATGGCATCAACAGCACCTATTACGTGGTGAAAGGCGCGGAGCATGGCGGCATTTACTGGGTACAGCCAGAAATCATGCAGAAAGTGCTTCAGTTTCTGGACCGTCAGTTGAAGCCATCATCGGTTGGCAGTCATTAACCGGTAGATAGTCATTAATCAGTCGATAACCATTAATCAGTTGTTCGCCATTGCGCTGAAACGCCTCCTTCGAGGCGTTTTTTATTTTTCGCTTTTTATGTATCGACACAAATAACGTCCCGCGCTATCAAATCATTGCGCCACATCATTTTTATTCATTTTAACTAAAGAGATATTTTCCGCATAAATCAAAAAAGACACATTGATAACAAAAACAAACAACAAAAATAACATTAACAATAAAACTCACGACAATAATAGCAGTTTTCTCGCCAGTTATCGTATTTTGCAATTATTTTTATCCGGATATACAAAAAATTAAATGTGAAGCGTGACACATATCCCGCCAGGTGCACATGCTCCAATTATTCCCATCAAGATGTCTGACTTTTTAACACTCATTATTTTTAAAACATCTTCTTATTTCTAATAAACGAGCATTGTTGTTATTCACTGCGTGTATTCATGCCCAGTGAAAAGAAAATAAAAACGATTTATTGCCGCGCAGAGCGTGATAGCTGCAAACCGATATTTGCTTTCTGAAAGGTTATTTTATGGAAAATTATACCCGACGCCGTTTTATTGCCATTATGGGCAGCGCGCTGGCCGTTTCCGGCAGTGGCCTGCCAGTGGCCGCACAGGAAACGGCATTACCGACCACTGGGGTGCGACCGGTAAAATACGGCATTTTGCACAACGAGCTGCGCTGCATCGGCTGCAAAGCCTGCATGACCGCCTGCCGTAAAACTAATCAGGTACCGGAGGGCGTCACCCGGCTGAATATCATACAAACCGTCGATATCCCCGCCACCGATACCACTAAACCCATTAAACAGTTCTTCCGTCAGTCCTGCCAGCACTGCGATAACCCGCCTTGTGTGTCTGTCTGCCCAACCGGGGCCTCATTCAAAGATGCGCTGACCGGCATTGTCGATGTCAACGACAAACGCTGCGTCGGTTGTCGCTACTGCATCGCCGCCTGCCCATACCACGTGCGCTTTATCAACCCGGTAACCAACACCGCAGATAAGTGCAATTTCTGTCGGGAAACCAATCTGGCGGCAGGCAAAAAACCGGCCTGCGTCGAAATTTGCCCGACCAAAGCGCTGGTGTTTGGTGATCTCAACGATCCGGACAGCGATATTTCGAAAATGATCAAAAGCAACCCTATCTACCGCAGCAAAGTCTACCTGGGTACCGGCCCTAACCTTTACCGCATACCGGGTAAATACGGAGAAAGCGATCATGCATAACGCCTTTCACTTTCCTTCGCTGGTATGGGACTGGCCCATCGCCGTTTACCTGCTGCTGGTAGGAATTTCCTCGGGAATGATGGTGCTGACGTTACTGTTTCGCCGCTATCTGCCCGCAGAAAATCAACACACTAATCCGTTGATAGCCGCCACGGCGATCATCGCGCCGCTGTCGGTCATCGTCGGATTGGTGATCCTGATTTTCCACCTCGCCCGCCCCATTACCTTCTGGTATTTGATGGTGTTCTATAATCCCCATTCCATCATGTCGCTGGGGGTGATGCTGTTTCAGGTGTACATGCTGGTGATGTTCCTGTGGATTGCCAGCCTGTACCGCCAACCGCTGCTGGCCTGGAGTGAACGCCGGTTGCCGGGCGCGTTACACGCGGTGCTCAACCGGGTTATCGCCTGGGTGACTCGCTACCTGCGTCCGGTAGAAAATGTCTTGCTGGTGCTGGCGTTGTTGCTCGGTTGCTATACCGGCTTTCTGCTCTCGGCGTTGAAATCCTTTCCACTGCTGAACAATCCAGTACTGCCGGTGCTGTTTCTGGTGTCCGGCGTCACCTCCGGCGTCGCGGTACTGATGATGGTCGGTGCCTCGGCGAGCAGCCAGCAATACTGCCCGCACACCCTGCATCTGCTGCACAAACTGGAAAAGCCGATCGCGCTGGTTGAACTGTTTTTGCTCTTTGCCTTTTTTACTGGCCTGTTATTAGGCGGTGGGCAGAAATTGGTCGCGGCACAGGTAGCGTTGAGCGGATTCTGGGGCGGCGTGTTCTGGATCGGTATTATCGTCATCGGCATGCTGGTGCCGCTGGCGGCAGGCAGTGTACCGGCGATGCAACGCCGTATCGCGTTCCTGCCGCGCCTTACCGCCAGCCTGACGCTGCTGGGTGTCTTCCTGCTGCGGCTGTTCGTGCTGTACGCCGGTCAGATGACGGTAGCCTGACTATGACGGGCCCACGCGCACTCTTCTGGCTGGCTTCGGCGGCGTTCTTCATGCAATCGCTGGACACCACCATGCTGTACGTCGCCGTACCAGCGATAGCCCGTGCGCTGCACCAGCCCGTCTTGCGTATGGAACCGATCGTCATGGCTTACGTCATCACCGTCGTGGCCTTTACCCCGATTAACAGTTGGCTGAGCCAGCATCTGGGAGAGCGGCGTACGTGTCTCGCCGCCCTGACCATCTTCACCGGCGGCGCACTGCTGTGCTTTCATGCTGATTCCGCGCTCCAACTGGGTTTGGGGCGGTTTATTCAGGGAACCGGCGGCGCGCTACTGTTGCCGGTGATCCGCACACAAGTGCTGCGATACACCCCCGCCGATACCCGGTTGTCCTTCCTTAACCGTATGACGCTGCTCGGCATGTTCGGCACCCTGACGGGCCCGCTGTTGGGTAGCCTGCTGACCGACGGGTTATCCTGGCGGGCTATTTTTATCGCGCCAGTCCCCCTGGCGCTGCTGTGCCTGTGGCTGGCGTGGCGCATTCTGCCGACGGATACGAGCACCCGCGTCAGCACCTGCCGGGTGTCGATGCGTCACCTGCTGCCACTGGTCGGCATTCTGTTAACGGTAACCTTGTTATTGGCCGCGGCACCGCGGCACCTGCTGTCGCTGCCAGTCATCGTGCTGTTGGGTCTGGCCTGTACCCTTTGCACGTTATTTTACCTGCGCAGTGACCTGCCGGGGCGCGAAGCGCTGCTGCCGGTGTCCCTGTTCAGCATCCGTTCTTTTTATGTCGGGGTATGGGGTGGTGTGCTCACCCGCTTACTGCTGGCCTCGCTGCCGGTAGTGATATCACTGGTGGTTCAGACCTCGCTCGGGCTGCCGCCCGCGACCGCCGGTCTCATCATGTTGCTGTTTTCCCTCGGCGCGCTGCTGGCCAAGCTGGTGTTCGAACCGCTGATTCGCTGGCTGGGTTACCGCAATGTGCTGATGTACGGCACGCTGCTGGCCTCAGCCCTCGTGCTGCTGCTCGGCCTCGCCATTCAGCACCGCTTACTGCCGGTGATTGGCGTCTGCGCTGTCGCTATCGGCCTGATGACCGCGTTGTTGCACTCAGCGGAAAGCACGCTGGCCTGCTGCCACCTGTGCAGCGACACCTACAACAGCGGCAATAACATCATGATCCTCAGTCAGTTGATTGCCGTCATGCTCAGCATGGCGCTGACCTTCCCGGCGTTGCGGCTGTTTTCCCAATGGGAACCACTACTGAACATCAACCATTTCAGCCTGCTGTTGCTACTGCTCGGCACCGGATTACCGCTGAGTTGCCTGTTGTTTCGCCATCTCAGCCACGAAGAAGGGAAAACGCTGCTGACCCCTTAGCCCGGCGCGGGTTCCCGTTTATTGATGATATTAACCATACAGAGTGAATGTTCGTTATGAAAAAAAGTTCCATCACATTATTGGGTTGCCTGTTGCTGATAGCTGGCGTGGCCGTCGCTGAAGACCAATTCAAAGCCGGTACCTACTCAGCGACCGGACAAGGTATCGGTGGTGACGTCACCGTCACTCTGGATATCGATGCCAAAGGCGTCGTGCAAAAAGCCACTATCGATGCCCCAGACGAAACCCCGGAAGTCGGCGGCGAAGCGGCCAAAGAGCTGGCCAAAACCATGACCGAGAAAAAGACCATCAATGTCGATGGGGTTTCCGGCGCCACCATGACCAGTGGCGCGGTGCATGACGCCTCGCAGGCGGCTTACGCCAAAGCCAAGGCGAACTGAATACCGGACGATGCGCCAGTCTTTGGCGCGTTATTCCACGCGTAAAATAAAAGGAAAATAATATGGTTCAATACCGAAAAAAACTCCTTGCGGCTTTGTGCCTCTCGGTGCTGGGAATCACCTCTGCTCAGGCATCAGGACAACCCGAGCCCGCGGCAGAACCGGCGAAAAGCGCTGAACCGGCCAAAACGGTCGACATCCCGAAAAGCGCGGATGTGGTGGTGATTGGTGCGGGTGCCGCCGGTACTGCCGCTACCATGGCGGCCGCCGAGAAAGGCGCTAGCGTCGTCTTACTGGAAAAACAGCCCGCCGTCGGCGGCACAGGCAATTTCGCGGAAGGTATCTTCGCGGCCAACAGTTCGATGCAAAAACGCCAAGGGATCGTCGTCACGCCGGATATGGCCTTTAAAACCATCATGGAATACAGCCACTGGATGGCCAACCCGTATGTGGTGCGTACCTTCGTCAATCGTTCCGCCGACACCATCGAGTGGGTGAAATCCAAAGGCATCAAGTTTGAATACATCGGCCCCGGCGGGCCGGGCGGGATGCTGACCTGGCACGTTATCGATGGCCCCGGCCACGGTCGCTACCTGATCAAAACCTTCCATGAGCAGTTTAAGAACATGAAGGTCACCACACTGGTGAAAACCGCCGGTAAAGACCTGGTGATGAAGGACGGCAAAATTACCGGCGTGATCGCGGAAGGCAGCGACGGTAAACCGTTCCAGATCGACACCAAAGCGGTGATCGTCGCCACCGGTGGTTACGCCAACAACAAAGAGATGCTGCAAAAATACGTCGCTATGCCCGACACCATCATGGTCGGTAACATCGGTAAAGACGGCGACGGCATCAAAATGGCGTGGAAAGCCGGTGCCAAAGAAGAAGGCATGGGCGTAGTGCAGTCTTACCGCCCCGGTCTGCCGGAGTATGCCCCTAACTCCCAGATGCTGGCCGCCGCTCGCCAGCCGTACCTGTGGGTAGACAAAACCGGACGCCGCTTCACCGATGAGTCCATCGTTATCATTTGGCCGCACGCCGGTAACGCGCTGGCGAAAGCAGGTGGCGTTATGTACTCCGTCTTCGACGAGGAAACCCGCAAGCACGTGGTCAACGACGGTATTGATGTGCCGATCGGTGAATGGGTTATCGCCAATACCAAACTGGTGAAATTCGACGACGAGTTTGCCAAAGAGCTCCAGAAAAACCGCGGTTTTGTCTTCAAAAGCAACAGTATCGACGACCTGGCCAAACAAATGGCCATCGACCCGGCCGTGCTGAAACGCACCATTGAAGACAACAATCGCTATGCTACCCAGAAACGCGACGAGATCTTCAACAAGAACATGGATTATCTGCGCCCGGTGAAAACCGGCCCGTTCTATGCGGTGAAGATGATGCCAGCAGCACTCGGTACGCTCGGCGGTGTGAAAATTAACGAGAAAATGGAAGCAGTCAGCCCCAACGGCAGCGCGGTACCGGGCCTGTACGTGACCGGCAACGATGCCGCCGGTATGTACGGCGACACCTATGACTTGCTGTTGGGCGGCGGGACGTTCGGTTTTGCCCTCAACTCAGGCCGTATAGCGGGTGAAAACGCGCTGGAGTACATGCACTTCTCTGCGAAGTAATCATACAACGTCATGATGAGTGTCCCCCACACCGTGGGGGACACTCATACGCAGCGAAACGTCAGATTCAGGCGTACCTCATCGGACATTCCCATCGGCAACGGCCCGCGTTTTAGCGGCAAAATAGCGTGGTAACACAATCGGGACGGCCCCCCCCACACCACCACATCACCGTGCGTCAACGTCAGCCGCTGGCAAGGGTCGCTGCGTTTCATGCCACCGAACAAGAACACCGCGCTCAACCCTAACGACACGGACACAATCGGCTGGCGTAAATCCAGCTCGTCTTTGTCCTGATGTAACGACAGTTTGGCACCAACGGCGTAGCGGTTAATCAGGCAGGCATCGGGCGCAAAGTCGTGATATCCCGCCTCGCGTGCCGCGGCCTGAGACAACTGCAAGAAACAAGCGGGCATAGCAGGCCAGGGCTGACCGCTGAGCGGGTCCTGCGCGCTGTAGCGATAGCCGTGCTCGTCGCTCACCCAACCCAGTGTCCCGCAATTACTCATCGCCACCGACATGGTATACCCGCCCGGCGTCACCAGGTGCCGAAACGGCGCTCGTTGCGTCACGGTCTTGAGAGCTGCCAGCAACGCATCGGCCTGCGGCCAGGCAAAACCGCGCAACACCACCGCACCGGGTGCCAACGTTTCATTCCGGCGCTCCGGCGGCTCATCGGCAAACAGTTCAAAATTCATGCGCAAACCTGTTCAAATAACCAGTATAATTGAGTATATCTCTCTTAGCGGAACATTGCCTGCTGGAATACATCGCCAACCATAAGGAGCCACCCTATGACGCCATCACCCCTCCCGTTCGACGAAACTCAGGCTCTTGCCCATTTGTCCGCCATTGATGTGCACTGGGCGCGCTTGATAGACGGCGTCGGTCATATCCGCTTTGAAAGCCGACCGGCACGGGAACCTTACGAGGCGCTGATCCGGGCGGTCTCCAGCCAGCAACTCAGTAACCGTGCCGCCGCCGCGATCATCGGCAAGCTACAGCAACGTTTTGACGTGGGAGAGAGCGGTTTTCCATCTGCTGAACAACTGGTGGCGTGCGAACCCGAGGTGTTACGCCAGTGCGGTTTTTCCGCCCGTAAAATCGACACGGTGAAAGGCATTGCGCAGGGCGTAATGAGTGGATTGGTACCCGCCAGAACGGCAGCCGAACATCTGGATGACGATACGCTGATCGAGCGCCTTTGCACTTTGAAAGGCATCGGCCGCTGGACGGTAGAAATGCTATTGATCTCCACACTGGAGCGGATGGATATCATGCCGGTGGACGATCTCGGCATCAAACAGGGGTTTCGTTACCTGTATCGCCTGCCACAAGACCCCACGCGCAAAGCGATGCTGGAGATGAGCGAGCCTTGTCGCCCCTATCGCACGCTGGCAGCCTGGTATCTGTGGCGCATTCCTCACATGCCGGATTACGCCGAATACCGGGCGTCACTGCGTCAGTCGACCGACGGATGAAAACGGACCCGAAGCAAGGAGAAAGCAAACGCTCACTCTTCTGCCTCGGGTGCCGACTAGCGTCCCTGTACCGCTGGGGTTAGCAGACGCTCACGCAACAGGTCGTACAGCCAGTTGTAGGCCATGGTGTACGGCAGGAAAAACAGGAAGAAGCCGATTTCCACCATCAGTGCCTGCCACAACGTAATATTCAGCATCCAGGCGGCCAGCGGCAAACCAAACAGGATAAAACCACCTTCAAAGCCCAACGCATGTCCTGCACGCACCCATACGCCACGTCTCACGCGGCTGACCGGCCACAGGCGATCAAACACGCTGTTGTACACCACGTTCCAGACCATTGCCACGCTGGATAGCATGATAGATAGCACCCCGACCTGCAGGATGGATCGCTCCAGTACCCATGCCCCTATCGGCGCGCAAATCAATAACGCCATCACTTCAAAACCCACGGCATGCACTATCCGTTCACGCCAGGATTTTGACGGATGATGTCCTGTTTGCTGAGTGTTCTGTTGCATATATTCCTCCTACTGATCGCGCAGTAGCGCTGATGGATTGCTATTTTCATCGAAATAACCAATAGTGATAAATTAGAATCCATCTAAAAAATCGATAGAGGCAGCGATGCGTTATTCTCCTGAATCACTGCTGGCGTTCATCGCCACGGTGAATACCGGCTCGTTTTCCGCCGCAGCACGTCACCTGCAAAAAAGCCAGTCCACCGTCAGTACGGCGGTGGCGAATCTGGAAGCCGACCTGGGATTGCAGCTGTTCGACAGACGTGGTCATCAGCCAGTGCTGACGGATGAAGGACGCAAGGTGCTCAGTCATGTGAAAGCGATTCTGTCCGCCAGCGAAGCGCTGGATGAACTGTCAATCCGGCTGGCAGATAAAGTCGAGCCACGGCTCACCTTCGTGTTATCGGACACCTGGCAGTGCCGTTACTATCACCCGATACTGCAACGCTTCGCCGTGCGGTTTCCCGACGTGGAATTCGAATGCCTGATTGCGGAAGACGAAGACGTGGTGGAACTGCTGCAATCTCAACGCGCCCATGTTGGCGTATTACAAGCGCAGGCACATTACCCGATCGACATTGCGGTATCCCGGTTGCAGGTGAAAACCGAAATGGCGGTCTATGTCGCCCGCACGCATCCGCTGGCGCAGCAGACTCAGGTAACACAGGAACAACTCGCCACGGTACGCCAGTTATGTCTGCATACTTACAGCCAGCGGGAACGCCCACAAACGGAAAGCGCCAGCTGGTCAACGCCGTCGTACCTGATGCTGTTAGAAATGGCGCAACAAGGATTTGGCTGGAGCACCCTGCCGCGCTGGCTGGTAAACGAATACGCGCAGAATCAGTTGGTGGAGCTACCACTGCCGGGCTGGCCGCGGCAAATTGAAGTGGATATCGCCTGGTCCCGCCCCTCGCCCCCCGGCCCGGCGGGACTGTGGCTCATCGATACCTTGCTCGAACAACGCGAATAATAAAATCAACATA
Source organism: Dickeya zeae NCPPB 2538 (assembly GCF_000406165.1). Classification (NCBI taxonomy): domain Bacteria; kingdom Pseudomonadati; phylum Pseudomonadota; class Gammaproteobacteria; order Enterobacterales; family Pectobacteriaceae; genus Dickeya; species Dickeya zeae. Next base: position 861,971 of record NZ_CM001977.1, on the reverse strand, counting down.
TCGGCAAGGTGATGTGTACCCTTATTTATTCAATGGGTATTTATCACCCCGACACATTGCACTTAATTAATTTAAATAAATGACTTAATATGGCGCCCGTCATGTCACGATTATCAATATCAACATCCTGTTTCTGTCTGCGATATATTTTCGACGAAAACATGACGAAGATAAAAATAATGTGACTTGTCAGCGTGGTACTCCCCGCCATAAAGCCATAGTATGTGAGGTGGTATCCCTCAATAGGCGCACAACTGGCGCAAGTTAAGGAATATCAACCACGTTTATTGCTTTTGTCGTCGTGCCAAAGACGACGGACACAACAATAAGACCGGCACAAAAGCCTTAGGCGGAAATAAGACCCGATAAATCACTCAATTATGCGGCTGCAAGTGAGAAGAAAATGTCGAATAAACCGTTTTATTACCAAGATCCGTTTCCATTAGCGAAAGATAAAACCGAATACCGTTTGATCAGCAGCGACTTTGTTTCCGTTAGCCAGTTTGAAGGCCAGGATATTCTCAAAGTTGACCCGCAGGGGCTGACCTTGCTGGCACAACAGGCATTCCACGACGCCTCTTTCATGCTGCGTCCTTCCCACCAGCAGCAGGTCACCGATATTCTGCACGACCCGGAAGCCAGCGAAAACGACCGTTATGTCGCCCTGCAGTTCCTGCGTAACTCCGAAATCGCTGCCAAAGGCATCCTGCCGACCTGTCAGGATACCGGGACCGCCATTATCGTCGGTAAAAAAGGCCAGCGCGTGTGGACCAACGGCAACGACGCCGAAGCACTGTCGCGCGGTGTATACAACACCTTTATCGAAGATAACCTGCGCTACTCCCAGAATGCGGCGCTAGACATGTACAAAGAGGTCAACACCGGCACCAACCTGCCAGCGCAGATAGACCTCTACAGCACCGAAGGGGATGAGTATAAATTCCTGTTCGTCACCAAAGGCGGCGGTTCCGCCAACAAAACCTATCTGTATCAGGAAACCAAAGCGCTGCTGTCACCGGGTAAACTGAAAAACTATCTGGTAGAAAAAATGCGCACGTTGGGTACCGCGGCTTGCCCGCCGTACCACATTGCCTTTGTCATCGGCGGCACTTCAGCAGAAACCAACCTGAAAACCGTGAAACTGGCCTCCACCCGCTACTACGATGAATTACCGACCGAGGGTAACGAACACGGTCAGGCGTTCCGCGATGTAGCACTGGAGCAGGAACTGCTGGAAGAAGCCCGTAATCTGGGGCTCGGTGCCCAGTTCGGCGGCAAATACTTCGCGCACGATGTGCGGGTGATCCGTCTGCCGCGTCACGGTGCCTCCTGCCCGGTGGGGATGGGCGTGTCCTGCTCGGCGGACCGTAACATCAAAGCCAAAATCAACCGCCAAGGTATCTGGCTGGAACAGTTGGAAACCAACCCCGGTAAATACATTCCGGAACACCTGCGTCAGGCTGGCGAAGGTGAAGTGGTGCGTATCGACCTGAACCGCCCGATGGCAGACATCCTCAAAACGCTGTCGCAATACCCGGTTTCCACTCGCCTGTCGCTGAACGGCACCATCATCGTGGCGCGCGACATTGCGCACGCCAAGCTGAAGGAACTGCTGGATAACGGCGGTGAACTGCCGCAATACGTGAAAGATCACCCGATCTACTACGCAGGCCCGGCGAAAACTCCGGAAGGCTATGCGTCTGGTTCACTCGGCCCAACAACCGCTGGCCGTATGGATTCTTACGTTGATTTGCTGCAATCCCACGGCGGCAGCATGATCATGCTGGCCAAAGGCAACCGCAGCCAGCAGGTCACCGACGCATGTCATAAACACGGTGGCTTCTATCTCGGCAGCATCGGCGGCCCGGCAGCTATTCTGGCGCAGAACAGCATCAAGAGCCTGGAGTGTGTGGAATACCCGGAACTGGGTATGGAAGCTATATGGAAAATCGAAGTGGAAGACTTCCCGGCCTTCATTCTGGTGGATGACAAGGGCAACGACTTCTTCCAGGTGATCCAGTCACAGAAATGCATCCGCTGCGGCTGATGATTCGCTAAGCCTGTGCTTCAAACCCCGGCCATGCCGGGGTTTGTTATTTTATCCCCAGCCGTTTTGCCATACGGTGTAAATTACCGCTGTCTACCGCCAGCTCGCGGGCACAGGACGACCAGTTACCCTGATGCCGCGCCAGCGTATCGCTAATCACCTGTCGTTGATAATGCTCCGTGGCATCCCGCAGGCTGACGCCACGCCACGACGGCGCGGTATTTTCTGCGTTAGCGGGATGAGGCTCATCGGGCAGTACACCATCCAGATTCAAGTGTTCCGGCCGTAAGACAAGATCGCCGCTCGTGTTCCCCACCGTGTTCCCCGCCCGCGCCACAATCGTCGCCCGATAGATGACATGTTCCAGCTCGCGCACGTTCCCCGGCCACGGATAACGCACCAGCAGCTGGGTCGCTTGCGGCGATAATGACAAGCGTTGCAACCCGAGTCTGGCCCGGCTGCGCTCACAGAAAAAACCGGCCAGCAGCGCAATATCCTGACCACGCGCGCGCAGCGGCGGCACCGATAGCGGAAACACGCTCAGCCGGTGGAACAAGTCGGCGCGGAACGTCCCCTCCTGCACCGACTGCTTTAAATCCCGGTTGGTCGCCGCCAGCACACGCACATTCACTTTCAGGCTGCTGTCGTCACCCACGCGCTGCAGATCGCCGTACTGCAATACCCGCAGCAGTTTGGCCTGTAAGGTCAACGACAGCTCGCCGATTTCATCCAGAAACAGCGTACCGTTATCCGCCAGTTCAAACTTACCAGTACGATGATGGATCGCGCCGGTAAACGCCCCTTTCACGTGGCCGAACAGTTCGCTTTCCGCCACTGACTCCGGCAGCGCGGCACAATTCAGATACACCAGCGGGCGATCAGCACGTCGCGATCCCTGATGGATGGCCCGCGCCACCAGTTCCTTGCCGACCCCGGTTTCCCCCATGATCAGCACGTTAAGGTCGCTATCGGCCACAATCGCCACTTCTTTTTTCAGTTGCTGCATGGGCGCAGACAACCCCACTATCTCATCGGCATTCTCTTCCGCCATCGGGGCGACATCCGGCAGTGGAGCCACGGTCTGGCGTTCCAGTTGCTCCATCAGTAACGCATTACTCAGGGCTACCGACGCCATCGCGCCAATCAACCGTAGCTCTTCATCACTAAAATGATCGAACTGGTGTGGATCCATCCCGTCAATGGTCAATACACCAATCAGCGAATGGTGAGCAAACAGTGGCAGACCGACGCAGGCATGTACTTTCAACGCTTCCTGACCGGGGATCAGGCCATCGTAAGGGTCGGGAAGCTGGCTGTCAGCGGGGAACCGCACCACATCACCGGCACGGGCTATCGCCTCCAGACGCGGGTGTTCGGAGAGCCGAAAACGCCGCCCCAGCACGTCCGGTGCCAGCCCATCGGTTGCCAGCGGGCGCAGCAACTGACTTTCATAACGCAGCAACGCGGCGGCATCGCAGCAGAGTAATTGGCGCAGGCTGTTGAGCAGGCGTTGAAAACGGTCGCGGGTTGAAAGCCCTTGCTGCAACTCAATAGCAATGTGCGCAAAGGCATCTATCGATAGCGTCATGGTGTGTCTTTTTCACAAATGAGTGTCAAAAAGACATTATCCGGTTATTGTCATAATGACAAAGGCTATTTTTAAAATCATTAAAAATCAACAATATAAAACATGGCACGGCCTGTGCAATGACATGGCATCGACCTTTATTACGTTCACTGGAGTATGACGATGTCTATTCATGTTAAAAATAACATTCACTGGGTTGGCCAACGGGATTGGGAAGTTCGCGACTTCCACGGCACTGAATACAAAACGCTGAAAGGCAGCAGCTATAACAGCTACCTGATCCGGGAAGAAAAAACGGTGTTGATCGACACCGTTGACCACAAGTTCAGCCGTGATTTTGTCCAGAACCTGATGGCGGAGATCGATCTGGCGCAGATCGACTATATCGTCATCAACCATGCCGAGGAAGATCACGCCGGGGCGCTGAGCGAGCTGATGGCCTATATCCCCAATACGCCGATTTACTGCACCCATAACGCTATCGACTCGATTACCGGTCATCACCATCATCCTGAATGGAACTTCCACACCGTCAAAACCGGCGATTCACTAAACATCGGCAACGGCAAGCAATTGGTGTTCATCGAAACGCCGATGCTGCACTGGCCAGACAGCATGATGACCTATATGAGCGGTGATGCGGTCCTGTTCAGTAATGACGCATTTGGGCAGCACTACTGCGATGAACACCTGTTTAATGATGAAGTCGATCAGGGTGAACTGTTCGAGCAGTGCCAACGCTACTTCGCCAATATCCTGACGCCGTTCAGCCGTCTGGTCACCGCCAAAATCAACGAAGTGCTGGCGTTTAACCTGCCATTATCGATGATTGCCACCTCCCACGGCGTGGTATGGCGCGATGACCCGGCGCAGATTATTCACCACTATTTGCGCTGGGCGGATAGCTATCAGGAAGATCGCATCACGCTGTTCTACGACACCATGTCCAACAATACCCGCATGATGGCGGATGCCATCGCCCAGGGGATCCATGATGTCGATCCGGGTGTCGCCGTCAAAATCTACAATGTGGCCCGCCATGACAAAAATGAAATTCTGACGCAGGTATTCCGCTCTAAAGGTGTGCTGGTGGGTTCTTCCACCATGAATAACGTGATAATGCCGAAAGTGGCCGCCATGTTAGAAGAGATCACCGGCCTGCGTTTTCAGAACAAGAAAGCCTCTGCCTTTGGTAGTTATGGCTGGAACGGCGGCGCGGTTGATCGTATCCAGACCCGGCTGATGGACGCGGGTTTCGAGACCACGCTGTCGCTGAAAACCAAATGGCGTCCGGATGGGTCTGCGCTGGCAATTTGCCGGGAACATGGTCGAGAAATTGCCCGCCAATGGGCGCTGCATCCGTTAACCGTATCACCGGTCGCCACGGACATCAGCCCCACGCCCGTGGCGACCGACACCGGCATATCCGCAGAGATAACCGCCGCCTCCCCCTGCGCCTGTAGCAACACCTCTGAGCCGCAGTATAGCGGGCGCATGCAGTGCAGCGTATGCCAGTGGATTTACGACCCGGCTATCGGCGAACCGATGCAGGACGTGGCACCGGGTACCACCTGGTCTGATGTACCGGACACCTTCTTATGCCCCGAATGCAGCTTAGGCAAAGACGTGTTTAACCCCATCAACTAAGGAACGGCCATGTCTGATGAAATCATTTCTGATGAAACAATCGTTGTCGGGGCAGGCTTTGCTGCCCGGCAATTGATTAAAAGCCTGCGTAAACAGCATGCTCACTGCCCTATTCGCCTGATCACCGCCGACAGCGGTGACGACTACAGCAAGCCGGAGCTCAGCCATGTGTTAAGCCAGCAACGCCGAGCCGACGACCTGACACGCATGAGTGCCGCGCACTTTGCTGAAGAACAGCGGATTACCCTGTTGGCGCATACCGCCGTCACCGCGATTGACGCCAGTCGACGCCACGTCATCTGTGGTAACCGTCAGTATGATTACCACACACTGGTGCTGGCTACCGGTGCCAGCGCCGTGCTCCCCCCCATTCCCGGTCGTGAATGGATGCTGACGCTCAATAGCCAGCAGGAGTATCGTCAGGCGGAAACTCGCCTGATGCAGGCAACACGTATTCTGGTAGTCGGCGCGGGGTTGATCGGTAGTGAACTGGCGATGGATATGGCGCAAGCCGGTAAACAGGTCATGGTGGCGGATCGGGCATCGCATCTTCTTTCCGGTCTTCTGCCTGTCGAACTCAGCGCCCGCCTGCAAACCACATTGCTGCAACAAGGGGTGGAACTGCTACTCGACACCGAGCTCCAGCAGGTGGAAAAAACCGAGACAGGCCTGCGCGTAACGCTGGTATCCGGCCGCACACTGATGGTAGACGAAGTCATCTCCGCCATCGGACTGCGTGCCAATACCGGTCTGGCCGCAGCGGCAGGCCTGTCGGTAAACCGTGGTATCGTCACCGACAGCCAGTTACGCACCTCTGATCCGCATATTTATGCGTTGGGAGATTGCGCTGAAATTAACGGTAAACTGCTGCCCTTTTTACAACCGATCCAGTTGACCGCCAGCATCGCGGCTCACAGTATTGTCGCACGCCTTCCCCCGGAAACTCATCACCCTCAAGGGGAGCAGCCACTCACCCTGCCTGCGATGTTGATTAAAGTAAAAACGCCGTTGTTTCCGTTGCAACTGGCGGGGGAAACACAAAACCCGGCACTCACCTGGCACCTCATCGCCGATCATGGCGGCATCGTGGCAAAGGGAATGGCAGGGGAACAGTTACGGGCCTTCGTGGTCGGCGGCGACCGCATGAAAGAGGCCTTCCCACTGCTACGACAACTGTCATTATGATGGTGTATCCAGCGACCGCCCGGCGGTCGCCTTGCCATTTCATGCATTTATAATACATATTTCTGGTAACACCATCGCGTGATTAATAGAATAGCCATAGACGCGAACGTACGAGGTCCCAATGCAAGAACTGATTTGTTATAAACAGATGCCGGTATGGAACAGCAATATGCTGCCTGCGGCGTTCCAGGAAAAGCACAACACCAAAGAAGGCACCTGGGCAAAACTGGAAATACTGCAGGGCGAACTGACGTTCGAACTGTTGACGGAACAAGGCGAAGTCACAGAGCGCTTGCTGTTTTCACCACAGCAACAGCCGCCTTATATTGAGCCGCAGCGCTGGCACCGCATTGCCGCGTTTTCCGACGACCTGCAATGCCAGCTCAGTTTCTATTGCACGGCGGAAGATTACTACCACAAAAAATATGAGCTGACACGCACCCACTCAGAAGTTGTCAACGCCCTGCGTTATATCCAGCCGGGAAAAGCGCTGGATCTGGGCTGTGGCGGCGGACGTAACGCACTCTACCTGAACCTGAAAGGCTTTGAAGTTACAGCTTGTGACAAGAACGCCATGAGTATTGATAAGCTCAACCAGATAATCGCGGATGAGTCACTCAGTGGGATCGACGCGTTCGTCCACAACATCAATCAGGCCGATATTCGCCATCAGTACGATTTCATCCTGTCGACAGTGGTATTCATGTTTCTGGATCGTTCCTGCGTCCCGGCTATTATCAGCAATATGCAGGAACACACGGTCGCCGGAGGCTATAACCTGATTGTCGCCGCTATGTCCACCGACGACTTCCCCTGCCCGCTGCCATTCTCGTTCACTTTCGGGCACAACGAATTGCACGACTATTATCGTGACTGGGAAATAGTGAAATACAACGAGGATGTGGGGGAACTGCACAAAACCGACGCCGACGGCAATCGCATCAAACTGCGTTTTGCCACACTACTGACTCGCAAACCAGCCTAAACCCGGCATCTGAAAAAGCCTACGCCTGAAAAAGCATCTGCCTAAAAATACATATCTGAAAAACAATTATCTAAAAAACAGGGCCGGAAAACCGGCCCTGTTTCAAAGACGTGATAGTGTCTGGCAACAATCAGCTGGCTTTACGCTCAGCCGCCTGACGGTAAGCCACCAGATCTTCGATAGTCAGCACCGGCATATTGTGCTGTTTTGCGAAGGTGATCACTTCCGGCGCATGCGCCATGGAACCATCATCATTGGTCAGTTCGCACAGCACGCCGAACGGTTTAAACCCAGCCAGACGCATTAAATCCACCGTGGCTTCAGTATGACCACCACGCGCCAGCACGCCACCCGGCTGCGCACGCAGTGGGAACACATGACCAGGGCGATTCAGATCGCTCGCACGGGCATCATCGGCAATCGCGGTACGAATGGTTGTCAGGCGATCGGCGGCAGAAACACCTGTGGTGACGCCTTCAGCCGCTTCGATAGTCACGGTGAACGCCGTCTGATAATGGCTGGAGTTATTTTCCACCATCATCGGCAGTTCCAGCTTCTGGCGGCGTTCTTCAGTAAGACACAGACATACGATACCGCTGCCGTGGCGAATGGTCAGCGCCATTTGCTCAACGGTCATGGTTTCGGCGGGGAAAATCATATCACCTTCATTTTCCCTGTCTTCATCATCCAACACCATGACGCCACGGCCTTGACGCAATGCATCCAGCGCACGTTCAACGCGTTCGACAGGTGTACCGAATTCGGAAAGTAAAGTCTGATTCATGGTAAAAAAACCTCATTGTTAGTATGGATTACCAGAATCAGGGCGAACTTGAGGAGTCGTTTTTGCACTGAGAAAACAGACAAAAACGCAAAAAATAACGCGGGCAGGCGCTAGCCTGTCAGAAACCGTTACTCTCTCCCATCCGGACTATAACCGTCGGCCCCGGAATTACACCGGATCTGCTGACCTCAAACCATGCAGTCTGAGCGCTCGCGGGCTTCCAGCTGACCTTAAGGCCACACACTGGTTTACCGCCGGTGGGGAATTACACCCCGCCCTGAGAATAAGCAGGGTTACTATAGCGCTAACCGAAGGGAGGGGCAATCACTAACCCCGCTTATGGATCGCAAAATTTATCGAATGAAAATGACTTTTTGTTTATACCGTGCGGGTCAGGCATTACACTTGATGTATATCCACCCTTTCGTCAAACAGTTCAGGAAAGTGTCATGATTGACCCGAAGAAATTAGAGCAGATTGCCCGTCAGGTGCAGGAATCCATGCCAAAAGGCATCCGGGAATTTGGCGAAGACATGGAGAAGAAAATCCGTCAGATCTTACAATCGCAGTTAGGCAAACTGGATTTAGTCAGCCGTGAAGAATTCGACTTACAAACCCAGGTATTGCTGCGTACCCGCGAAAAACTGGCGCTGTTGGAACAGCGGATGAGCGAGCTGGAAGCGAAAGTCGCAGGCCGCGAAGCCACGGAACAACTGCCGCCTGGCGACGACGCTCAGTAACACAGCGGCACGATGCCAGACAGGGCCTGCGCTCCTGTCTGGTTTTATTCAGTAGCGATAACAGCACGTCTTACCGGCAGCACCAGCCATAGCACCGTCAGCATCCCTAACGCATACAGCGATTTCCAGCCGAGCGTCAGCAGCAACGCCACGCATAGTACACTCCCGATGCTTGCCATCACACGGGAACGGCCATGCAACAGCCGCCACCCCGCCAGCATACACAGCAGATAAATCAAAATAAAAATGCCGTTGGCGTAAACGATCAGCTCAGATAACGGCAGTTGCAGCCAGTAAATCAACAGGCAACAGAGCAGGCAGCAGGCCACCACCAGCGATAACGCGTTCACCGGCGCGCGCGCAGTGGATAAACGCGCTAGTCGGCTCCCTTCCGGGGCCTGCGACCACACCAGACGGGCAAAACCCTGGGTATAAATATTCACGCTGGCGAAACAGGCGAGATAGCCGACAATGCAAGCCAGCCACAAGGCATGCTCGCCAAACAATCGCACCACTATGCCCGGCAGCGATGCGGTGGCAGCCTGATGGGGACCGTAAGCCCCGAAATGCAAAACGGCGACAGTACATCCCCAATAAACGGCACCGGCTAGCAACATGCCTATCAGCAGCGCCCGCGGGAAATCACGCTCGGGTGATTTGAATTCCGTTGCCAGATGCGCAAAGGCTTCCAGCCCGACGAAACACCAGAACATCACTGCCAGCGCATCCAGCATCTGTGCGCCGTGAACCTGCGTAAGCGCAGGCCACGGAATCTGGGACGGCGCAATCTGCCCTTTCCACCAGATTGCCGCCACCAACAGCACCACCAGTAAGGCAATCAGCGTCTGGATGGTGGCGCTGGAACCGGCACTGCGTATTCCCAGTAGCCAAATCGCCGCCAGCGTCAGCAATTGCACCAGCAGTAACCCGTCGGCACTCAACCCAAAGGCAGCCTGCCAGAACCCGGCGGCAATCTGCATCGCCGCTGGCAACCCCACCGGGATCACCGACAGGAACAACCATCCGGTCACCCGCGCCAGGCGCGGCCCAAACGCCAGCTTCACAAAATGCGCCGCCCCACCGGCATTCGGGAAGTGCCTTCCCAACGAGGCAAAGGCAATCGCAATCGGAAACACCAGGGCAATCAGTAGCGGCCAGGCCCACAAGCTATCACCTTGCGACTGCTCAGCCACCAGAGCAGGCACAGCAAACACGCCGGTTCCTAACAGCGAGGTCGATAACAACCCAATCCCCTGAACCAGTCCCAACTCCTGTTTTAACGTATTATTGCCACTCACTGTCTGCACCTTATTGCCAACCGGTAGATTCACCGGCCGACACTACCACACGAAATGCGCTCGTTACGGAAACGACGCGATGGAGATAGCACGGAAAAACCGCGCGATGAACGTAATTACTCGATGAAAGTCATACCCCGATGGACGTAACACGCGATAAAAGCAAGAAGCCCCCGTAAACGGAGGCTTCTGAAAGCGGTGATATCACAACGCACTGCCGTTATTCGCTCTGAGCGCTGTTTGCTTTGAGCACATCGCGAATACGGGCTTTATAGGCTTCCACTTTCTGCGGCGTCATCAGACGACGCTCATCATCCAGTACCACACCGCCCACATCGTCAGCGATACGCTGAGCGGACTGCAGCATCAGCTTGAAGTTCTGGCTGGCATCGCCATAAGACGGCACCATCATGAAAATCGACACGCCCGGCGTGGTAAATTCAGACATCGCGTCCACATTGAACGAACCGGGTTTGACCATGTTAGCCAGGCTGAATAACACCGGCCCACTGCCTGCCGGGTTAACATGCCGATGAAAGATGTTCATTTCGCCAAACTGGAAACCTGACTGCAACACGCTTTGCAACAGCACTTCACCACCAATCACACCGCCCTGATGAGCCGCTACGTGCAAAACCAGCACCACTTCTTGTTGTGGCATCGGCTGTGAAGACAACGACGCTTCAGACACCGGTTCAGCATGAGGGTGATGGTTAACGTCAGGTGCCGACTCTTCCGCTCTCTGCTCCGCAACGCGTTGCACCGGTTCTGCCGGCTGGGGGTGGGAAGCGGGTTGCTGATAGCGAGGCTGCGGTTCAGCATACGGGGTAGCAGGCTGAACAGGCTGATGCGACGGCGCTGGCGGCTCAACCTCATCCAGCAGCGGATCGTAGACGGTCGGCTCCTGGCGGAAGGTCGCCTCAAAACGATCACCCGCAGCGCTGCCGGACGGCGTATTTTGCTGACGGCGAGAAGACGTTACCCGCACTTCACCCACCCCATCGTCAATGTCTTCCAAGGGGGCATCATCACGCTTTGGCTTCAGGCGTTTTACCGGACGATCGCGGAAAAGGGACGAGCGCTCCTTACGGCTTGTCCAAAGACCATGCAGTAACAGTGCTATAATTGCGATCGCGCCAACGACAATCAAGATCAGACGCAGGTCCTGCATCATTGCTATCCCAGTTATTCCAATACATTGCCACTACGGCAAATACACATACCTCTAACTGTATTTGCCTGTGTACTCAAGTGCAAGTCTGTACACTAGTTTATGATAATAAAGATCGACTGCGGGCATTTTTTTGCCGTTTTTTCAGGCAAATCGCAGCTAGCCAGCCGAAATTCATCCCGATATGATGCCGTAACCTGCCTACCATAAGGTGAGAACCGCCCCATGTCCTACACGCAACACCTTGATCCCAAACACAGCGGCCTGCATTATTTTCTGAAAGGCTGGCAACTGCTTTCTCTGCCCGGTATCCGTCGTTTTGTCATTCTTCCCATGCTGGTGAATATCCTGCTGATGGGTGGTGCTTTTTGGTGGCTGTTTCGCCAGCTTGGCACCTGGATCCCGCAGCTAATGACCCATGTGCCGGAGTGGCTACAGTGGCTCAGCTACCTGCTCTGGCCGCTGGTGACACTTTCCGTCTTGCTGGTTTTCAGCTATTTCTTTAGCACCCTGACCAACCTGATCGCCGCGCCATTCAACGGCCTGCTGGCGGAGCAACTGGAAGCCCGGCTGACCGGCCAGCCGTTGCCTTCCAACGGCATGCTCGATATTGCCAAAGACGTGCCGCGCATCATGCGACGCGAACTGCAAAAATTGGCCTATTATTTACCCCGTCTGCTGGTGTTACTGCTGCTGTATTTCGTACCGGGCGTCGGCCAGACGGTCGTTCCTGTGCTGTGGTTTTTGTTTGGTGCCTGGATGCTGGCAATCCAATATTGCGATTATCCGTTCGATAACCACAAAGTCAGCTTTGCCACCATGCGTAAGGCGTTGCGGCAAAACAAGCTGGCGAATCTGCAATTTGGCGCGCTGGTCAGCCTGTTCACCATGGTGCCGGTGCTGAACTTGTTGATCATGCCGGTTGCTGTCTGCGGCGCGACCGCCTTGTGGGTCGACCGTTACCGCCATCTTTCCAGCACACGGCCCCGGCACTGACACGAACACCGAAAGGAGAGCCAGTGACGCTACGATGTTCTATAACTGGATATTAATGAAAATATATTTCCTCAGAACATATCGATATAGCGATTCTTTACTTCACTGGTTTTCGCGAACGAGTATTCTCTCTGAGGTTCGCAAAAATTTCATACAGTTATTAAGGACGGGCTATGAGTAAGATCTACGAAGACAATTCTTTCACTATCGGCCATACGCCGCTGGTTCGTCTGAATCGCATTGGTAATGGGCGTATTCTGGCTAAGGTGGAGTCACGTAACCCGAGCTTCAGCGTCAAATGCCGTATCGGTGCCAACCTGATTTGGGATGCCGAAAAACGCGGCGTATTGAAGCCCGGTGTCGAACTCGTAGAGCCGACCAGCGGTAACACCGGTATCGCACTGGCGTATGTGGCGGCAGCGCGCGGCTACAAACTGACACTGACCATGCCGGAAACCATGAGTCTGGAGCGTCGCAAACTGCTTAAAGCGCTGGGCGCCAATCTGGTGCTGACCGAAGGTGCCAAAGGCATGAAAGGCGCTATCGCCAAAGCCGAAGAGATTGTGGCTAGCGACCCGGAACATTACCTGTTGTTGCAGCAGTTCAGCAACCCGGCCAACCCGGAAATTCATGAGAAAACCACCGGGCCGGAAATCTGGGAAGACACCGACGGCGAAGTGGACGTATTCATTGCTGGTGTCGGTACAGGTGGTACGCTGACGGGCGTCAGCCGCTATATCAAGCAAACCAAAGGCAAAGCGATCATTTCTGTGGCCGTTGAACCGACAGACTCCCCGGTTATCACCCAGGCGCTGGCGGGCGAAGAGATCAAACCTGGCCCGCATAAGATTCAGGGGATCGGCGCTGGTTTCATTCCTGCCAACCTGGACCTGAAACTGGTCGACCGCGTTGAACGCATCACCAACGAAGAAGCCATCACCACGGCCCGTCGTTTGATGGAAGAAGAAGGCATTCTGGCCGGGATTTCTTCCGGTGCGGCGGTAGCGGCTGCGCTTAACCTGTTAAAAGAAGAAGAATTCGCCAACAAAACCATCGTGGTGATTCTGCCATCCTCCGGCGAGCGTTACCTCAGTACTGCGTTATTTGCCGATTTGTTCACCGAACAGGAATTGCAGCAGTAATTCCGGCACTCACAAATGTGATTTAAAAGTTAAAAAAGCACCCTGCGGGGTGCTTTTTTGTGGCAGAGTTCAAACTTTCTGTTACTTGCACATTGCTTTTCACCGTCAGGTTTAGTATTTAACCGGACAATTATTTTGATGCGTGAAATTAATATCTGTCGACGCTCCGCATACGGATATCACTCTTGTGACATGAAGCAGCAAGGCCGGACGCTTCATCAACATAAGAACAAGGAGCATTGTCGACTTAAGCCAGGGGTAAGCGCATTCCGTTTCCCTCAACCGCATCCCGGCCTGCCCTGACCCATTCAGGGCAACCAAACAGGCTAAAGTTCAGTAGATACACTAAACTTTAGTTCCACAACATGAACCTAATCCAACAAGTTGGGGAAAACAGAATGTTCAAGCAAGAAGTAACGATTACCGCACCGAATGGCCTGCACACTCGTCCTGCCGCACAGTTTGTGAAAGAAGCTAAAGGTTTTACCTCTGAAATCAACGTCACCTCTAACGGCAAAAGCGCCAGCGCGAAAAGCCTGTTCAAGTTGCAGACCTTGGGTCTGACGCAAGGTACTGTTGTTACGATTTCAGCTGAAGGCGAAGACGAACAGCAAGCCGTTGAACATCTGGTTAAACTGATGGCTGAGCTTGAGTAAACGGCCCGCTCTCTTTAGTGAACATCAGGATCAAGTAAGGTAGGGTTATGATTTCAGGCATATTAGTATCACCGGGTATCGCTTTTGGTAAGGCGCTGCTACTGAAAGATGATGAGATTGTCATCAACCGGAAAAAAATCTCCGCAGACCAGGTCGAGAAGGAAATCGAACTCTTCCTGACTGGTCGCGCCAAAGCGTCACAGCAGTTGGAGGCAATCAAGCAAAAAGCCGCCGAGACGCTGGGGCCAGAGAAAGAAGCCATCTTCGAAGGGCATATCATGCTGCTGGAAGATGAAGAGTTCGAGCAGGAAATCATTTCCCTGATTAAAGACGAGCATGCGTCTGCGGACGCGGCGGCGTTTTCCGTTATCGAAACCCAGGCGAAAGCGCTGGAAGAACTCGATGACGAATACCTGAAAGAGCGCGCAGCAGACATGCGCGATATCGGCAAGCGCCTGCTGAAAAATATCCTGGGCATGCATATCGTTGATCTGGGTGACATTCAGGACGAAGTTATCCTGATCGCTAAAGATCTGACCCCGTCTGAAACCGCACAGTTGAACCTGAACAAAGTGCTGGGTTTCATTACCGATATCGGCGGCCGTACCTCCCACACCTCCATCATGGCGCGTTCGCTGGAACTGCCTGCCATCGTAGGGACTACCGACGCTACCCAGAAAATCAAGAATGGCGATTTCGTTATTCTGGATGGGGTAAACAACAAGATTTACCTGAATCCTGATCAGGCTACGATTGAGCAGCTCAAAGCGGTTCAGGAGCAGTACAACACCGAAAAATACGAACTCGCTAAACTCAAAGATCTGCCGGCCATCACGCTGGATGGTCATGAGGTTGAAGTGTGCGCGAACATCGGTACCGTGCGCGACATCGCCGGTGCTGAACGTAACGGCGCCGAAGGCGTGGGCCTGTATCGCACCGAATTCCTGTTTATGGACCGCGATGCCCTGCCGACCGAAGAAGAGCAGTTCCAGGCGTACAAAGCCGTCGCGGAAGCGATGGGCGCTCAGGCGGTGATCGTGCGTACCATGGATATCGGTGGTGACAAAGACCTGCCGTACATGGACCTGCCGAAAGAAGAGAACCCGTTCCTCGGCTGGCGTGCAATTCGTATCTGTCTTGATCGCAAGGAGATCCTGCATTCTCAGCTGCGCGCCATTCTGCGTGCTTCCGCATTTGGTAAATTGCGCATCATGTTCCCGATGATCATTTCGGTAGAAGAAGTGCGTACCCTGAAAGCCGAACTGGAGATGCTCAAAGCCCAGTTGCGTGCTGAAAACAAAGTATTTGATGAAACCATCGAAGTCGGTGTGATGGTGGAAACCCCGGCCGCGGCGGCCATCGCCCATCATCTGGCGAAGGAAGTTGACTTCTTTAGTATTGGGACAAATGACTTAACCCAGTATACTCTGGCGGTAGATCGTGGGAACGAGCTGATTTCTCATCTCTATAACCCGATGTCTCCGGCCGTGTTGACCCTGATTAAGCAGGTAATCGACGCTTCCCATGCCGAAGGCAAGTGGACTGGCATGTGCGGTGAACTAGCAGGTGACGAACGTGCTACACTACTGCTGCTGGGAATGGGTCTGGATGAGTTCAGCATGAGTGCCATCTCGATTCCTCGCATCAAGAAAATTATTCGCAATGCCAACTACGAAGATGCGAAAGCGCTGGCGGAGCAGGCATTAGCCCAGCCGACAGCAGAAGAGTTAAGCAGTCTGGTAAGCCGGTTCATTAAAGAAAAGACGCTTTGCTGATACCGCTGTGCTGACCCAATATTAATGCTTAGGAGAAAATCATGGGTTTGTTCGATAAACTGAAATCTCTGGTTTCTGATGACAAGAAAGAAACCGGCAGCATCGAAATCATTGCCCCGTTATCCGGTGAAATCGTCAATATCGAAGACGTGCCTGATGTTGTCTTCGCTGAGAAGATCGTCGGCGATGGTATCGCTATCAAACCTAGCGGTAACAAGATGGTTGCGCCGGTCGATGGCACCATCGGTAAAATCTTCGAAACCAACCATGCTTTTTCTATTGAATCAGACACGGGTATCGAACTGTTCGTTCACTTCGGTATTGATACCGTTGAACTGAAAGGCGAAGGCTTTAAACGCATCGCCGAAGAAGGACAGCGTGTCAAAAAAGGCGACGTGGTGATCGAATTTGATCTGCCGTTGCTGGAAGAGAAAGCCAAGTCCACTCTGACGCCAGTTGTTATCTCTAACATGGATGAGATTAAAGAACTGACTAAGCTGAGCGGCACCGTGGTTGTGGGGGAAACCCCGGTTATTCGTATCAAGAAATAACCGACCCTCATGCGCCTGTAGGTGCAATGCATCACGCATTGATCCTTTAAGAACGCCGCAACAAATAAATGTTGCGGCGTTTTTTTGCTTATTTGGCGGCTTCTTTTATAGCTGTATCCTGCTCATTTAGTCTTAGGCTCAGAGACTAAGTCGTCCTCCAAGAGCGTCGTGGTATCACTTTCATAGCGGCGATTGGTGTGAGAAAGTCGCCAGCGCACCAAATCATCCGCCCCTGGCCCTTCTTCAAAGGCAATATCCTCACCGCTCAGCAGCTCACCGGTGTTCTGATCGATGAAGCTCCAGCGCACATCGGCACC